>JBARHO010000001.1:0-1688 GCA_049799275.1 Thermoplasmata archaeon
GGTCGGGTATTTAAGGAGGTGCCCGTGACCTCGCGGATCGGTCGGGCGGGCGGATCCGTCGTCCCAGTCCTCCGCTCGCTGATAGAGCGGCCCAGCACTCAACGGGGAGCGGGGCGATCGCGCCGGAGCTCGGCACTGGCCCGGTGCATCCTATCGAATCTCAGAAGCCAATGGGCCCCGATCCCCAGAAGGAGGGCGCCGACGGGAGCTGCGATGTACCAGAGTGGAACGGCATTCATCATCCCGGCTCCTTGACCGAATTGGATGGGACCAATGAACACGAGGATCCCCGCCCACGTCCAGAGGAGACCGCCCAGCAAGTTCTCATAGGCCGGGACGGTTCGAGTCAATGGGCCTCCACCCTCCGCCCGTCCAAGGCACCGCGGGCTCGGCCAACAACACCGCGCTTCGATCCAGTCCAGAGGCTGAGTTCCGCACCCACGAACCTGGCCGGCCAGGACCATTCGGCAGGAGCCGAGCGGAGACCATCCCGACAGCCGTTCGGGGCCGTCTAGAGCCCCCTTCGTTCGCCGACCCTGTAGGACGCCCGACACACCCTGGATCAGCTCGACGTCCTACTGGAGATATGGTGTACGATCCGGTCGACGTTCTCTTGGAGAGGCCGGGTGCTGTCGATCGAGAGCAGGGGTTCCTCCCACGGTCGGTACTCGCGCGTGATCACATCCTCCCATGTGGGAACGGGCATAGGCGGGGTGGGGGCCTCCCGAGAATCTACTCGTCGGCGATGCTCGGCCGGGTCCCGGCAGACGACCTCGACAAAGAACAGAGTCGCCTCCTGGTCCCTGGCGAGGGACCTCCACATCTCACGCGCCTCCTCGACCCCGTTCACCGCATCGATCACGACATCCCAACCGAGCCCAAGGTTCTCGGCGGCCAGGTCCTGGGCCACAACGTACGCCGCGAGGCCCGTCTCGAACGAATGAACGAGGCCGGATCGGAGCATCGCGGCCTCGGCCGTGTCCACGCGCACCCAAATCGCGTGCTGCCGACGGGCGATCTCCTGCGCTAGCGTCGACTTTCCGCTACCGGGAAGTCCCGCGAACACGATCAGCAGAGGGGCCACGGGTCCGGATCACGCCACGGCTAAGAAAAGATCGTAGGTTCGTTCCGTCTCGGTGGCTCTCGCGATCGTCCCCGCGTTCGCTCGCACTTCCTGTTTGGGAACAACCGGCCGCGCTATCGGGGAGCCTCGGGCGAGACCGGAGCGATGGGATCGACCGACGACCCGAACGCGAACCCCGACTAGTGGTAGATGTAGACCTCGCCAGAGGAGTCCCCGGTCACGGAGACCTCGTCGGAGAGGGCGTTGTAGGCGATCCCGAGGAACGCCGCTCCGGCCGGGCCGGTAATGGTTCGAACCTCCGTGAGACCCTGGATCACCGAGATGTTGCTGGAACCAGTAGTGACCACGTAGATGCTCAACTTGGCCGGGTCCCACGCCACCCCGGCCGGGCCGATGCCGACAGGGACCGATCCGATCTGGGCACCGAGGCCCGAGATGACCGACACATTATCGGACGCTCCGTTCGCGACGTAGTCGTACTGGTCCGTCGGATCGAACGCAATGCCATTGGGGAGCGCCCCGACCGGGATGTTGATCCGTTCGCTCTCGTTCATCGGCGTCTGCGCGTTCATGGAGGTGACATTGTCGGTGAGCGAATTGGTGA
>JBARHO010000002.1:0-1886 GCA_049799275.1 Thermoplasmata archaeon
GACCGGGCCGGGACAGGAGGATCCCCGGTTGGTCCTGCCGGCCCTTTTTGCCTCTTATCGAGCTCGCATCCTATTGTTCTTCGGCAAGTGCTCGACTTCGGCCCAGCCGATCGCCTCCATCACGGGAGGGACGTAGTTCGCAAATCGACCGCGAAGGCCCTTCTTTACACCATACCAGCCGCCGACCGGGTTCGTCGACGCGCGAGCCCAGGCCTCGACGGTCCCGGACGCCGCGGGCTTCTGCTCGTCGGCGCTGCCCAGCGGCATCCAGTCCCCGTGCACCTTCAACATCGCGCGGAGATCCTCGAGGCACCGGAGTTGGTACTGCAACGTGGTGCTTCCCACGGTCACCACGAGTAGTGGGGGGTCCGATGTCTCGTCCTTGTACGCTTGGAAGGTCGAAAGGCCGCTCGGCGTCTTGAGTTCCCAGGGCTTCTCCTTGGTTCCCGTTACTTTCGTCATGACTTCCCGCTCGGCGTTCCTCGTACTTCAACTCGTACGTTACCGGTTGAACGTTTCCGGGTTGGAGGCACGGGGGTTATCCTTCGGGTCCAGGCACCATCGACCCCTCTCTTAGGAAGATGCGGAAGGCGGGTGTCGCGTCCAGGATGCTCTCCACGGGATCGGGACGTGTGCACGCGGGACCGCCCCTGGGATAGATGGGCCGCCGGGTTCCTCTGCCCTAGGACGGCTTGGGCCTGACCCAATAGGACCGACGGTTTCATGGCCTCTCTTTCGGGCCCTTAACCCAGGAAGTGGTTCGCACGTAGCGGTGGATCATGGACACTTACGTCGAACGTTCCGAGACCCGAGTTCTGCGCGTGCGAGCGGACATGAACGGCAGTGGGCCCGCCGGGGCGATGAGGCTCCTTGAGTCGAAGTTACCTTCCCTGAAGGGTCGGAAGTTCTACGGGGCCTTTCGGCTTCTCGAAGAGGGCGAGGAATACTTCGCCTGTGTCGAACCGACCGCCGGCGATGACCCCAGCCGGATGGGCCTGGACCTGGGGGTGCTTCCCGGCGGATGGTACGTGCGTCGAAAGCTGAGCGACTGGGAGAACATCATCGCTCCGGGAAAACTGGGAGATCATTTCAAGGAGTTGATCGAAGCTCACGCGTTCGATCCGGGCCGCCCGGAGATCGAGTACTACCGAAGCATGTCCGAGCTGCACCTATTGCTGCCCGTGTTGGATCGAGAATGACCCAAGCTCGTGTGGCCACCGTCCTACCGGGAGCTCGATCCGTAGCAGCCGGGTCTAGACCGGCCCGCGTGGGAATGCATGCGACCGCGTCGGGCCTGCTCGGGGAACCCACCCCGCTCCAGGCGCGCAAGGTTTCAGCGACCGGCGGCCACGGGCTTGCCGTCCACTTCGACCGTGGCACCCGCGTTGACGACCCAGCCGAAGAACCCGGCCTCGTTCTTGCCGCCGGAGAACCGATTGTTCCCGAGCGATACCATCACCGCGCCGAGCTCGCGGTCCTCGAGCTGGGGCGTGTTGTTGAGCTCCGGGTTGAGCCCGATCCGTAGCTGGCCCGGTCGGTCGCGCCCCTTTCGTCCCTTCTTGAACTCCCGGTCGAACCGTTCCCCACCCTTCTCGAACTCGGCATGGGTGAGCTTTCCGTCCCGGAAACTGAAGACCCCTCAGGTCGCGATCGCATCGTCGTAATAGCAGGTCCGGTTGCCGATGATCGTTCCGTCGGCCACGGTCTCGTCCAGGGCCAAACTGACCGCGCCGGCCGGCAGAGTGACCAGCTGATTGAACGGTCGCTTCCGCTCGGCGGGCGTCGTTCGTCCGATGTCCACGCGGATCGGTCGACGGACGAGGCCCAGGGTCAGATCGGTCCCCCGGTCGTCCGAGATACGGACCCTCTTCCCGCGGGAAAGGGCG
>JBARHO010000003.1:0-2466 GCA_049799275.1 Thermoplasmata archaeon
CCTCCATGGAGCGGGTCATCACGCCGCGGATGGCGCTCACCGCCGCCGAGTTCCTGGCGTACGAGCGGGACATGCACATCCTGGTCGTGCTCACCGACATGACGAACTATTGCGAAGCGCTCCGGGAGATCGCCTCGGCCCGGGAGGAGGTCCCGGGACGACGCGGGTACCCCGGGTACCTCTACACGGACCTCGCGACGCTCTACGAGCGCGCCGGGAAGATCAAGGGCCGTAAGGGATCGATCACCCAGCTCCCGATCCTGACGATGCCGGCCGACGATATCACCCACCCGATCCCCGATCTGACGGGATACATCACCGAGGGCCAGATCGTGACGAGCCGGGACCTGCAACGACGCGGCGTCTACCCTCCGATCGACGTGCTGCTCTCCCTCTCGCGGCTGATGAACCAGGGGATCGGAAAGGGACGGACCCGTGAGGACCACCGAGGCGTCGCCGACCAGCTCTACGCAAGCTATGCCACCGGGAAGGACCAGCGGGCCCTCTCCGCGATCGTCGGAGAGGAATCGCTCTCCGAAACGGACCGGATCTACCTCAAGGTCGCCGACCGTTTCGAGTCCGAGTTCGTCAACCAGCGGCCCGACGAGGACCGGTCGATCGACGAGAGCCTCGATCTCGGCTGGAGCATCCTCTCCGACCTACCGGAATCGGAGCTCAAGCGGATCAAGCCGGAGTTCGTCCAGAAGTACCGGAAGGCGAAGCCCGCTCCGCCGCCCCCGAAGTGATCCGCACGAGGACCAAGAGCGCATGGCCCAGGAGAACGTTCGACCGACACGGCTCGAGCTCTTGCGCACGCGCCGCCGCATCGTCCTCGCCAAGCGGGGGCTCGATCTGCTCAAGCTGAAGCGCTCGGCGCTCATCGCCGAGTTCTTTCAACTCTCCAAGGCCGCACTCGAGCTCCGGGGGGACCTGCAGAAGAAGATCGCCCGCGGCTACGCCTCGATCCGGGTGGCCGAGATGATGGAAGGGCCGACCCGCCTCGAGAACATCTCGATGCTATTGCCGGACCTCCATGACGTGAGCGTGGCGACGAAGAACGTGATGGGCGTGAAGACGCCCCGCGTCGACTCGGGATCGTTCACGCCCGTCAGCACGGCCTCGCTCCTGGACCTCCCGACCTCGATCAACGAGTCGATCCGGTACTTCCAGGGGATCTACCAGGTCATCCTGGACATCGCGGAGAAGGAGAACGCGCTCCGCCGGCTCTTGCACGAGATCGAGAAGACCAAGCGTCGGGCGAGCGCGATCGAGAACGTGCTCATCCCGCGGCTCCAGGGGACGGTACGCTACATCAAGTTCCGCTTCGACGAGCTCGAGCGCGATGCCTTCTCGATGCTGAAGACGGTGAAGCGTAAGATGGAACGGGAGGAGGCCGCGGCCAGTGCATCCGCATAGTTCGTCCCCCTTCAACGCGGCCCAACGGCGGTTCCAGTGGGCGATGCGCCTCTCGCTGGCCGTCAAGCTGGGGGCGGTCGCAGCGCTACTTCTTATCCTGAAGGCCCTAGGAGTCCTCTGAGCACCATGGCGACCACGAACCCTCCCGCCGGGACCGGATCCTCGGGCGACGCCTCGATCGAGACGCTACGCAAGCTCAAGGAGATCGAGGCCGAGGTCGCGGGGGAGACCCAACGGGTCAAGGCCCAGGGACAGGCGGAGCTCGACCGGCTGCGCGCCGATGCGGAGTCCCAGGTCCAGCAGGCGAGGACCGACGCCGAGCGGTTGCGTGCGGTGAGCGTCCAGGCCGCCCATAGCGAGGTCAATCTCGAGGTCGAGAAGCTCCTCGCCGAGGGCCGCAACGCGGCGGACGGCATCCCGCACCGCACGGGGAAGGAGCTCGACGCGTTCAAGGACCGGATCCTCGACCTTCTCTTCGGGGAGTTCCGATCGAGCGGCGGCAAGTCGTCGGAGTGATCGGTCGGTGCCCCTCCTGCGCCCCGTCCCGATGGTCAAGGTGGGCCTTGTCGGCCTCAAGAACGACCGGGAGGTCATCCTCTCCGTCCTGCACGATCTGGGGGTCGCCCAGGTCGAGCCGCTGAGCAAGGAGGCCCTGAGCGTCCTCGAGCCGGAGCACGGCAGCGAGCAGGTACGGGCCGTCGGCGACCAGCTGATCCGGTTCCGGGGCCTTCGGAGCGCGCTACCGCCGGTCCCGATCACCGTCCGGGGGCGCTTCCAGACCCTGGACGAGGTCCTGGCCCAATCGAAGCGGGTCCCCATCGATGACGAGGTCGGGCGGCTCGTGCGCGAGGCGGACCAGTTGACGACCCAGAAGAAGGGGCTCACCGACGAGGTCGACCTGCTCGCGCGCTTCGCCTTCTACACCGATCGCTTCGAGCTCCTCTCGGCCGACCACATCCTCTCCTTCTTCGGCGAGACGACCCCCGAGCTCTTCGAGCGCCTCCGGCGCCCGTTCACCCAGGAGCTCGATGTGCAGTTCCTGCACCAGGC
>JBARHO010000004.1:0-6055 GCA_049799275.1 Thermoplasmata archaeon
TCGCCATCACCGATCACATCGGCCTCGAGGACCCGAAGCCACTTCTCGACCGCCTGCATGCGTGCGCGAAGGCCTGGGAGGGGGAACCGCTCCGAACATACGTAGGGGTCGAGCTCACCTTGGTGCCGCCGCGGAGGATCGCGGACGCGGCCCGGAACGCGCGCCACCAAGGGGCCCAGATCGTCATCGTGCACGGAGAGACCCCCGCGGAGCCGGTACCGCCCGGCACGAACCACGCCGCGATCGGATCCGGGCAGGTCGATGTGCTCGCCCACCCGGGACTGCTCACCCGCTCGGATGCGGAGCTCGCCCGGGACCAGGAGGTCCTCTTGGAGCTCAGCGGCCACCATGGTCACTCCTTGACGAACGGCCACGTCGCCCGCACCGCGCTGGCCGCGGGGGCCGGGTTGGTCGTGGACTCGGATGCGCACCGGACGAGCGAGCTGATCCCGTTCGAACGAGCACGAACCATCGCGATGGGTGCCGGGCTCGCCGAAAGGAATGTCCGACGGGCCCTCCGGGACGCGCCCCTCGAGCTCATCAAACGCCTCGCGTCCGGATGACATCGAGATGGCCCCTCGTTCGGCCCGCGAGCGAGGGAGAACACGGTGTGGAACCGAGGCGGCCGGTTCGAGGGCCTCCCGGCCGTCGGGCCGCTACGACATCCGTCCACAACCGGGGTGCTTCGGGCGGATGACGCCCCTGACCATCGATCTTCGCGGGAGCCTTCAGTCCGATCGAGGGCGGCAGGCGCAAAGAGTGCCGTTGTGCTCCTTCCCACGCGCATTTCCGGCCGTGGCCGAGCGATAGAGATCCCCTCCGACCAGGCCCGGAACGGGGTCCCAGGACGAGCCCGAGGAACGAAGGCTTAGTCCGCAGGAGCGGCAGGTCAGCATCAGTTCCGGCATGGACATCATGACCCTTTCATTGGTCAGATGACGTATTTATGCGTATTCATTTCGTTCCGCGTGCCTCGCACGCGATCGGGTATCGGCCCGCTTCATGGGCCTCAACCGGGGCCACCGGACGGGACCCGCGCGACCCCGATCCGGTCGCCTTCACGTCCGATAACGGCGGGGTCGTTCCCACCGAGCGGGCGAACCTCCGATGGACCGAGGAGGAACGGAAGGAGGCCTTACCTTTCGGAGCCCGATTCGCCGAACGGGGCCACCGTTGCCGAAGCACGTGGGGCCTGATAGCCGTCGGTCCCCCGGCTGCCGTAATAGACGAACGCCGGAGCGAGGATGGCCAGTACCGGGATCGTCAGCAGCGGGTACTGCCAGCCCCCCGTCGGGAACAGCACGGCGATGAACGGATCGATCAGGACCAACAAAAGGAGGGCGTAGGACACAGCTCCCGCGACGAGCCGACCGCCCCGGAACCGGCGACCCCCCAAGAGGAGCCCGACGACGACCCCGAGCCCACCCACCCAGGCCAGCCAGAAGCCGGCGACCAGGGAGTAGGAGGCGGCCGGCTGAACGGTCCGGAGGCACGTGACGGCCGCCCTCGGGGAAGAACGGACGCAATGGACGAGGGAAGGGGTGGCCAGGAGGACCAACGCGGTCGGAACGATGATCAGCAGCAGGCCGATCGAGCCGATGATACAGAGCACCGAGGCGATGTAGAACGACCGATCGAACTTCCGGAGCCGGCTGAACCCAAATCGGTAGCAGATCAACGAGATCGCCAGAAGGATGGCCCCGAGGAGGACGAGGAGCGTCGTGATCTGGACGAGGGACATGCCGAACAGAACGAGACCGTCCAACCCGAGGTACGCCACCAGGTTGATCAGCATCGGGAGCACCAGGCCGAGCATACCACCGGCGATGCCGAGGACCGCACCGGTGTGGAACCGACGGATCCCTTTCGAGGCATCCTCGGGGGCGGCCATTGGGGCGACCAAGTTCCCAGTTCACCCCGGTCCGCTGGTATGGGAGGGAGCCCCAGCGCGCACAAGCTCCGCGCGGAAGGTCGGGTCGTGGGACGTCACGCGGGCCACCTCTTCGATCGTCGGCTCCGTTCTGGGCGGACCCGGCGAGCGAGACGCTGGACCGAGGATGCCCCGGCTCGGGTCCTCGTCCTGATCGGGCGTCCCCTGACCGTGCGTCCGCGACCCGAGGCACAACAACGGAACTGTCCGCGTCCCGGACCCAGGGTCAATGGCCGAACTGTGACGCTCGCCAACAGCTCCCGTGCCAGGCTCGCGGCTCCGTCTCCGATCGTAGGGCCCCACTGCTCAGATGTGGATGTACCCGAGGAAAACGAGCAGGACAACGACGATCACGATCAGAACGATCCAGCCGAGCATGGTGGATCCGCTAGGCCCTCGCCATGCCGGCCGGTCGACTGGTCGAGCTGGGGATCTTGGCCAAGGTTGATTTCTGCATCGTCCCCCCCACTGTTCCTACAGTGATCCGAAACCCTCCCGAGAGGGTTAATCCGCTCGTTAATCGGAATTGAGGAGCTATCGGGGGCAAGCGGTCCCATGGCCAAGGCGGCGCGACCGCTTCGACGCGTCGGGCCGATGGATCGGCACGAGCGACGTGATCGTTGACCATAACCATAATGGGCAGCACTCCATTGGGTACCTCTGTAGGAGTCCGGAACTCGGGTGGCCTCCCGCAGTTCGAGGATCTGGGGGGATGCGCGTCCTCGTCGTTGACGACGATACCGGCTTTCGGGACGGGTTAGTGGCTCTGCTCGTCGAGGGCGAACACCAGGCGAAAGGGGTCCCGTCCGCTGCTCTCGCGATCTCGACGCTGGAGAGCGAAGAGTTCGACGTGATGTTCACCGATCTCAAGATGGGCCGTCACAGCGGGATGGACCTTCTCGCACAGGCCCAGGAACGCTGGCCGAAGGTCCTCGTGGTGATGCTCACCGCCAACGCGACCGTGGAAACGGCCGTCCACGCCCTGCAGTTGGGTGCGTTCGACTACCTGAGGAAACCGGTCCGGCCCGCGCAGGTCCGGCGCGTCCTCGAGCTCGTGGGCCAGCAGCTGGCGCTCACCCGGATCGGGGCCAAGCCCCTCGACCCCGACAAGTACGCGAGCGCGCTCGCCGCAGAGGGAGGGTACGAGGTCCTGCTGATCTCCCCCCCACCGGTCCGGGTCACGGAGATGGTCAGCCATATCCCCCTCGATCCCGAGAACCCCTTCCGCATCCGCGATGCCGTCGAGGGATTTGTCGCCCAGCGGGAACGAGCGGCCGTGGTCCTCGCCGCCGTAGAGGAGCTCTTCGCGCGTCACCGCGAAGAGGAGATCGCGACGCTTTTGGAAGGCATCCGGGCGGCTCTTGCCGGTAAAGGTCCGCTCGCTGTAGGGTACGATCCGAACAAGATCACCGCGACCGGAGTGATCGCGGTCCGCGCGTCGATCGTGTCGGCCGACGCCCACAAGACCCTGGAGTCGCTGGCGAACCCGATCCGTCGGCTCGTGCTCCGCCGATTGGCCGAAGGGCCCTGCACGTTCATGGAGACCATAGGAGCGGCCCATCTCAACGACACCTCCAAGATCTCGTTCCACCTGTTGAAGCTGACCGAGAGCGGTCTGGTGGCGCACTCGGCGGGTCAACGCTACCGGCTCACCCCCCGGGGCCAAGGAGCGGTCACGGTCCTCGACTCGATCGACGACCTCGATTCTGCGAAACGGAGCGGGAACCGGGTCTTCCCTTCCAGCTCACACGCTTCCTCGTAGGTCGGGGGGTTCACGATCCGACCTCAGGCCGGTCCCGAGACCGTCGGGGGTCGCGCTCCATCGTGGCTCGGCGATCGGGTCCCCTCGATCGTCCCCGCGCATCCCGCGCGGTGAAGGGCCGGGTACAATCGGTTTCGCGGGGGCTGGTCCTCCACCAAACTGCCATAACCGAGCAGGGGGTAGCTCCTCGGATGCCCTCCAGCCAGCCGCCGGCCACGTTCATCTCGGACCTGCGACCGAGCCGCGTTGCGACCTTCGAGGCGAAGGTGGCGGAAGTGGAGGCCGTTCGCGAGGTCAGTCGACGGGACGGTTCCCTGCAGAAGGTCCGGAACGTCCGGCTCAAGGATGCGACCGGCGAGATCACTCTGGTCCTCTGGGGGACTCAGGTCGACTCGATCGACCAGGGCGATCATATCCGGATCATCGAAGGCTGGGTATCGGACTACCGGGGGCGTCCTCAGGTCGCCCTAGGAAGATCCGGGAAGCTTGAGAAGATCGGTCACGAACCTTCGACGCCCGGCGAGCCGCCCTAGCCCGCCCGTCGCTCCGGCCGGAGGTCCCGTTCCTGTTCCTGCCGGGGGATGGATCGATAGCGGTGATGCAAGGGAGGCGTCCAGGCGGCCAGGTCGGGCCCGGACGCCTCCGGCCCGGCGACTCCGGGCACCTGGAGTCGACCGGGTCGAATGTTTATGCACTCCGCCGGCCGTGCACCCAACGACCGCGGTGGGGCGGATCGTGCTCCCGGGGAACGACCACCGGCGCGAGGCAGTGTTCGTTGTGGTGGCGGCAGCCATCTCGATCTCCGCCGGCTGCGCCGTGTTGCTCACCGTCGCGTCGCCCACGACGGACCCGGCGGTGGTGGAGGCGTGCCATGGATCTGTGACGCAGTTCCTCCCACCTTCGATCCTCACCCCGTCCGACCCCGTCCTGTTGCCGAGGTGCGCGCAGTTCTCCTCCTCTTCAGCGAGAATTGAGTTCTCCCTCCAAGCCTCGGTCGATCTAAGGGGTTCGTGGGTCTCGTCCTATCCTTTAGAGGTGGGCGTCTACAATGCGACGACCGGTCCCCCGACGTACGGCCCAGAGTGTCCGGCCTGTTGGTCGACCAGTGGCACCCTGAACATCACCCTGTTCCCCGGCATCTACGACCTCGACACGTCCGGCCCTGGAGCTGTCCGAGGGTCGCTGACCGCCGTCCTGCCGATCGTGGCCGAGTTCGATCGCGGGCTTACGATCGTTGCACCGTCCGGCATCGTCAACATCTCCTCCGGTCAGTATTTCGCCTGGCCGGTCATCGTGCCCACAAATGCCTCGGACCTCTTGTTAGAGTATTCGTTAGCGACCAACGGGTGCGACTACGCTCTGGCGATCCTCCCCCCCGCCGTCTATGCGGAGTTCCAGATCAACCGGAGCACGGTCGATCTGCCCGGTGCCTACCTGATCTCGGAAGGGTCCCCGATCCCATGTACTGTCTCGACGGTCCCCAGCCCGGTAGACATGGGAACGATCGGGCCGCTGGACGTGTCGACCGGCTCCACACTGGTGGTGGTCGACCCGTGGATCGGACCGCTCGAGCTCGTCGTGCAGTCGCCCATCGAGATCTCCTACCTGTCCGGCGCGTAGCGGGATCGCCCGAGACATCGGCCCCGACCCTTCCCGCGGCTGGGTACGCCCGTGCTGGGATTCGAACCCAGGTCTGAGGCTCCGCAGGCCTCTAGGATAATCCAGTGTAGCGGGTCAGGGGACGTCCCTGACTCCCGTAGCTACCCCACACGGGCACGCGGTGGGAGCGCACCAGCTCCTCGCCCGGCGAGGAAGATGTCCTATAAAAGACCGGGGCCGGCGCCCTCGGTACGGAGGTACAGTTTTTAGTCGTGGACCGTCACTCCGCCGGGATGGATCCGACGAGGAGCGGTCCGATCCGATGAGTCCCGACCCCGCTCCCGACCCTTGGGAGATGGTGAGGAGCCTCCCGATGGGACAACGGATCCGTATCCTCCGCAACGGGGCCCCGCTCGCGGAAGGCACGCTTGTCCCATCGAGCGCGTTCTCGGGGGATCGTATCGTCCAGATCAAGCTCGCGAGCGGCTACAACTCGGGCATCCGGCTCGAACCGCACGACCAGTTCGAGGTGATCGGCGAGCTCCCCTCGAAGGCGATCCCGTTGACGGCCGATGAGCGAACGATGTCCCGTGGCCCCCGGTCAGCTCCCACCGGGCCGTGGATCGCGCTCCTCACGACCGGCGGTACGATCGCGTCCCGGATCGACTATCGTACCGGCGGCGTGCGACCGGTCAAGGACGAGGAGCAGATCCTCGCCTTCTATCCCGATCTGGACCGGGATGGGCCGATCCGCATCCGGCCGG
>JBARHO010000005.1:0-2518 GCA_049799275.1 Thermoplasmata archaeon
TAGCGTTCCGAGAGGAGGTTCTTGAGCGTCTCCGCCTTGGCGGGCGAGGCGCGCTCGAAGTGGGATCGGACGATGTCCAGGTTCGAGATGATCCCGCAGAGCGTCCCGTTCTCGTCCGTGATCGGAAGGTCCCGGAGACCGAACCGGAACATGATCCGGGCCACGTCATCGAGCGCCATGTCCGCGGTGGCGGTGTAGGTCCCCGGCCGGATGATCTCGGAGAGCGGCCGGTCGCGGTTCACGGAGGACCGCAAGAGCTCCTTCGCGCTCACGAACCCGACGAGCTTGCCTTCCCGGTCGGTCACGGGCAACCCGTGATGGCGCGTGCGCATCAGGCGGTCGATGGCCTCTCCGACGGTCGCGGTGTCCTTGACATTGATGACCTCCAGGATCATGTAGTCCCGGACGCGGACCGTCATCGATGAGCGGGGGCCGCCGGCGCCTCGTCGCGGAAGTAGGCGGTCAAGAGGTGGCAGATCAGGAGGTGCACGTCCTCGATGTGCTGCATGCTGTTCGAGGGGACGACGACCGGGATATCGACCTTGGCCGTGAGCTTCCCACCGCCCATCCCCGTGAGGCCGATGGTGTGAATCCCCATCTTCTTCGCGACCTCGACCGCGACCAGCACGTTCGGGGAGTTCCCGCTGCCCGTGATGGCGACCGCGACGTCGCCGGACTGGCCCAGGGTCGCGAGCTGCTCGGAGAAGACCTTCGAGTACTCGCTGTCGTTCGCCCACGCGGTCACGCTCTCGACATTGTCGACGAGCGCGATGCACCGGAAGCGGCGCTGATCCCCTCGGATGGTGGCCTTGCCGATGTCCACCACGAAGTGGCTGGCCGTCGACGCGCTCCCTCCGTTCCCGAAGAAGAAGAGCGTTCGACCTTGGTCGCGGGCCGCGAGGAGAACGGGGACCATCTGGGCCATCCCGTCCACCAAGAACGGTTCGCTGATCACCGATCGCATCTCGTCCGCGTAGCGCTTCACATAGTTCTCGACCGTCATCGTCATGGTTGCCTCATCGTCCTACGAACAGGATCCGAGAGCCCTCGGGCATGAGACGGATCGAGAGCCGCATCATCGGAGCCAGGGCCTCCCGAATGGCCTCGGTCTTATGAGGAGGATGGACGAGGAAGAGGAACCCACCGCCCCCCGCGCCCGTGATCTTGCCCCCGAACGCCCCGAGCTCCTTCGCCCGGGCGTAGGTCCGATCGATGACCGAGCTCGAGATGCCCTCCGCCAGCGTACGCTTGAGGGTCCATCCGTCGTCCATCACCCGGCCGAGGTCGGCCCAATCCCGGCGGAGCAGCGCCTGACGGGCCTCGACCGCGAGAACTTTCATCCGAAGGAGCGAGTCCCGGTTGTCCGCCGTCCGGGCATCCTGTCGCTTCAGGATGCCCTCGGACTGGCGGGTCAGGCCGGTATAGAAGAGGGAGAGGTGCTGGGACAGATCGTCGCGCGCAGCGGCCGAGAGCGGGATCGGGGCCGATCGGACCGTGTCGTCGGAGTTGAACTCGAAATACTGCACCCCGCCGAAGGCCGCGATGTACTGGTCCTGCTTCCCGAGCGTCCCGTGCAGGGTATCGATCTCGATGCGGCAGGCCTCCTCCGCCAATTGGGCCGGGTCATGGAGCGTTTCCCGGTAGGCATGGAGGGCGTTGAGGAGCCCGACGGTCAGCGTGGAGGAAGAGCCGAGACCGGTCCCCTCCGACGGGATGTCCGCGATGGTGTGGATCTCGAGCGCCTCGGTCACGCCCGTGAGCCGCATCGCCTCCCGGACGATCCCATGCTGCAGGTCATCGAGATGATCGACGTTCTCCGTCCTCGAATAGGCGACCCGGATCGACCGGTCGAACTTGTCGTTCACGAGCACATGGACGAACTTGTCGATCGCAGCGGTCGTGACCGCGCCGCCCCCGAACTCCCGGTAGAAGGACGGAAGGTCGGTGCCTCCCCCTGCGAAGCTCACGCGCAGGGGGGTACGGGTGATGATCACGTCGCTCCGGCCGCAGGGTCCAGTTATCCCTCGAGCTTTAGGTTCTCTGGTGGGGTCAGCTCGGGGCGTGCGGGCCCGGGTCGCTCGGCCGAGGAATAGTTGAATTTCGCGCGTTGACCGTAGAACCGTCGGGTGGTCTCGTACAGATCCCCGATCGGGGCCAACCCGGGCAGCACCTCCCCGAGCTCCGGGGCGCGAGCGTCCAGGACGACGACGAGGCCTCGATCATGTTCCGACCGGATGAGCCGTCCGAGCGCCTGTACGACGGCGCGACGGGCCGGCGCCGTTCGGACGTACTCCTCTCCTCGACCCTTCGCCGCCCGGTCCCAGAACGCCCGCAAGGCGCGTCGTTTGGCGGTCATGCGAGGATAGGGGATGCCGACCAGCACCAGCGCCTCGAGGTCCTGTTCGCCGAAATCGAGGCCGTCCACGATGCGTCCTCCCGAGACCCCTAGTAGGAGCCCGGAGGATTCCTTCTTGACGCCGACCACCGGGCGCCAGAGGTCACCGAGGGAGAGCTGGCG
>JBARHO010000006.1:0-4257 GCA_049799275.1 Thermoplasmata archaeon
GCTCCCGGAGGTCCGGGCCACCCTTCCCGCGCGGATCCAAGGCCCCCGCGACGCGGCACGGCCCCGACCCCGAGCCATCCCCCTGCCGGGGGAGGTCACGAACGAGACGTCCGATCGGCTGGCCGCGGACGGCGGGACCGAATCGCCCGACGGATTGCTCCTTGTCGAGGGGACCGCCCCGCTCGCGGCCTGGCATCGATTCTTGGACGGGCTCCGCGATGGCCATCGGGGCCTATGCTTCACCCGCGAGCCCCCCAGCCGGATGCGCGCGTTCGCGGGCCCGCGGGACGTGGAGATATTCTGGATCTCGAACCTCGGCCAGCCGGATTCGGTGAGCCCTGCGGATGTGGAGGGGTTCGAGGCGGTGATCCGTCAGGCCCTTCTCGAGCGGCAGGTGACCGGGGTCTATCTCGAAGGGATCGAGTACCTGATCATCGTGCAATCGATCGAGAGGACCGTCCAGCTCCTCCTCGAGCTCGACCGGCTGTGCCGCTCGTTCAAGGCGTGTGCGTGGATCCCGGTGAACCCTTCGCTGCTTCGATCCGAGGTCCTGGATCAGTTACGGGCCAGTTTTCCGTCGGAGACCTGAATCGGACCCGGACCCACCGGCACCGCCCGTTCGCCGGCGAAACATCGCGGAGACGGGCGTAGGGGATCCGACGCTCCGTGATCAGGGGCGCCGGTCCTGCTTCGTTCGGAAGATCCGACCGTACCTCTGCATCCGTGACCTGAGACGGTTCACGCGCGGGGTGGTCGGGCGGGATCGGAACTGGCGTACCCGCTCCGCCGCCGCGGGACCCTTGAAGTCGTTCGCCCGCTTGAGCCGCTTCGACGGCACGACGAGTCCGAAGAAGGTTCCGGCGAGGACCGCGACCAGGCCGATCGTCCCGAGCAGAGCATACCCTTCGACCGCCGGGAGCCCTAGGACCGTCGGGCTGACATGGAGCTCGGCGGTACTCGAATTGCCCACGAGGTCCTGGTCGATGGCCGTCACGATGACCCGGAAGGTCCCCGTGGCCGACGGGGCGCAGTCCACGACCGAACTGGTCGAGGCGGCACATCCCAGCGGAAGATCTCCCCAGTCAAAGGAGAAGTTCCCGTCGCCGCCCTGCACGGTCGCCAGGAAGACCGCCTTGTTCGCCTCGTAGACCGAGGTGGGCCGGACCGATAGGCTCACGGACGGGGCGGAATGGACCGTGAGCACCAGGGGAAGGGACCGCACGGTCCAGCCGTTCGAGTCCGTCACCGAGACCGTGACCTGAGCGAAGGTCGTTACGGCGGTGGGCCGGCAGGAGATGATCGCCGTGCTCCCGTTGCATCCTTCCGGTAGCCCGGACCAGTTGTACGAGAGTCCGCCAGAGCCTCCGGAGCCGATCGACGAAAGGGCGATCGACTGACCGAGGTCCGCGCTCGTGCGGCTCGCGGTGGGGAGCGTCACAGCGGGATCCGAATAGACAGGGAACAACAGTACCGCGCTCGTCGCCGCGGTCCCGTTCGGACCATCCACACGCACGAACACGGTCACGTTGCCCGGTTCGGTAAGATTGGCGCAGGTCACGGTCGAGCTCGACCCCACACATCCGGCGGGGAGGACCCAGTCATAGTCGTACGCATCGGACCCGTTGTCGAAGGGCATCTCAGAGAACGTCACGTTCTGCCCGACATCCGCGCTCGACCGGCTCGCGGTCGGGACCGGCACCCTAAGTGCGATGTGGATGAAATAAACGAGATCGGGACTACGCAACGAATATCCGCCGGACTCCCCGATCATGAACTGGATCGTCGCCGCGCCCGAGGCGCCGGTGGGGGCGCAAGTGAGGATCTCGTTGGACCCCGAGATGACGCAGTGACCGAGGACCGAGGTCGGGGTGATCCAATCGGCGTAGGTAGAGTGCGAATCGAAACGCTCGACCTGGATCGGCTCATGGAAGCTGACGTTCGAGTAGGCGGACTGGCCCAAAGGTCCCACGGTCGGGGCCGGAGCGGGTAGCGTGAAGTCGGTCGAGAACGTCCACTCGGGGACCGACGCGACGGAGCTCGTGTTCTGGATCGACTCCCATCGGGGACCGTACGTGCTGTTCGCTGAGGCGTCGGCGACCAGGATGGACGCATCCCCGGCCACCAACGTCCAGCTCTGGGTCGAAGCCGTATTGTAGCACAGGTCGGAGGTGGCGGGGTCCCATTCATCCGACCAGGGAGAGATCTGGGTGAGGTAGCCGCCGTCCTCCCAGGTGTACGTGGTCATCGGCAACGGGCCAAGATACGGACAGGAGGTCGCTCCGGTATCGACCAGCTCGGTCATCGGGCCCGTAAAAAAGCCGTAGTCGTTGGGCAGTCCGAACCGGAAGAAGTTCGATGCGGGACTTGCTCCGCCGTTCGGTTGGGGAACGCAGTTCACGTAGCCCAATTGGGGATCCGAGATATCGGATGCGGTGAAGCAGATCTCGCCGGACGTGCTCCCTGAGGCCGAAACGTAGAGGCCTAGGTGAACGGAATCGCCGGCAACGATCGAAACGTTCGACGATACGCAGGGGCCGTATACCGACTCTCCCGCGTTATCGAAGACCTCGTTCGTCACCCCGAAGCCGCTCCCGCACCAGTTCTCACCGATCATCGATTGGAACCAGTCACCGGTATTCGTGTAGCCGTTCAGTTCGAACCCGGTCGTGTCGGTATTGGAAGGGACCACAACGTCGAGCCCTAGGGAGTCGAGTCCCGTGGCCGAGGTGCAGGATCCGGATGGTCCCAGCAGACACGCCCCCTGGACACTGGCCCCCTCTTGCATGTAATACGCACAATCACCACAGCCGGTGGCGGTCTCAAAACGGGTGGGATGGGCTCCCAGAGCGTCGAAAGCGCGGTCGCTCACGGGCGGGGCCGGCGGCGTCGGGACGACCGTCCCCGCCCCACCGAGGTTCACCTCCGACGCGCCGGCCGAAGGAAGGAACGTACCCGCCACTGAGGCGGGCACAACGGCAACGCAGAGCAACCCGACGAGGAGGACGTAGGTCCCGTGGAGGCGCGCCGACGACAACCGCCGGGGCTTCTCCCGGGACCTTGATAAGCACCTCACCGGTCGGACCTACCCTTTCTTCCCGACCTTCGCTATTAATACCGCCCAGTGAAGACCGATTGACCCCCGGCCAGGTCCCCCCTCGTCGCCGAACGGTACCGCTCTCCGAACGAAGAGGGCTTAGAACGAAAGTACAGCCCGGCCGGTTCGGACCGGGGTCCGGGTGCGTCACCCGATGTCGGGGCGCCCAGGTGCGGTTCTACCGGGAAGGAGGCGGGTCGTCGTTCCATGGAGCGGGGTTGGGAGAGCGGAACGACCAGGGCCGCGCCCACTGCTGAGGCAGGGCCCCTACTCCGCCCGCGGCCCGGCGTCGGGGGGGATAGAACATCGGCGGGACGGCCTTTGCCTTTGGTCCGTTGGATACGTATTAATACGTGTCAGACGAAGACTAGGCCGTGGCACGGTCCCGGTTCGATTGGCGCGGGTTCTGGGAGCACGTCGAGCTGGCGTTCATCGGCTTCTTCTCGCTGGTTCTGTTCCTATGGTTCTGGATGAACGAGAACCGGGCCATGCTCGGGCTCGGACCGAACCCTTTCGCGCGCTAGGGCCGCGGACCACCGTGCCTGCTCCGAGCGCCAGTCCTTTAATGCGGTCGGTACTTTTTCGACAACGTGCACCCTCTTTGGGGAACCATCCGACAGTTCCGGAAAGCCGCGCACCGGCTGCCGGACCCCTCCGTTCCGTCGGTTGCTCGCTCCGGGGTCAGCGCATGACCGACCCCGGCAATCCATCACTGGAGATGGCCCGGAAGAGATTCGCGGAGGTCGAAGCGCAGCTCAACGACATCTACCTGGAGATATCGGTGATCGAGCAGCGACGTGCGCGGTTGCTCCTGACGAGGGAGCGGCTGTATCAGAGGATCCAGGCCCTCGAGTAGGGCCCCTGTCGAGCTGGGCCCCCTGAGCGGGCCGTCCCGAAACCGCCCTCGGATGCCCAAGAGGATCATTGGAGCGGCCGGAGCTGCCAGTCGGACGTTACTTTGAAGAGGACCGTCGTGAAGTGACCGGGCGGGCAGGTCCGGATAGGGACTTCGACGTCACGCCCCCTACTGTTAAACAAAATTTAGGCGAATTATAAATATTCGTTTTACTCTGTAAAACGCGTGGGACGTTTCGGAACGACCTCCGCGACCGATCGATTCCTCGGGGTTCGCTTGAGCCCCGAGGAGGTCGCCGTCCTCGACC
>JBARHO010000007.1:0-1751 GCA_049799275.1 Thermoplasmata archaeon
TGACCGGGGGGGCCGGAGGGTACACGATCCGGTACGAGGGCCTCCCTCCGGGATGTGGTTCGCAGAACGTCACGGAGCTGATCTGCGCGCCGAGCGGCGGACCGGTCGTCAGCACGGTCTCGGCCACCGTCACCGACAAGGATGGCGATTCGGCCCAGAGCGCCCCGATCACGTTCTTCGTGGCCCCACGGAGCACTCTCGCCGGAACGCTCGTCCTGAACGGGACCATCGTGGACAACCTGAGCTCGATGTTCTGGGGGGTGAACCTCAACTTCGGCCTCGGTTCCCCCGGCTACGCGAACAGCTCGATCGCCACGTACTACAACGCCACCCCGATCCAGTGGATCCGTTTCCCGGTGGCCGGCACGACGGTCATCGGTCAGAGCCTGACCAATTGGCCCCAGGTCGAGACCTTCTGTCGCTGGGTCGACTGCCATTCGATCATGACCATCGGGACCTCGAACACCACGTTGGACCAGGACCTGGCCGCCGTCGGCGCGGCGCGGTCGCAGTACGGGATCGAGCCCGACCTTTGGGTCCTCGGGAACGAACCGAACCTCTGGACGGGGAACCGTTCGATGGACGGGCCGGTCCCCTACGCCGATGCGCTCCAGAACTTCACCCAGGCCGTCCGCCAAACCGACCCGGGTGCCCAGTTCCTGGGGACCGAGATCACCGGCACCTGGCAAGGTCTCCCGTACATCCGATCGGTCTCGCAGATCGACGGGCAGAACCTCTCCGGGCTCGGTATCCAGCTCTATCCCCAGATCCCGGTCGGGCAGACCCTCGTCGACTTCCTCAACGGGCTGACCTCCAACGACAGTGTGAGCGCGGCCGTGCCGACCATCCGCAATGCGAGCACGGCGGGCTGTGGGTCCTGCCACCTGCCGATCCTGCTCGACGAGATCAATGGCGGTACGAACCCCGCCTACTCCCCGTATCGGATCGGCTACCCGGATGTCCCGTTCATCGCGACGTCGGTCATCCAGGCCCTTGGCTCCGGGGTCGCGCAGTTCGCGCCCTGGACGCTCACGGCCACCGCGTTCCGATGCGATAACGGGATGATCGAGCTCCAGCCGTTCGATTGCGACTCGCCGACGCTGAACCCACTGTACTTTCTCTATACGGATCTCTTCCGTCAGCTCCCGGCGGGGCCCGTCGAGACCGGTGCGGTACCGGGCCTCCCGTTCGTGAGCGCGGCGGGTTTCGCCTCGACGACCGGGACCGACCTGCTCCTGGTCAATTCGAACGCCACAGTGGCCGCCGACATCAATGTCACGGCGGTCTTCGCCGGGGCCGGCTGCGTCCGGACCTCGGAGCTCGACCCGGCCCATATCACCTCCCCCACCACCGCTGACTACCGACGTCCGGGCGCTCTGATGCTACCGCTCGCCCCCCTCAGCGTCGTGCTCGCCGTCCCGTATCCGACCGCATGTCCCGTGGGCTCCCCGGTCTCGCTGGGCTCCGACGACTCGTACGTCTGGGCACCGGCGATCGTGATCGCCGCGGTGGCGCTCGCCGTCGGGCTCGTCGTACGCCGTCGGCGGGCCGCGCGGCGGTCCCTTCAGGCCGCCCCCGATGGAACGGCCGCGGAAGGATCGACCGCCCGTCCACCCCGGCTCAGCTAGGACCGAGCTCCCGGACCAATCGGTAGACCGCGGCGACCGCCTGATCCGTCCGGGTCCGGAGCTCCTCGAAGTAGTTGCGCTTCAGACGCTGGGGGTCGTTCAGTCGTTGGGTGATGAGCCTCT
>JBARHO010000008.1:0-12332 GCA_049799275.1 Thermoplasmata archaeon
AGCGGGCAACTCGCTCGCGGTCTTCGGAACGGCGTCGAGCTCCGTCAGTGGCAGCACCGTGATGTAACGTTCCAGTTCCTGGAACCTGCATCAAGGTCGCCGAGGACGGTCCCCAAACCCTTTCCCCTTTCCCTTTTTTTTTTGGAAGTGCGGATCCCCGGTCGCGATCGGGATCCCACAGATCGAGAGGCGCTGCCCGTCGTTCCCGATCGATAGCCGGCGGTCGTACCGGGCCCGGAACGGGCCGTGAGCAGGGCTCTGTTCGGGGCCATTGGGTGGATCGGTCGTTCGTCGGACCGCGTGGATGGAACTCTTCGCGGGAGCCTTGACCAGCACGGACCATAGGCGCCGGAGGAGAATCCACAGAGAGTGTTACGGCGGATGAACGGCGACCCTTTTCGTTCGTGGCCAGCGGAGAGGTCTCGCCTTAGGGCCAGCCCAAGGCCGGCTGGCCGTGGGAGGACGGTTCCCGGGCTCAGTCATCCGTTTCTTCGTCGTCGTCGGATCGCTTCGCCTTCTTTCTGGCCTTTCGGGGTCGGTCGTCCCGTTGGACCTTCGGACGGGGGCGCCCGCTGGTCTCGGATCTCGGCTTGGGGTTCCGTGAGAACCAGTGCCGACGGGCAGGCTCGTCGGTCTCGTCGTCCGCCTCCGGCTCCTCCGAAGGAGGCCGCCAGCGACGGATCCCGTGCGATCCCGCCTCGGTGGCGGAAGTCCCCTCTTCATCGTCCTCCTCTTCCGCTTCCTTCCGCTTCCGGCGCTCGTCCTCGATCCCGCCGGCGCGGAGGACATAATGGATCCCAAAGGCGAGGAGAAGGAGGCCGACGATCGTGATCCCGAGGAACTCCCACGACTGCGAGGAGACGTTCCCCGCGTCCCCTCCGAGCAGCAACTTGAGGGCCCCGAACCAGGGCACCATGCCCCGCGCCGTTCCGATCACCCAACCGGGCTCCACCAGGGCGGAAAGGGTCGGCTCGTCCGGGGTCCCCGTACCGTCCGCGAAGTTGCCGTCGCCCATCGTCAGATAGCCCGAGTGTCCCTCCACGGATCCGAGGTTGACCGAGACATTGACCGACATCCAGCCGACGTGGAACAACGAAAGGGTACCCTTGGCCTCGCTCGTCGAGTTCGTCAGGCAACCGCTCGAAGGCTGGCTCACCGTGTAGAGGGCACCGGACTGGGTCCCGCACGGGAAACCGACGAGGTCCGGGATGGTGAACCCGTGGGTCGTTGGATCATAGTTGAGGAAGAGGATCGCACGATGGATGATCGGGGTGCCCCCGGATAGCCCGTTCGGATAGTACAGGATGACATCCCCGTACTCTCCGTAGGTCGAGTATCCGGTCCGGAGGCCCTCGTAATAGGTCGTGATCTCCGACGGGGAGGCGGTCTTCGCGAGGACAAGATCCCCGGGATTGATCAATCCCAGTTCGTCACCCGGGCCATGTTGCATGCTCTTCGATTCGACCACGTAGATCGGGGGCCAGTTCCCGGTGTAGGCCCACAACGAGACCAGGAGGAGCACCACGATGGCGAGCGCCACCAACGGCTCGAAGTAGATCGAGTCCCGCGCCCGCCAGAACACCGGACGCTTGGCGTGGTCCGATCGCCATCGCCGATGCGCCCGTTCGTCCTCGGACGTGTCCGAGGTCCCACCGCCCCCTTGTTCCTCCGCGGCGGCCGCGGTCGGTGACCTCCACGTTCGTACCGGCTGTTGTCTGGCCTGTGCTTTTCGGCGCCGTTTCGCGGACGAGCTCCGCTCCACCGGCACATCGTCCGGTGGGGCGTCCTCATCCGATGGATCCGGAACGGGCATCCCAGGGGGTGGTCGGTCCGACCTCCCTTAACTCTTGGTATCGAACGGAACGACCGCCCTCGTACCGGCGAGGAGCGCGAGCCGGACCACCGCGAGCACCAGGAGGAAGATCGGGATCAGGAAGAGATCCCCCGCCGGCCCGGGTACTCCGAGCGCCTCCCCGCCCCAGAAGACCGCGAACGTCAGGATGAGCGAGGTCGCGAACCACTTCAGGGCCGGGACCTTGATCCGCCGCACGCGCTCGTGCAGGATCGCCGCGAGGACCACGAGCAAGGCCCCCGCGAGGATCGCGCCCACCAACGCCGAGGTACCGTACCCCGCGGCCGCGAGAGCGATCAGGACGATCACCGCCTCGATCGATTCGACGGCCCCGACCAGGAACCCACCCGCAAAGAGCACTCCACGGTCCGTGACGGCACGGCTCGCCGAGGGCGCGGACCTCCGGCGACGATAGGTCCGTAGAGTGCTCCGGAACAGGAACACGCCGAACCCGGCGAGGACGAGTGCCGAGCCCCACAGGAGATACTCTCTCGGGAACGCGACCAGCACGGCCGAGAACCCGACCGCGGCGAGTCCGACCATGGTCGTCCCGGCGATCGCGCCCGTCGCCCCCGGTCGCACGGAGGTGTGCTCGGCGCTCAGGGCAAAGACCAGCGCGACGACCTCGGTCATCTCCACAACGACGATGAGGAACGCGGTCACGACCGCCGGGAGGTAGAGCGAGATCACGTTCGCGCTCGCCGACGCGGCCTCGAACCCGGATCTCCGAAGCGAAGTGGCCGGGCGGTCACGAGGAAGCCTGCCCGGACGCGATCCCGCGGAATACACCTCGGCATACGGGTCAGCGAGCGCAGGGGATATAGGCCAGCTCGAGGCGCGGACCGACCGCGATACGCCTCCTAGTCGCGTTCATCCGGAGGTAACAGGTTCGGAATGCCGTCCTCGATAGGGTACTCGACCGCGCATTTCGCACAGGTCAGGATCCCTTCGATGATCTCCTTCTCTTTCTCTTTGGTGACCTTGAGCGTGAGGTCCCCTCGACAGACCGGACAGCAGAGGATCTCCATGAGATCGGGCTTCATTTTGCGGTGCCCTCCACGATCCCATATCCAATGAGCCGCCAGGCATTGAACTTTCGCGATATGGCGACCCGGCTGCCGGGAAAGACCGTGACCGCACGCGCCAGGTGGAGCTCGATCTCGTCGCTGCGGGCGCTGCTCACCTTTCCGGCGGAGATCGTCGTCCCGACCGTGACCCCAAGGGTCTCGTTCGACCGGATCTTCTCCACCTTGAGCTCCCGCTGAGCTCCGAGCACCCGATCGAGCAGGGTGACCTTGAGACGGATCTTGGTGCTGATCGGGGGCAGGGTCCCGGCGGTACCGATGAGCCGTCCCGTGAGGCCGTCGCTCTTGGCGAGGGCGGGATCCAAGGTGGTACCGACCGCCGCGAGCCCGCCGGGCCGGAGCTCGTCCAGCTCGATGCCCCCGGAAACGAGGGCGGTGATCTCCGTATGGAGCGCTTCGGCCCGCCCTTCCCCGAGGTTCGCGATCCCGGGTCGGATCTCGATCTCCTCGCCGACCTTGAGGTGACCTTGCAGGAGCGAGCCGCCCATGACCCCGCCCCTGAGCTCGGGCGGGCGGGTCCCCGGGCGATTGATATCGAAGGATCGCGCGACGTACATGAGCGGCGGCTTGTCCGGATCCCGAGCGGGCGTCGGGATGGTCGCCTGGATCGCGCCGATGAGCGCATCGATGTTGACCCGGTGGTTCGCGGAGATCGGAACAATCGGGGCCCCTTCGATCGGCGAACCCTTGAGGAACTCGACGATCTCCTCGTAGTTCTTGACGGCCTCCTCGGGGCTCAGCAGGTCGATCTTGTTCTGGACGACGACGACCTTGCGGACCCCGATGATGTCGAGCGCGTAGAGGTGTTCTCGGGTCTGCGGTTGGGGCACCTTCTCGTTGGCGGCGACCAGGAGGAGCGCTCCGTCCATGATCGCGGCCCCCGAGAGCATCGTGGCCATGAGCGTCTCGTGTCCGGGAGCGTCCACGAACGAGACAGCCCGCAGGAACTCGGAAGGGCCGCCTCCCTCCGGGCACTCCGGCTGGGTCGAGTAGCCCGCGGGTGGCGCAAGACCCGTGCAGTTGTAGAACGCCGCGTCGGCATACCCGAGCTTGATCGAGATCCCCCGGCGCAGTTCCTCCGAATGGCGATCGGTCCACTCGCCCGTCAGGGCCTGGGTCAGGGTCGTCTTCCCGTGGTCCACGTGCCCGACCAGGCCGATATTGACCTCCGGTTGACGGGGTGCCCTCATTTTGCGCCGAGCAGCTCCGAGAGGGGCTTCGACCCTTTCTGCTCGACGACGAGGTTGATCTGAACGGTCTCCTCGCTGATCGCGCTCCCGCGGAACGTGCGGCGCTTTCGCATCCCCCGGCGCGGGGCATGGAAGCCGAAGCCTTCCCCTACGAAGACCCGGGTCTGCCGGGCGCCCGGGATCTCGGGTCGCAGCGGGAACCCGCTCCGGTCCGTCCCCCCGGTGATCCGCAGCGTGTAGCCGCCGAGACCGATGAGCTCCCCGCCAACCGATTCGCCGATGCGCTTCCCGAGAAACCCGGCCGATTGGGGATCCCCGACGCTGTGGGGGAACGACGTGGCGGCCTCCGAGATGACGACCTTGAACTCGACCATGATGAGTGAGCGCGCGTGCGAGCGCGCCAGTTTCAATCGGTTTAAATAGCTAGCGGCGACGGTAAGTCCGTCGAGGACGCTCTCGTGGCCGATCTCACGTTCGCGGCGGGGGTGATGGGCCTCGAGATCGTCGTTCTGATCATCGGGTTCGGCTACGCGACGTTCCGGGACCTCCAGGTCCGCGAGGTCGACGACCTCATCTGGAGGCTCATGGCGATCGTCGGGGCCGCTGCGGGAGCGATCCTGGTCCTCCCGCTCGGTGCGACCGCCCTGATACTCTGGGTCCTCGTGAGCGGGGTCCTGCTCGAGCATCTCTTCCCTTGGGACATCGCCCTGGAGGAACGATCCCGTCTACCCGCGTGGATCGTGGAACTGATCATCTACGCGTCCGTCGGGGGTCTCCTTCTCGTGATCGCGCTCAAGGGCGGGGGCGCGGGACTCTCGGACGTTGCGCGCGCGGCGGCGGTCTATCTGAGCGTCGTGCTTGCCCGAGGGCTGTTCGAGGCCCGGGTCCTCTATGGCGGGGCCGATGCCAAGGCCCTCATGGTGGCGGGCATCCTTGTTCCGTTCTTCCCCCATCCGGTGCTCAGCCTCCCGACCTCCGCCACATTGATCCTCTCTGCGCTGCCGTTCTCGCTCACGGTGGTCGTGGACGCCGCCCTCCTCTCGATCGTGGTCCCGATCTACCTCGGTCTCCGGAACGTGGCCCGAGGAGAGTTCGAGCTCGCTCGGGGCTTCACCAGTTTCCGGATCCCGGTGGCCGAACTCCCGGAACGGTACGTCTGGCTCCGGGACCCCACCTTTCTCTCCGGTCCCCAGGCCGAGGAGGCCGAGGTCGAGACCTCGGAGGAGGACCGCGCGCTCCGTCAGCGCCAGGCCGAGCAACTGAGGGCACTGGGCGTGGAACGGGTATGGGTCACTCCCCAGCTGCCGTTCCTCCTGTTCCTCGCTCTGGGGGCCGGCGCGGCTCTCCTGGCCGGGAACCTCCTGGTCGACATTCTCGCCCTGCTCTGATCGCTCTCGTGCCCTCGACCAACAAAGCTTTTGGACCCCTCCCCCTCGACCCGGTCGGCGATGGCGAAGGCTTCGAAGACATCCCCGATCCGGGTCCTCATCGCCAAGCCCGGGCTCGACGGCCACGATCGCGGGGCCAAGGTCGTCGCGCGGGCCCTTCGGGACTCGGGGATGGAGGTCATCTACGCGGGCCTGCGCCAGACCCCGGAAGAGATCGTGGATTCCGCGATCGAGGAGGACGTCGACCTCATCGGGCTTTCGATCCTCTCGGGTGCCCACATGGCGCTGTTCCCCAAGGTGATCAAGCTGCTCAAGGATCGAAAGGCCTCGGACATCCCCGTGTTCGCGGGAGGTATCATCCCGGATGAGGATTCCCGCCGATTGAAGAAGATCGGGATCAAGGCGGTGTTCGGGCCGGGGACGTCCCTCGAGCAGATCGTCACGACCGCCCGAACGATCGCCCGGCACCACGCATGACCCGCGGCGCTCGGTTGCCCCTCGCCGCGCGGGGTATCCTCGACCATGACCGCCGCACACTGGCCCGCCTCATCTCGGCAGTGGAGAACGGAGATCGATCCGCCGAGGAGGCGATCCGGGCCCTCTACCCCTACACCGGGAAGGCCCGCGTCATCGGGCTCACCGGACCGCTCGGGGTAGGGAAGTCCTCCCTGGTCAATTCGCTCTTGAGGATCATTCGCGCGACCGGGTCGACGGTCGGGGTCGTCGCGGTCGACCCTTCCAGCCCGTTCTCGGGCGGCTCCGTGCTCGGGGACCGCATCCGGATGGAGCGAGAACCCGGGGATCCCGGGGTCTTCATCCGATCGATGGCGAGCCGAGGGCACACAGGCGGGATCGCCACCACGACCCGGGACGTGGCGAGGCTCCTGGACGCCTTTGGGTTCGACGTGATCCTGATCGAGACGGTCGGGAGCGGTCAGGTCGACGTGGAGATCCGGGAGGTCGCCACGACGAGCGTGGTCGTGCTCGTCCCTCACCTGGGGGATGAGGTCCAGACCCTCAAGGCCGGCTTGTTCGAGATCGCCGACGTGTTCTGCGTGAACAAGGGTGACCTACCGGGAGCGGACCTGGCGAAGCGGGACCTCTCCGAGCTCGTGGGCCTGGGTCAGGGCCGGGATGGATGGCGCCCGCCCATCGTGGTCACCTCGACCCAGGCCAACGAGGGGATCACGGACCTGTGGGCGGCCGTCGAAGCGCACGAGCGGTTCCTGGAAACGAGCGGTCTCCGGAAGGAGGGCGAGCGTCGACGCATCTCGCACGAGATCGTGGGGATCGTCCGGGACAAGGTGACCGAGGATCTGTCGGCCGCCTTGGAACGGGACCCCGAGCTCGCGCGGCTCGTGCTCGACGTGGTCGAGCGAAGGACGGACCCGTACTCCGCGGCCGACCGTCTCCGTTCCGAACTGCGCCGCCCCCGGTAGACCGGATAGGACACCATGGACCTCGTACAGGACATCCTGCTCGGGCTCATCGTCGTCGTGGCCGCGCTCATCTACTTCATCTTCGCCTCGTTCATCTTCGGGGCCGGCTACCAACCCACCAACCGACGGGTGGTCGACCGCATGATGACCGAGGCCCGGGTGGTCCCGTCGGACAAGCTCTATGATCTCGGCGCCGGGACCGGGGCGATCGTCTTCGTCGCGGCCCGAAAGTACGGCGCCTTCGTGGTCGGGGTGGAGGTCGACCCGATCCGCATGCTGATCCTCCGCGTCCGCCGGGCCCTGGGAAGGGCCCGGGACCGTATCGAGCTGAGATGGGGAAATCTCTTCGATCTGGAGTTCCGGGACGCGACCGTCGTGACCGTGTTCCTATGGCCCGGCGCCATGGAAAAGCTTCGGGATCGGTTCGAGCGCCAGCTACCCGCCGGCGCCCGGGTCGTGAGCCACTGGCACCGGGTGCCCGGGTGGAAGTGGGTCTCCTTCGATGCGGCGACCCATGTGTACCTCTACCACTGGGACGGTTCGGCCGCGGTCGAGCACTGAACGGTACCCGGTCTACGGGTGATAGTGGAACCAGAGACCGGCGGCCGTCGCGAAGACGACGAGAATGATGATCGCTCCCGCGATCCACCCCTTCGTGTTGATCGACCGGCTCGTCGTTCCCATCTCAGCGGTCATGGGATCTGGGAACCGGGGGCGGCTTAAGCGGGTTGGGTACGAATGCTCTCCTTCCGCTCGGCTTCCGTGCTTAGCCCCTCATCGGGGCCGGGCCCGTGCGACGTCCCCCGCGCCCAAAGCGACCGATGCTGACAACTGAGGGCAAGGTTTATTTCAGTATATCGTGGCTCGACGGACCATGGTCGGGAGCACGGCTCAACGGTACGCCGCAGAGTTCCTCGGTTCGATGGGGCTCATCCTCCTCGGTGGCGGGGCCGCCGTCTTCAGTCTCAATACCACCATACTGGGTTTCGACGGGGAAGCACGGGTCGTTCTGGTCGCCCTCGCGTTCGGTCTGGTCCTGGCTGGGTTGATCTACATCTTTGGAGCGATCTCGGGCGGACATTTCAATCCCGCCGTCACGATCTCGATGGCGATCTCCCGCCGAATGCCGCTCCGCGATGTCCTCCCCTACCTCATCGCGCAGGTCCTGGGCGGCCTCGTTGGGATCGGGATCGTGGCCGGGATCGCGTATGGATCGACCTCCGCCTATGCCGCGGCGCAGTCATCGGCATTAGGATCCCAGTGCTATTCGGGAATGGGCGCGCCCGCGTCCTGCGGGTTCTCTTTGGCCTCCGTGTTCCTGCTCGAGCTCGTCCTGACGTTCTTCTTCGTGCTCGTCATCCAGATCGCGTCGCGGTCCGAGAACCAGTCCAAGAACCTGGCCCCGATCGTGATCGGACTTACCCTGTTGGTCGCCAACCTCGTCGCGATCCCGGTGGATGGCGCCTCGCTCAACCCGATCCGGAGCTTCTCCCCCGCCCTCGTCTCAGTGCTCTGGCCGGGCAGCCAATGGGCGATCAAAGAGGCGTGGTTGTTCTGGATCGCCCCCATCCTGGGGGCCGTGCTCGCCGCGATGGTGGAACGTCTCTTCCGTCGACCCGATGCGGCCTAGGCGGAGCCGGTCTACCCGCCCTTAGCGATCCCTTCGGCTTCCTTGGGGGGCGCGTGGGCGTGAGCGTGCCCCTTCTTCCCCGGAGCCTTCGATGGGCTGTCCGGAGCGACCTCCTCGGACGCCGTCCCTTCGGCCGGAGGTTCCTCCCCCTTCGGTAGGGCGTGCGAAGGAGCGGCCTTCTTCTCGTCCTTCTCTTTCGTGGGGGTCACGTACTCTTCCACGATCTTGATGCTCTTCGGAGAGAGCTGAGCTCGTAGCTGATCGACGAGCCTCGGTTTCTTGGCCAACCAGTTGATATCGAACTTCGTCCGGTCGGGCACCTTCAGTGTGACGTGTCCATCGTGCACCTCCACGCCGAACTCTTTCGACCGGCCGTACGAGAGCTCCACGATCGCCCGCGCCTTCTCCACCGGTTCCGTGACCTTGGAGACGATCTTGAACTTGCCCTGGATCTTGCGGCCGGCGAACGCCGGGTTGAAGTCGACCCGGACCCGCGCGGCCGTGAGGCTCACCACGCGCCCCCGTCGTCCACGGATCGTGAGCACGGTCCCGATATCGAGCTCGGCATCCTCCCGTCGCATCTCGGGCAGGCGTTGGACCTCGTGCATCGAGAAGAGCTCGATCAGCTTGGGGTCCTTCTCCCCGAACGCGTCGGCCGGAGCGAACTCATGCTCGACCTCCTCGCCCACAGGTAGGGCCCGGACGAAGCTCTCGATACCGGACGGGAAGTACTCCCCTCCAAGGATGTGAGGATGGGGCTCGAACCGATAGCCCTCCGGGGGCTTGAGCCCCGCTTGTTGGGCGACCTCCTCGCGGGTCGTGTCGATCAGGTCCCGGCGATCGCCCATCTCGGACCAAAGTTCGTAATCGAGGAGGACAAGGTCCCCCCGAGGCTCGGCCGAGCTAGATGCACTGGACGACGAGGACATATCCCGTCCGTATCGGTGCACGGTTTAAGGTTTTCTTTGAGGTGCGCCCGATGGACGCTCACTTTCGAGTGGGGAGCCGGGGGCCGAGCACGGCCGGGAAAGGACCCCCGTTGAGGGATCGACCGATCTTCCCTCGATCCGCGAGTATCCATGCAGCCCCGGGAGGGACCGAGTGCCCTGCACGGCGGTAGAACTCAGCCGATCACGGGGCCGCGAAATTGAGCGAGATGAGCTTCACTTCCGTCATCTCCTGCATCGCGTATCGAAGTCCTTCCCGGCCGAGCCCGCTCTCCTTGACCCCTCCAAAGGGAAGAGCGTCCCACCGAAGGTTCGTCGGGTCGTTCACGTGCACACCGCCCGCTCGGATCCTCTTCGCGAGCCGGAGGGCCTTCCGGAGATCATTGGTATAGATCGCCGCCTGGAGGCCATATTCGGTCTGGTTGGCGATCTCGATCGCCGCATCCTCATCGGGTACGCGCAGGATCGGAGCGAGCGGGCCGAACGGTTCCATCCGGGCGACGTCGGCGTTCGGGGGGACATGATCGAGCACCGTCGGTCGATAGAAATAACCGGACCCGACATCCGATGCGCGCTCTCCCCCGGTCAATACGGTCGCTGACCGCGACCGGGCGTCCTGGACCATTCGGTCCATCCGGTCCAGCGCCTCCGGGTCGATCAGGGGCCCCACCTGGGTCCGATCCTCCTGCGCCGGGCCCACCACCAGCGCGCGCGCTCGTTCCGAGAGCGCCCGGGCGAACCGGTCGGCGATGCCGTCGCTGACGATCAACCGCTTGGATGCGGTGCAGACCTGTCCCGAGTAGGTGAAGATGCCCCGGGCGGCGGCCGCCGCGGTGGACTCGATCGGAGCGTCATCGAGGACGATGAACGGGTCCATCCCCCCCATCTCCAGGATGACCCGTTTTGCGTGCCGACCCGCGAGGGCGGCGATCCCCTTGCCCACCTCGGTCGAACCGGTGAAGGTGATGAGGCGGGTCGACGGATGCTCGATCAGGGTGTTGCCGACGTCCTTCCCGGGTCCGATGACCACATTGAAGACGCCGGATGGGACGCCGGCCTTCTCGAGGATGTGGGCCAGCAGGAGCGCGGTGAACGGGGCCACGCTCGTGGGCTTGGCCACGACCGGATTCCCCGCGGCCAGCGCCGGGGCCACCTTGTGCGAGAGCAGGTTGAGCGGGAAGTTGAACGGGGAGATGGCGACCACCACCCCGATCGGGTCGCGGACGGTGAACAGGAACCGGCTCTCGTTCCCTGGAGGGTGCGCGTACGCATCGGCGGGAAAGCTCTCGCCCGTGAGCTGGCGGATCTCCTCTGAGGCGAACCCGTAGGTCATGGAGGCCCGCGCGCTCTCGACGCGGGCATCGGTGATCGGTTTCCCCACCTCTCGGGCGATCACGCGGGCCATCTCCTCTTGCTGGGCGGCCAAGAGCTCGGAGGCCCGCCGGAGGATCCGCGCGCGCTCGTGCCCTGGGGTGGCAGCCCAACGGTCCGCCGCGACCGCGGCCGCGTCGACCGCTGCCTTGGCGTCCTCCTTCGATCCGATCGGTACCCGGCCGAACGGTCGTCCGGTGGATGGGTCCACGACGTCGGCCCACCGATCGCTGGAGGAAGGGATCCATCTCCCGCCAATGAAAAGTGCTCCTTGTTCGAGCGGGGCCCCTGCGCTCATCGAGTTACCTCCGTGGGCTCGAGCCGACCCGGCTACTAATCCTTGGGGCATCGGGCGGCCCCACGTATCTGGGAGCCCCGACCCGGGACCCTCTCGCGGGGCCATCGGGCCCGTCCCGATGCCGATCTTGGGGGGGGCCGAGGGACCGAGAGAAGAGCACGGTTCAGGCCGGAGCGGCGCGCGTTCGATGGACGATCGCCGCGGCGGCCCCGTACATCGTGGCCCAGCGCCTCAGGATCTCGAGGCCCTCGAAACGCAGCCCGGGGTACTTCGCCTCGAGCGAATACCCGTGCACCGTCAGCGCCAGAAAGAGCGCACCCAGACCGATGGCATCCGCTATCAGGAGGTAGAGGCCCACGTAGGACGTGACCGGAACGGCCAGAAGGACGGCCCCGATAAGGGCGAACCCGAACGGCCACGCGTAGAGGGCCAGTCGTCCACCGGTCGCCTCGGATGTGCTCCGATGGTCCCGCCAGACGGCGTAGCCCCCCTCCGCATACCGTCGTTGTTTGCGGAGGAGGGATGCGGTCGTGATGTCCGAGAAGTCGTGCGCCACCTCGGCGTCGGGAACATAGACACCCCGCCATCCGGCCTCGACGCAACGCAGGGCGAACTCCAGGTCCTCTCCTCCGATGCGCCGACCTTCGAAGGTCAGTAAGGGGCCTAGTTCTCGGAACAACGATGTCCGCCACGCCGAGTTCCCCATCGGTAGTGAATGAGGATGGTTCCGGGCGACGCGATCGTAGAACCGCCGGAGGTAGCCGTCGTAGAACTGAGCGCCTACGCTTCGTGCCGTTCCGCTCATGGCCGGCGTCGGTCCGCCGGTGAATCCCACCTTCGCTTCGAAGAACGGTCGAGTGAGCCGCTCAAGCCACTCTGGCGGGGCGACCTCGTCCGCGTCCAGGAAGGCGACGACAGTGCCCGTTGCGACCTGGACAGCACGGTTCCGGCTCTCCGCGACGTTGCCCGGGGCGAGGAGGTACACGACGCGGGGATCGCGCGCGTGGAACCTCTCCGCGATGCGGCGTACGACCTCGCCTTTCCCGCCGTCGTCGACGATGATCTGCTCCGGCGCCAAGGTCTGGGCAAGCAGGCTCTCCAGCGTGAGCTCCACCCGTGGGTCGTCAAGGAC
>JBARHO010000009.1:0-6137 GCA_049799275.1 Thermoplasmata archaeon
GCCACCGCCCCCGCCAACCCGCCCCCGGAGCGATCGGCGGCGCCCCCGACCCCACCGGTCGCACCGCCGGCCAACGCTCAGCCGGGAAGCGGCTAGGGCCTAGATACCGCGGGTCGGTCCTCTGCGATCTCGGTCGGGATCCCCGCCGCGGTCTCGACCAGCTCCTTCGACGCTCGAGTGAAGCGCATGAGCTTCCCCAGGTTCCCTTTGACCCGGAGCGTCCCATCGAGGATCGCCCGGACGGGGTCGACCTCGTGGTTCATGAGCCGGGACCAGTTCGCCCGCGTGGCCTCGAAGCGGAACTCGCTCTCGACGCCGGAGGGATCGGGGACCAGTCGCGCCGAGCGACATTGGCCGTGACCGAGGTCGAGGTGGACCCCCGAGCCATGGCCGGACGGATCCGAAGGCAGCACGACCAACAGGATGTCCCCCTCCCAGGCCACGGCGGCCTCGGAATAGGAGGCGTTCGCATTGAGACGTGCCTGGAAGAGCTGCGACCATTCCTCCGACGGGAAGACGACCACGAGGACCCTCGGGGCCACGTGGGCCCAGCCCGCAGATAAGTCTGCGTCCCGCTGGCGGGTCTCGTCGGGGGCCGAGCCGGAGCGATCCGTCAGCTGTAGTCGTAGAAGCCGCGGCCCGTCTTGCGGCCCAGGTGGCCCGCGTCGACCAGCCGTCGGAGGACCTGGGAAGGGCGGTACTTCGGGTCGCCGATCTCTCGCGCCATGGTCGCCGCCACCTCGAGCGTGACGTCCAGTCCGATGAGGTCCGCCAGCTCGAACGGCCCCATCGGCATCCCGGCGCCGGTCCGCATGGCGAGATCGATGTCCCGCGAGGAGGCGAGGCCCTCGTCCAAGGCGAAACAGGCCTCGTTGAGCACGGGTAGCAGGATCCGATTGACCAAGTACGCTGGCGATTCCTTGACCCGGATCGGGACCATGGGATAGCGGTGGTTCCGCAGGGTCTGCAGGAGATCCACGATGTCCGTGATCACGTCCTCCCGGGTCTCCACGCCGGCCGCGACCTCGACCAAAGGCAGCGTACCGGGCGGATTGAAGAAATGGGTGACGAGGGTCTGCGGAGCATGGCGGAGGCCCTTCGCGAGGCGCGTGATCGAGAGCGACGACGTGTTCGACCCGATGACCGCGTGCTCGGGGAGGTGCTCATCGAGGGCACTGAGGACCTCCCGCTTCACCGAAAGGTCCTCGAACACGGCCTCGATCGCGAGGTCGACGGAGCTCATCTCGTCCCAGTCCGAGACGCCTCGCACCTTCTGAAGTATCTCGTCCCCGCGCGCCCGGGTCACCTTCGGCTTGAGCCGCTCTCGGAGGATGCGTTCCTGGTCCTCCGCGAGGTTCACCCCGAGGTCGCGGATCCGCTGGATCTCCTTCTCGGCCCGAGACCCGTGGAACTCGACGAGTTCTTCGACGAGCTTCGCAATGTGGGCGAGGCCCTTTTCCACCCGGGGCCGGTCGACGTCCTTGAGCAGCACGTCGATCCCGTTGTACGCGAAGAGCTCGGCGATCGCCGCTCCCATCGTTCCGGCGCCGACCACGGCGACGCGTTCGACCCTCAGGGTCCCACCATCGGGAGCGACGGGCCTCCCCTAGATAAGTCGGCTCGTGGCCGTCGATCTCGCGCTCGCTCGGGCGGCGGGGGCCCGGGGGTGTTCGCCTCTTGCGAACCTTTATCGCCCTATCCCCCCTCGCGAGCCCCGCGCGGGGATAGCCCAGCCCGGTAAGGCGCCAGATTGCTAATCTGGTGGTGATCTCACCTCGGGGGTTCAAAGAGAGGTCGGGACACCGGCCTCTGGAAAATCCCCCTCCCCGCGTTGCGGGGGATCCGTCGGGCGCGCCCGGTAGACCTGGTCCTTCAGCTCGATGACGACCCACGAGCCGACGGCCGGTAGAGCGTCCGGGCAATAGGCGAGGACGCGCACGGAATCGGCACACTCCACCAGGGCCAGCCGATGGGGGGCGTCCCAACCGGACGGGGGGAAGAGCACCTCCGTGGACGCGAGGACCCGGCCCGTGGCGGGCGTATCGTAGGAATGCGAAAGGAGGGAGCCGCAGCGGGGACAGGGGCCGGGCCTCGGAAGGAACATGCTGTGGCAATTGTCGCAGCGCTGTACCGGTAGTCGGGCTCCCGGTGGCGTCATCCCGCCGCGTCCCCCCGACGAAGGATCGTGACGAAATTGTGGGACCCGAGCCCTCCGATCGATTGCGCGAGGCCCATCTTGAGGTCCTTCGCCAACTGGAACGGGCCGGCCTCCTTTCGCAGTTGGCGCGCGATCTCCACGATCTGCACGAGCCCCGAGGCACCGACCGGATGGCCACGGCCCAGGAGGCCTCCCGATGCATTCACCGGGAAGCGGCCTTCCGGACCGGTGCGGCCGTCGGAGAACCACGAGGCCGCCTCCCCCGCACCGCACATCCCGATGTCCTCGAGATCGATGAGCGCGAACGGTGCGAAGGCGTCGTGCAGCTCGGCGAAGTCGATCTCCTTGCGGGTGATCTTCGCCATCTCGAACGCACGTTGAGCGGCCGTGCGCGTCGCGAGGAACGAGGTGAGGTCCACGCGGTCGACCAGCATCTGGTGATCGAGCCCTTGGCCGAAGCCCGCGACCTCGATCTCGCCCGCCCCGCGTTCGACGATCGCCGCGGCCGCTCCGTCCGTCACGGCCGAGCAATGGAGGAGCCGAAGGGGTAGGGCGATCGGTCGGCTCGTGGCCACCTCGTCCAACGTGACCGGGGTCTGGAACTGCGCCTTCGGGTTCAGGGCGGCCGCGGTCCGGGCCTGCTGGGCCACATGGTCGAAGGCGCTCGCGCCGCCGCCGAACTGGTCCAGATAGAGCCGGGCGACGAGCGCCGCGAGCCCCGGCATGCTGGCCCCTACGGCCTGCTCGGACGGCGCGAGCGAGCGGGAGAGGACGTGCGCGATCTCGGCGGTCGGAGGGCCGGTCATCTTCTCTCCGGCGACGGTGAGCACGCGGCCGGCCGCGCCGGATCGGACCGCCATCACGCCGGCCTGGAACGTCGCCGCCCCGGTAGCGCTCGCCGCTTCTACCCGAAGCCCCGCCGCGGTCTCGAGCCCGAGCCGATCGGAGACCTGCGCGACGACGTTCTCCTCCTCCGCGACCGCGCTCGAGAGCATGGTCCCGACCACGATGAGGTCGATCGACTTGCGACCCACCGCGCTCAGGGCCTCGGTCGCGGCCTCGACGAGGAGGTCGACCAGGCCATCCGGTCGCTTCCCGAAGGTGGCGACCCCGGTGCCGGTCACATGGGCCCCCGTCATGCGGGCGCCGCCACGAACGGCGAGATCAGGAAATGGAGCTCCTCGAGGAACGCGGCCAAGGACTTTCCTTCGCTCCACCGGAGCACGCCGTTCCCGCTACGCGTCTCCTGGACCCTCGGTAGGCGCTTGCGGATGAGCTCGGCCTTCCCATTCAGCGGTCCCGCGCTCGCGGTGTACACCCGCCACGACTCGTGCCGCTCTCCGATCCGGCGGTACGCGTACACGACCATGAGGCCGACCCGGTCCACGGCCGCCCGGTGGGCGATGAGCTGTTGGGCGGCGCGTCCGCTCGCGGAGGAGAACCGGATCGTGTCCGCCCGGGAGGCCTTGACCTCGAGCGGGAAGGCGACGCCGCTCCGCAACGCGACCAGATCGAAGCCGAGCGAGCCGGCGGCGCGGATCACGAGGAACGGCGATCGCCGGACGCCGTCCAGCTTCGACCGCTCCTCGGGCGGCAGCGAGCGGCCGTACCGCCGGAGCACCTCTTCCTCGCCCTGCAGGACGCCCTTGAGCTCGCGCTCGTACTTGGAGGAAACGAGTACCACGTCGCGATAGTCGGTCTGAAAGTACATATAGGTTCGACTGCAAATCGCCGCGTGGAACGTGGCCGTAAGCGGTAGCCTCGAGATCGCGGAAGAGGAGACCGCGATCGCGCGGGTGCTCATGGCCATCGTCACCGATTCCGACCGCCGTCGGTCGGTCCGGGGCCTTCCGACGCAGGCGGCCCGCTTCCGGCTCTCGGAGCTCAAGGGCCGGCTGCGGCGCGAGCGGGTGTTCGAGGATCCCACCCGCCTCTTGCAGCGCCTCAAGCGGCGGGGGCTCGTGGACGAGCTCGCCGAAGGTCGTACGGATCGCACGTACCGCATCCCGTTCCCGGACGAGCTCAATCGGATGCTCGTCGTCGAGCTCCAACGGCTCGAGACCCTCGAACCGTCGCCCCTCCAGCCGGTCCCGGATGAAGGGGCGGAGATCCGCTCCATGGACGGCGACTTCCTCGACGAGCTCCGCGATGTGCTCGGCCACCGGCTCGAGGAGACCATCGCGTTCGGACGGGAGTTCTCCGTGGACCAGCTCGCCGCCTACCTCAAGGACCTGTTCGGCGAGGCGCTCTTCTTCGATTCGCTCATCGCGCTGCTCCAGCAGTATGCCCTGGCCGACGTCCCGCTGCTCGCCCCGACGGGTCGACCGACCGGAACGACCGGCTTCCATCTCGCCCTGTTCGGGCCACCGGGCACCGGAAAGACGTTCTCGATCGACGACATGATCCGAGGGAACCCGCGCACGGGGGTGCCCCCGCATGGCCTCCCGGGAAGGAACCGGTACTGTGGGGGCATCACGCCGGCGCAGTTCCTGCGGGTCGGGGCCTCCTACACCGGTCGGACGTTCAATTTCATCGTGCCCGAGTTCAATGACTGGTTCAAGTACAAGGGCATGGTCGAACCCCTCAAGCTCGTGATGGAGCAGCGGGAGGTCAAGTGGGAGACCACCCTCGGTACCGTCGGACCGTACACGTTCCACTCGTTCTTCTCGGTGAACTACAACGTCCGGACGATGGGCGCCTCCGACTACTGGACCACGATCGCCGACCCCAACTTCGCCGCGCTCGAGGATCGCATGCTCCTGCGGTTCCATCCGATGACCCGCGAGCGTTTCCGGGCCGTCGAAGGGAGCGCGGAACGGCTCGAGCTGGGCGAGCTCACCTTCGATCAGGCGCAGCGGATCCGCGACCATCTCGTCCTGGTCCATGCGATCGAGACCCGCCACCCCTTGGTGGCCCACCGCTTCCCTCCCAAGTCGGTCCGGCTCGACCCCAAGCTCTACCGGGACCTTCGCGAGGTCTCCGAGGCCGCGCTGCGCAAGACCCCGAACCCCCGGTTCTCCCCGCGGCTCAAGTCCCGGGCGGTCCGGCTCGGGGCGGCGTCCGCGCTCCTCACTTACTTCGCGCACGAACGGGACGAGACGCTCCCGATCGGGGACCGCGAAGCTATCTTTGCCCGCCGGTTCTACGAGGAAGAGATCCGTGCGCGCGAAGGCCGTCGCGGGGCGGCAAACTAAGATCCAGGCCTTCGACCCACGACGGTACCGGCGTCCTTCGTCCGAGCTGATCCAGGACGCTGCCCGCAAGGTCCTGACCCGCGCGGGCCATCACGCCTCCTCCCAGCGGGCCCTCCGGCAGGCGATCCTGCCGCTCCTGCGGCGGAACGAACCGCTCTCGGCGATCACCGGGCGACGCATGCGCATGATCCTGTTGTCCACGCCCGGGGTCCGCGTGACGGTCCGGTTCGCGGAGCGTGCGCATCGGCGGCCGCCGTCCCGCTGCCCGGTCTGCGCCACGGAGCTCGAGGGCATCCAGAACCGCACGCTCGAGGATGGGCAGGTGACCCTCGGCTATCGCTGCCGCCAGTGCGGCTACTGGACCCATCTCCGCTCCCGCATACCGGTGCGGTACTCCTATCAGTGGGAGTGACCAGCCCCGCGCCCGGGCGGGGTCCCTGCTGCTCAGAGCACCGTCTGCATGAGCCGGCCGGAATGCGAGTCGATCAGGATGATCGACTTCTGGTTCTTGCGCTGCAGAACGATGTACCAGATGGGCACGTGAAGGAGCTCGCCCTCCGAGACATCGACCTGGGTCTGGAGCTTGCTCACCATCCGGTGCTTGTGATGGGCCGCCTCGCCCTGCAACTGCGTCACGTACGCGCGCGCGGCATGCTGCGCCGCATCCTCCGCGAGATCGCCGTTGAGGACCGGGGTCTTTTCCGGTATCTGCTTCTTGTCGAAGAACGTCCGCTCCCGGATCGCGAAATCGTAGTTCTTGGGCTGATACTCGGTCATTCCCTTGA
>JBARHO010000010.1:0-10341 GCA_049799275.1 Thermoplasmata archaeon
GCCACGGGATGGTACTTCCTCTCCCCGATCGGCCTTCCCGGATACAGCAGCTACGACGTGAGCCCGCTCTGGTTCTGGGCCTGGATCCTGATGGCCATCGGGACCTTCGCGTGGTCCGCGTGGATGAGCCTCCACATCCGCGACGGACTGCACGCCCGCGCCGGCCGCCCGTGGTCCGAGCGGGTCCCCGTCTGGCTGGCCGTGATCATCATGGATGCCGTGTTCTTCGTGGTCACGTACATCGGCGTGCTGGCGTCGTCGACCGAGGACCTCTGGTACCTCGCGCACCCGCAGGCGTTCAACGTCCTGACGAACCAGGTCCTGTTCTGGGAGTTCGGCCACTCGATCGTCTACGCCCTCTTCTTCGTGGGCATCGCGGTGCTCTATTGGCTCATCCCGATCCTCGTGGATCGGCCGCTCTACAGCTGGAGGATGGGGATCGTTGCCGTCCTCCTCTACTTCCTGCTCTCCGCGCTCCTGGGGATCCACCACCTCTACCTGACCCCGCTCCCCATCGTCGATAGCTTCCTGACGATGATCGGCAGCTACGGCATCATCGTGCCGTCGGCGATCACGTTCTTCACGCTCTGGATGACCACCAAGGGCGTGACCCGGTTCCGCTGGAACACCGTCTCGCTGTTCATCGCCTCGGCCTGGGCGGGCGGCATCGGAGCCGGGCTTTCGGGCGGGGCCCTCGCGACCGTCTCGTTCGATGTCGTGGTCCACAACACGCTGTTCGTCGTCTCCCACTTCCATGCCATGCTGGTCCTCTTCATCCTCCCCGCCGCGTTCGCCGGGGCCTACGTGACCCTCCCCTTGCTCACCGGCCGCCGGTGGCTCTCTCGACGTCTGGGCACCATCCATTTCGTGCTGACGACGATCGGCATGGCCGGGTTCGTCTTCTCGCTCGAGGAGCTGGGCCTCCTCGGCCTCCTCCGTCGCGAGGAGATCTTCCCGCGGGTCCCGGCCATCGTCCTGGGGGAAGAGCTCGCGACGGTCTTCGCGCTCGTCATCGGGGCCGGGCAGATCGCGTTCCTCGCCAACCTGATCCTCACGGTCTTCCGCGGACCGGTCTGGGTGCCGAAAGGATCGACCCTGCAGGACGCGGTGCAGGACCTCTGGGGGAGCTCGCCCGGAGCGGATCCCGCCCCGCGCCGTTCCGAGGTCCCGACCCCGTCCCCGTCGTCCACGGGACGGCCCCGACCGACCTTGGCCCAGCGCAAGGAACGCTGGGAGAACCTGTGGGTGGGGACCGTGGTCGTGGCCCTGATCGTGACGCTGGCCTTCTCGTCACCGGCCTCCCTGGGGATCCTGGACAACACGCACGACGCCTCGGACGCCCCGACCGAGTGGGTGACGATGCAGGCGCATCAGTACTATTGGAGCACGCAGGAGTCGGGCCCATTGAACGGGAGCTACAACGACCTCGTGGTCGTGTACGCGGGACAATCGGTCCAGATCAACCTCACCTCGGCGTCGGTCACCCAGGGGCTCTACCTGCCGTTCCGGACCCAGAACGTCGTCAACGTACAGGTCGTTCCAGGGTACCCATCGTACGCCTCCTTCGTCGCGCCTACGTCCCCCGGGATCTACCCGATGCCCGAGTCCGAGTACGACGGTCCGTGGTTCGGCCTCGACATGGCCGATCTGCTGGTCCTTCCCGCCGGCGGGACCTGGACGCCCTCCGCGGTCAACGACTACGCGGTGAACGCGGCGGACTGGGACCTCTATGCGTCACCGGTCTGGCTCCTCTCCTCGCCCAGCGTCTCGTTGACGGCCGATGCGGCCGGGCTCTGGGCCGGCTCCATCCCGGGCCCCACCATCGTCGCCCCATCGGGGGCCTTCGACCTCCAGTACTCCATCCCGCTCTCGACCATCGGGCCGCTCAACTATCTGGTCAACACGACGAGCGAGAGCGCGACCCCCGAGCAGCAGTGGGTGACCTCGCACGGGGACCACCTTCCGGCCACGATGGGCATCTGGAACGTCACCTCGACGGGCTGGGTCCCGCTGGTCACGGCCCCGCTCACGGTCGGGAGCACCCAGACCCTCTCGATGACCCTGGCGCCGGGGACGTACTTCTACGGCATGGACCAGCCCCTTTCGTATGTCTATGACCCCTACGGCGAGTCCGGCCCGTCGACGGGGTACGACACGGGCGAGATGCTCGCGCTGTGGGGGGTCCTGATCGTACCCTCCGGAGGAACATGACCACCCCGATCCGCGGCTCCCGGATCCGCCGGACCTCCCGCGGCCTCACCCCGTTCTCCGCGCTCGGGATCGCGATGGTGCTGGGCGCGTCGTTCACGATCGTGGGATTCGTCTATCTGGCCGCGTTCGCGGGCGTGCAGGACGACGTGCTACCCTATGCGATCGGCAGCTCGGTCGCGGTGATCCTGATGGGCCTCTTCGGGTGGCGCGCCCCGGCCAACGAATGAGGAACGGGTCCCGTCATCGGACCGGTAGGCCCCCGACCAGGGGCGGGTCGTTACTCGGAGGGTCGGTTCTTGAGCAGGTACTCGGCGTACTCCTCGCGGTGGGCGGGGCTATCGAGCCGCGTACGTTCCTGCTCCGAGAAGATCTGGCTCGGCCCGGTCGCGATGTACGCGACGAAGATCGAGAGCATCGCCGGGACGAGGAGCGAGTAGCTTCCCGTCATCTCGACCACCATCACCAGCACGGCGAGGGGGGCCTTGGAGATGCCTCCGAAGAAGGTCATCATGCCGACGACGGCGAATGCCGAGATCTCGGGCACCGAGACGACACTGGGGGCGACCGAATGGAAGATGGCGCCGATCGCCGTGCCGATCAGACCCCCGAGCACCACGCTCGTACCGAAGAGGCCGGCCGCGCCTCCGCTCCCGACCGTCAGCGAGGTGGTGGTCATGCGGAGCACGATCGTGACCAGGATCGCGGTGAGCGAAAGGGGAACGAGGGTCGCGAGCCCGATCTGCCCCAGCATCGCCGCCTGGACGAACCCGTAGCCCACGTTGAGCGAGGCGAGCGCGGCGAAGTGGTTGCCCCACGGGAGGGCGAAGTAGACCGCCAGGACCAGGAGGCTCGCCACGAACATCCCGAACGTCACGCGGAGCGCGATGGGCCAGGGCTGGAGCTCGAACCATCGGCGCGTCCTCTGGAACAGCCGGACGAACAGGACGCCGACCCCCGCGCAGACCAGTCCGAGGAGCCCATAGAGCGGGATCTGAGGGATGTTCCAATCGATCCCCCCCGACGGGAGGGCGAAGAGCGTGGCGAAGCCGTAGAAGGACCCATACACCGAGTAGCTGATCACCGACGCGACGATCGCGGGGAAGAAGACCTCGGGCTCGAAGTCCTGCGTGTAGAAGATCTCGGCCGCATAGATGGCCCCCCCGAGGGGAGCACGGAAGATCGCACCGACCCCAGCCCCGAGACCGGTCGCGAGGGCGATCCGACGTTCCTTGGTGGACAGATTGAGGACCGTCCCCCACCAGGACCCGAACCCCCCGCCGATCTGGGAGGACGGACCCTCGCGTCCCCCCGCCCCTCCGGTCCCCAACGTGAGCGAGGCCGCGATGATCCGGAGGATGGGGACCCGGAACCGGATCCGTCCGTCCTGGCGGTGGAACGCGTGGATCGTGCCGTCCGTCCCGTCCCCTCCGACCTCTCGGGCCAGGCGCTGAGCGATCAGCCCGGTCGCGAGCCCTCCTAGGCCCATGATCGCCGGAAGTAGGAGGATGCGGGGAAAGCTACTGTTCCAGACCACTATCCCTCCGGCCGGAGCGCCGGCCTGAGGGTAGGTGATCCCGACGATGGTCCCGAGGAAGAAACCGGTGGCCTGGAACCAGAGGAAATAGAAGGCCACGGCCCCGAGCCCGGCCACAAGGCCGATCGGGATGGCGATGAGGCCGGCACGAATGAAGACCCGGGAGATCGAGAGCCATCCCCTCGCTTCCCCGGACGGGCGGACCCCGAGCCGGGTCCAGGACTGCCCGATCCATCTTCGAAATCCCGCCGGTGGAGCCTCGGTGCCCGAACGTGCGGCATCGGATGGATCGGTCGGTGGGGACGCCGCCACTGGCCCGCCCAAGCTCTTCGGGGCATAACCGTTCGTGCCCAAGAGTGGCCGCCCGGTGGGCCGGAAGAGGTTCGACCGAGGGACCCGACCGCGTGAGGATCAGAGAGCGATCTCACCGTGCATGATGGCCGAGCAGAAGCCACCGACCCGGACGTCACGGACCTTGTCGTCAACGAGGGAGGCGCTCGCGTAGATCTGGCTCGGCCTCCGTGCCTCGAGGCCTTGCTCGATCATGATCGAGGTCCCCGGCTCGACCATCCGGCCCCGGACCATCCAGGAGACCGCCGGACCCGCTGCGGAACCGGTCGCGGGGTCCTCCCCGCCGTTGAACAGCATCCGAGCGTGCAAGCGCGCCCGCGAGTCGACCGTGTCCCTCGACACCAGGTAGAAGAACTTCGCATCGGTCCCTCGAAGGTAGCTGCCCATGACCTTCCAGTTCCCTTCCCAGTGCCGAAGGGTCTCGAGGGATCGGAACGGCACGATCGCGAACGGGTTCCCCGTCGAAACGGTCTGGATGGGCCACTGCGTATCGATCTCGGTCGCCGGTATGCCCAAGGCCTGGGCCACGACCTCGGGGCGATGGACCTGGCCGAACGTCGGGTCCTTCTGGGTCATCTCGCCGAACGCACGCCCATCCCTGTCCGAGAACCGTACGGTGATCCGCCCCACCCCGAGCTCGAGCGAGATCTCCTCTTCCGACCGTCGATCCCCCCGTAGCACCACCGCGGTGCCGAGCGTGGGATGGCCGGCGAACGGGAGCTCCTCCGAGGGGGTGAAGATCCGAGTGCGAACGCCCCGTTCGCGTTCGATCGCGGGGTCCCTTCGCAGCACGAACGTCGTCTCGGAGAGGTTGAACTCACGAGCGATGGCCTGCATCTCGACGTCGGTCAATCCGCTCGCATCGGGCAGCACGGCCAGCGGATTGCCTTCGAGGGCCCGGGAGGTGAACACATCGACGGTCCGAAAGGGGATCCTGCGCATAGCGGCGGTCTCGATACGGCCCGGCCGTTTAGGCCTTGGCGACCGCGGGTCCGGCTCCGGGCCACCAGAGCCGCTAAGTCGACCCGCGCCCCCGGCCCTCGGATGACCATGAACGGACTCCCTACGCTCGATCAGATCCGAGCCGCCCGCCAGCGACTCGGGAGCACGGTCCTTCGATCGCCGCTGATCCCGCTCGACGGCCAAGGGGCCCAGCCCCGCATCTACCTCAAATTGGAGAACCTCCAGCCGACCGGCTCCTTCAAGGTCCGAGGAGCGGGGAACGCCTTGGCCGTCGCTCTCGAACAGGGCACCCGGCCAGGCGTGTTCACGACCAGCGCGGGCAACATGGCCCAGGCCCTGGCCTGGCACGCTCAGCGAGCGGGCGTGCCATGCACGGTCATCGTGCCGGACACGGCGCCGGAGACCAAACTGGCCGGCATTCGACGCTTCGGGGCCCGGATCGTCCAAGTGCCGTGGGACGAGCTCTGGAACGTGCTGACGGTAGGCCACTACGCTCCCTTGGAGGGCTGGACCTTCATCCCCCCGTTCGACCATATCGACATGATCGCCGGGAACGCCACGATCGGCCTCGAGATCCACGAGGACCTTCCCGGCGTTCGCATGGTCCTCGTGCCCTTCGGCGGGGGTGGGCTCATCGCGGGGGTGGCGTCCGCCCTCCGGTCGCTCGAACCGTCCGCGCGCGTGATCGCCTGCGAGCCGGAGACGGCGGCCCCGTTCGCGGCCTCGCTGCTCGCCGGAAAGGCGAGCCAGGTCGACCGGAAGGCGAGCTTCGTGGATGGCATCGGGGCCAAGAATGTCCTCCCGTCCATGTGGGACCGGTTGCACGGTGTCGTGCGAGAGTCTCGAACCCTTTCCCTGGCCGAGATCGCCCAAGCGGTCCGATTCCTCTACGAGAGGCACCGGATCGTGGCCGAGGGAGCGGGCGGTTCTTCGGTGGCGGCCGCCCTGAAGGAAGGCTCGGCCGCGGGACCGATCGTGGCCGTCGTCTCGGGTGGCAACATCGATCCCGGAAGATTGATGTCGATCCTGGAAGGGAACGTGCCCGCGTAAGCGGCCGGGACGGGTCGCTCGAACGGACCCGGGCAGAGGTCCGGAAGAGCGGATCGCCGCTCGCGGCGCCGCGGCCGCACGTCGAGCTGATAAGGCCTCGAGCTGGCGAGTCGTGGGTGATTTATCTTTTCCGGCCATGTCCCGACGGTGCCCGCTCAAAGGCGAACCGCGAAGCGGTCCTCATCGAGGAACAGTGCCGCTCCTCCCAGAGAGGTTCCTAAGGGCCGGAAGAGAGCCAGGGCCAGTTCCAGTCCCTCACGGGCACGACGCTCGGCCACGCCCGCGGGCGGTCGGCGCCCGAAGGGGAGACGGACGCCAACGAAGCGCCGTGGTCAGGGGCCCGGATCGGGAAGGGCCGAGCCCCGTGATCCGCACTGGACCATGCCGAACGAGGACCGACCGGCCGACGGGGACAGCAGCGGGTCCGGCGCGGGTTCTCCCGAAGCGAGCTGGTCCGGAACTGAGCCGGGCTGGAGTGGCGGGCGGGACGAAGAGGCACGTCGGCGGTACGCGCAGGGCCGTGAGGCCGAGAACAACTGAGTCGAAGGTCCGCGCGGCGAGGGGAGGACGGGCCGTGCAGTGGATCCGCGCCGGCCTAAGGGCGCGTCCGGACCGGGGCGCTAGGGATGCGTCGCTCCGAGGGTGGGAGGATCAAGGCCGGCCCAGAGCGCCTGCCGACCCTCGTTCACCCTGGGCGAACAATGGGCCGTTCGCCACCGGTTGATCGGACATCTGCACGGGCGCGTGCACGCACGTGAACATGACGTTAAGTAGAATACGCATCTGGTCGCGCCGACCTGGAGTTCTGGGAGCTCCGGCATGTGGCCCAGTGTTCCGGAGTGGGGAGTGATCCTGGGGTGAGCGCATCGGTGACCCGTCGGAGCCGAGCGGGACGCCCGTGGTTCGTCACGGGCCTTCTGTTGGCGGTCATCATGCTCCTCGTCGGCGGACCCATCCCGGCGATCCAAGGCCCGGCCTCCGCCGGGCCGGTAAGCTCCTCCGCGCGGACCGAGGCGACCCCCTCCGGTCCGGTCTTTCCGACGCCGATCCGACATGTCGTGATCATCATGGACGAAAATGTCGAGATCTATACGGCCCTTCAACAGCCGTTCCTGAGCTATCTCGCCCACACCTACGCGTACGCCGACAATTTCTTCGCGGTCAAGCACAACTCGCTCCACGACTACATCGCCGCCACCTCGGGCTCGCTCAACATGTCGTTCAACCAGAACGTCACGAACATCGGCGATCTGGCGAACGCCGCGGGAGCGAGCTGGGCGGGGTACTTCGAGAGCATGCCGTACGCGTGCGACGAGTCCGACACCCTGCTTTACGGCCTCACCCACAATCCCTTCGCGCACTACTGGGACATCGGGGGCAGTGAGAACCGGGCCTACTGCCAACAGCACATCCTGAACCTCACCTCGTTCGTGCAGAACTACACGAACGGGACCGAACCCAACTACTCGTGGATCACGCCGAACGAGATCGACGACGGCCACGGCGACTCCAACCAATCCTCGAACGCCTCGATCGCGGCGAACTGGCTGGACGGCTTCCTGAGCCCGCTCATCAACGACACGACCTCCTTCTCGGACACGGCCTTCATACTGACCTACGACGAGGGGTATGGCGGACTTCCCTCGGGGACCGGCGGTGGCCAGATCCTCACGGTGGTGATCAGCCCGTATTCCCGGACCGGTTACGCTTCCCCGATCCCCTACAACACCTACAGCCTCCTCACGACCGCGGAGTGGCTGCTCGGACTGGGGCACACCGGCCTCAACGACAGTTGGAGCGAGTACCTCCCGATGTACGACATGTTCACCTTCATGCCGCTCTATCCGGTGACCGGCTCCGTCACCAATTCGATGGGCCAGGCGATCCTGGGAGCGAACCTCTCGGACACGGTGACGGCCTGGACCACTTCCCATTCGACCGGGACCTATTCGCTGCTGTCCGCGAACAGCTCGTTCACCCTCACCGCGAGCGCCCCCGGGTACTCGACGGCGACCGAGAGCGTCACCGTTAACGGCGGTCCGGTGAGCAACGTGGATTTCGTCCTCGCGTCGAACCCGATCGATCCGTCCCCGCGCACGGTCAGTGGGACGGTGATGGATCGATCGACCGGGTCCCCGATCGGGAATGCGCTCGTAGCGTACGCGCTCGGTGGAGAGATCAAGACCGCCTACTCCGAGGCCAACGGCTCCTTCGCGGTCGGCGTTCCGAACGGTCACTACATCTTCAACGTGGGAGCCCGCGGCTACCTCTCCCAGGACCTCTCGGTGAACGTGACGGTCGGGGACCTGGCGCTCCCGGCCGTCAGCCTCTACGTGCTCCACAACACCACGGGCGTCACCGTGACCGGGCGGGTGCTGAACGTTCGGGGCCTTCCCATCGCTGGGGCGACGGTCACCTATGCGAGCCAAGGTGCGCTCGGAGCGTTCGAGTCCAATCCGAACGGATACCTCTCCACAGCCTTGCCGTATGGGAACTACTCCTTTACCGCGAACGATACCGGATACCTCTGGAGCACGCTGACCGGACAGGTCGCCGCCTCGACGATCCAAGCGGGCGGGTTCTTTGAGATCCTTCCGTTCTTCAACATCGCCCTCACGTACACCGTGAACGGAACGGTCGTCGGGAGCGGAGGCGTCCCGATCCCGGACGCGACCGTGGGGTACATCGTGTACGGCAACGTCGAATCCATCACCACGAACGCCCAGGGCCAGTTCGCGGTGCTGCTCCCGACCGGGACGTTCGGCTTCTCCGCGAGCGCTCCGGGATACGCCGCCGAGACGCTCGTCACGATCGTGAACGCCCGGAACACCTCGCTCGGCCAGTTCCAGCTCCCGGCCAAGCCCTCGGACGTGCCTCCCTTCACCGTGACCGGCCAGGTCGTGTCCTCGTCGTTCCTCCCCGTCATCGGAGCGAACGTCACCTATTCCGTCAACGGAACGCTCCTGTGGACGCTCAGCGACGCCATGGGCGACTACTCGGTGCAGGTCCCCAACGGCACGTACACGTTCACCGCGACCTATCCGGGGGACCACCCGGGTCGGACCTCCGTGTTAGTGAGCGGGTCCAATGTGAACGCGGGTCAGATCACGCTCAATACCGAGAACCGTCTCGTGGTCGCCCAGCCAACGATGTCACCGCCCCGCTCCGATGTCGGACGATCGGTGAACTTCTCCGCGATCATTACCGGGGGGACCCCGCCGTACGCCGTGATCTGGAACGGGCTCCCGTCGGGATGTGCGAGCGCGGACTCGGCCTCCGTGCAATGTACACCCTCCGACGCGGGAACGTTCAATATCACGGTCCAAGCCACGGATGCCACGAACGCGGTGGTCGTCGGTCCCACGCTCGAAGCGACGATCGTCACCGCGCTCGCGGTGACCGTGACCGCTTTCCCGGCCCGGCTCTTCACCGGTCAGGTGTTCAATCTCACCGCCAATACGACCGGCGGGATCCCGCCCCTGTCGTACGCCTGGTCCGGACTTCCCAACGGCTGCCTTTCGACCGACACCTCGTTGATCTCCTGCTTCCCCACCTACGCCGGCCTGTACAACGTGAGCGTGTCCGTCTCCGACGACATCGGGAACAATGTCAGCGCGACCGCCGCCCCGGTGTCCATCCTGGTCAGTGTGTACGTCTCGGCCTTCAACGCCACGCGGCTGGCACTGGACGTCGGACAGTGGACCAACGTGACGCTGATCGCCCATGGCGGGCGGCCCCCGACCAACATCTCGTGGTACGGCCTTCCGACCGGCTGCGCCTCGAGCACCACATCGATGACCGCCACGTGTCGACCGACCCAGGCCGGCTCCTACTCCGCCTGGGCCGTGATCGAGGACGCGACCGGCGCGCTCGCGGTCGCGCCGCACCTGGTGATCAATGTAAGCGCGGACCCGACCATCGGTGCGATCCGTCCCTCGCTCGTCCCCGGGATGGTCAATGACTCGATCCAGTTCGCGTTCAACTATACTGCTGGGTCGGGCTCGGACTCTTTCAACTGGACCGGCCTGCCATCGGGTTGTTCGACCCCTCCGGGCGGCACTCCTGTGGTCCAATGCGTCCCGACGCAGGCGGGATCCTACAACATCTCGGTAGTGCTCACCGATTCGAACGGGATCTCGGTCCGGGGCCCCGTGCTGTCGTACACGGTGGACCCGGCCATCACCCCGCCTCCCCCCCCACCGGTCAAGACGACCTCGGCATCGGGATCCTCA
>JBARHO010000011.1:0-7556 GCA_049799275.1 Thermoplasmata archaeon
GGGCGGCCCCGCCGCCGGCGCCGATGGCCCCGCCCCCCGTTCCCGCCGCCGCACCGCTGTGCCCGAAGTGCGGCAAGCCGGCCACCTACGTCGCTCAGTACAACCGCTACTACTGTTACACGGACAGCCAGTACGTTTGAGACTGCGACCGACCTCGTGCGAGCCGGTTCGCCGTTGGTCGACCTGTAGTCCCGGGAAAAGCCTTTAGCCGCGGACAGGACCCGACCCGTTCCTATGGACGATACCCTCGATCCGATCCTGATCCAGGTCACGATCCCGCTGCCGATGTCCATGATCTTCTCGGGGTTCGTCGATCCTCAGCATCTCCAGAGCTGGCTCTGCGAGGAGGCCGAGGTCGAGCCTCGGCTCGGGGGGATCTACCGGTTGCGGTTCGCTGGGGAGATCCCGTTCACATCGAACGGTCGGATCACCCAGTACTCGCAGGATGTCGACGTCGGGTTCAGTTGGCAGGCCCCAGGACCGTTCGAGGCGCTGATGAACCAGCCCGAACCGAAGACCTCGGTCTACGTTCGCCTGCAGGAATCCCCCGAAGGGATCGATGTGACCCTAGAGCATTCGGGGTGGGTCAGCGGCGACGCGTGGGAAGAGGCCCGGTCCTGGCATTTCCACCTCTGGGACGACCGTCTTCACTTCTTCAAGGACTATCTGATCAAGGTGGCATACGGCTAGGGTCGGGCGCATCTTTCATCTCGCTCGGTGATGGCGATGCCGGCGGTTCGGGCCGGAACAGTTTGGGGAGCCGCTGGGGCCTCTTTCGGCGCCGGACCACGAGCAGGACCAGTACCGCGGCGATCACGACGATCGCTCCCACCACCGCGTAGGTCCCGTAGAGCACCCACGGGTCCGAAGGGTTCTGGGCCGTGCCGAGCGAAAGGTTCAGGCGACCCCAGGCCCCTCCCCCGGTAACGAGCAGGATCAGGGTGATCGGTCGGCCCGCCGCGAGGGTCGAGAGCCGGGCGAGCAGGACGCCGGTCGCGTTGGTCACCCCGACATCCGGGGTGATGGTCGCCGGGCCGGTCGCGCTGATGAACAAGGGAACGAACGGAGCGGGTTGTCCGCTCACATTGGCAGTGTGGATCGAAAGGGTCAGATTGGACCCCGGTCGCAGCGGGCCCGGGGATGGGTCGAGCGAGAAGAGGACCTGGATGGCCGGTGTGACCTGCATGCTCGAGCCGGCGGTGCCGGAGAATCCAAAGAGCGTGACGCGGGCGGAGATCTGGTCCATCGAGGTCACGGAGACATTGGCCATCTCGATCACGGTCTGGGCGGTCCCGTTCGCCCCGGTCTCGACCGTGTTCGGGAGCACGATCCCATCGAGGCCGTCGCGGACCAGCACGTAGACCCCGGAGAGCGGGGTGATGGGGCTGGTCGACGTGGTCACGGCGATCTGCACATCGGCCGTCTCGGTCCCGACGATCGAGGGCGCCGGGGGCGTCAGGGACACGAGGACCGGAACGATGCCGCCGGACCAGAGCGTGGTGTTGTTCTGCGTCCGAGCGATCTGCGTGCCGGTCTCGATCTCCCCCGGAGCCAGTGAGGAGAGCTGCGCTCGACCGATGATCCCCCACGAGACGACGGTATCGCCCGGGGCCGACAGGTAGGCGCTCGCGGGGAGCACCCAGCTCCCGTTCTCCTCGACGGCCATGGCGAGCGGGACGTCCACCTCGTCGGGCACCGAGGTCTGCGCCAGGTAGAACGCGATCTCGGAGAAGCCGATCCCTCCGCCCCATGTGACGGACGATGCGCCAAAGTCGAAGCTCGCGTTCGCCGCATTGTTGCCGAACGGGACGCCGTCGACCGTGAGCTCCCAGGTCGTACCGGTCTCGAGCGACAGCGAGAAATTGTAGCTCGTCCCGGCGAGGATGGGCAGCGTCGACCAGAGGACCTCCCGGATCTGCTGGTCGGTCGAGTTGTTGAAGATGACATAGAACGGGACCGGGTTCGCCCCCGAGGTCTGGAAGAGGCCGAACACGGCCTCCGATCGGCCGATCACCTCCTCGTCGGCGATCTGGAAGGAGGAGTTCGCGGGGAGCGAAACCGGCGTCCACGCGGTAACGTTGAGCCGCAACCCCTCACTGCCGACGAGGCTCGGGTCGCGACTGCTCACGATGAGCTTGTTCTCCCCCGAAACATCCGGGACGATGCTGGGCCCCTCGGCCGGTCGGGGATGAGGACCCGGTGCCGGGGAGAGCTCGAGAGCGGGCCCGGACCGGACCGGCGGATGGGCGAGCGGGTAGGGAAGGGTCGCTACCCCGCTCAGGACCACGATCCCGACGAGCAGGAAGATAGGCCCGACGAACCGGATCGGTCGAGGGCCTCGTGGCAGCTCCCGGGCGTGGTCCATCTGGAGTGAGGACGGGTGCACTAGGCTTAAGCCGGAGGGTTGCCCCGGGTGTATCGTCGGCAGTTCGCCTCGCCGCAGATCGAGCACGGGCCGGTCGGTTCGAGTCGGAAGCTCCCGGCCGTGGTGGGATCGACGGGCACGACGCGCATATGCGTCGTCGGAAAATGACCGCAGCGGCATCGGACCCCTGCGGTCGAGGGATCCTCCGATGTGGCCGCGCGCCAGGACATGGAGGGCGGGCCACGCTGAAGGGCATCAAAAGGGTGCCGTCGGGCCGACCGGGGAGCACGGGGGAGAAGTCGTAAATGGGCCTCCTCCGTCGGCCCTCCCATGGAGATCGACGGGTGCGTCGTGCCGGACGATCTTCGGTACGATCTCGAGAACGACATCTGGTTCCGGTGGCGGTCCCCGGGCGAGGAAGGCGAGATCGGCCTGACCTCGAGCCTGGCCTCGTTCGCGGGCCGGATCCTGACCGTCAGTTTCCGCCCGGTGACGGGTACGATCGCCCAAGGCCGCAGCCTTGGCACGATCGAGAGCGTGCGGTACACGGGTCCGGTGCGGGTGCCGGTCGACGCGAAGGTCCTCGAGGTCAATGAGGAGCTGATCCGCCGGCCGAAATGGATCAATGATTCTCCGTACGAACGCGGATGGTTCGCCCGCATCCTCCCCCTAGACCCCCAACGGGTCGACCAGGCCCTCGAGACGGCCGCTGCGATCCGCGACCGGTGGGCGAAGAAGATCCGGGACCTCCATATCCGGTGCTACCCGGCCGCCCCGGATATGGAGCTCTACGAGATCGGGGCGGAATGCTCGGCCGTACTGGCCGCGCTCGACGATGAGCTCGCGAGACATCCGCCCGACGACGTGGTGCTGTTGGTCACGGACGATCCCACCAGTCCGATCGAGTTCGAGCGGTGGTCGGACCGCACCGGGCACTCGGTCCTCCACCACCACGCGGAGGGGACCCTCCACCATTTCCTCGTGCGGAAAGAGGCGGATCCCCACCCGCGACGTCGGGGCCCTACCGGGCCTCTCTCGGCCTGACCGGGACCACGCCCGATCAGGGCTTCTCAATCGGGCTTCGGACCTGGTTCCCCCACTCCGTCCAGGAGCCGTCATAGTTCCGGACGTTCGGGTAGCCCAAGAGGTAGGTCAGGACGAACCACGTGTGGCTCGACCGCTCCCCGATGCGGCAATAGGTGATGGTCGGATGGTCCGCCGTGACCCCCTTGCCGCCGTAGAGCGTTTCGAGCTCGGCCCGGTTCTTGAAGGTCCCGTCCTCGTTGACCGCCTGGGCCCACGGGATGTTCTTCGCCGCCGGGATGTGACCCCCCCGCTGGGCGTGCTCGGTCGGGTACTCGGGAGGCGCCGTGAGCTCGCCGCTGAACTCCTTCGGTCCACGGACATCGACGAGGGTGAGCTTTCCCGATCGGACGTCGTCCAGGGACCGTCGCACCTCATCGTAGTAGGCCCGCAACTTCTCGTTCGGACCCTTGGACCGGAAGTGGCCCTTCTCCGGGGTCGGTACATCTTTGGTGAGAGGCTTGTCCTCGGTGATCCATTTCTTGCGCCCGCCGTTCATCAATCGGACGTCCGAGAACCCGTAGTACTTGAAGACCCAGAACGCGAAGGCCGCGAACCAGTTGTTGAAGTCCCCGTAGAGCACGAGGGTCGTATCGTCCTTGACGCCGGCGCGCTCGAAGAGCTGGGAGAGCGCTGGAGCGCTCAGCAGATCACGCGACAAGGGATCGTTGATGTCCTTGCGCCAGTCGATCAGTACCGAGCCCGGGACATGGCCCGTCTCGTAATTGGCGGCCGGGTCGTAGTCGACTTCGGCGATACGGACCTTGGGATCCTTCGAGTGCTGGGCGACCCAGTCGGTGTCCACCAGGACCTCGGGATGTGCATAGTTGCTGCTCATGGTCGGCTCTGGCCCACCGTCCGTCCGGGAGAGTTATAGGCTCAGCGACAGGCGCATTCTGCGCACCGGGCACCAATTCCTACGTGGTTCGCGCTCCTTACCGGCCCCGATGAGCGCGAAATCAGGCGCTATCCCCGGCGGCCGCGCTTGGGCAGTTGCGCGTTGGAGACCTCGACCGTCTGCGGATCGAAGCCAAGACGGGAGAGCTCGTCCCGGATCCGGGGGCGGTGGTCCCCTTGGAGGTACACCTCCCCATCCACGACCGACCCCCCGGTGGCCAAGCGGTTCTTGAGGGAACGCGCGGTCTCGTCGAGGTCCACCCCCGGAGGGAACCCGGAGATCACCGTCGCGGGCTTGTTGTAGCGACGCGGCTCGACCCGCACCCGGATCCGGGCGGTCTCGCGGTCCAGCGCGGAGAGGATCTCATCGAACTCTTCGTTCCCCATTGGTTGTGTACACCTACCGTCCACCGCGAACGAGCGAACGGAGAGGAAAAGGGCCCGCGGGCAGGACGACCGGTCCGGAGGTCATCCGGGCCCGGGACGTTGCCCGAAAGTATGCACGATGCACCGGGGGTTCCAAGACCCCAGAGCGGATGAACATTTTGGCCTGCCGAAGCCCGGGGACCTAGCCCTCCCGCCACTTGTAGAGGCGGAGGGCGATGAGGATCCCGGCCGAGGCGGAGACGGCGAGGAGACCCGCGTCCTCGATCATCGCGAGCGGGGTCTGGACCGTGATCCCCAGCGCTCCTTGGAGGAGGAGCGCCGCGTAGGTGGCGGGCAGGAAATGGGCCACGGCCTGCCACCACTTCGGCAGGTAGGAGAGGGGGTAGTACAGGGGGGAGAGCATCCCCAGGATGGTGAACGAGAGGTTCCCCACCGGCCAGACCTCCCGTTGGCTCCGGAGGCGGCTCGAGATCGCGACGCCCACCGCCGAGAAAAGGACCCAGAGGATGAAGATGCTCCCGATGAGGATGGGCCAGAAGTACCAGGGGATCGGCTGACCGGCCTGGTCCCGCACGTAGATGAGGAGGGCCGATAGGACGAGGAGGGCCGGGGCCGCGGCGATCAGGTTCGAGAACGCGACCCCGAAGAGGTAGCGCACCTTCCCGAGCGGGGACGCCGTGAACATGTCCTGGATGGACATCTGGATGCGCCAGGTCGCCGAGTCCCCGAGGACCCAGTTGCCGATGTTCTGGGTCGTGAAGATCATCGCTCCCACGATCTCGAGCGGGAAGAGGCTAGGGGGCGAGATCAGGCTCAGGAAGTAGAGGAAGATGAACGGCAGCAGGATCGGCGCCACGGTGCTGGCCGGGTTGCGACTGATCCACCGCCAGCCGATGATCGCGAACGCCGGGAGCGCGCGGCCCTGCGCCGGGACCGGTCCGTTGGTGGCCACGGGATGCGCCATCGATCGCTCACTCCATCCGGACCGTTCGACGGGCCCACCAGACCGCGATCACGAAGGTCGCGACCGCCTCCACGATCAAGGCCGTCACGGCCAGGATCGCCCAGTCCGTGGAGAGGACCCCGCCGATCCGCACCTGGTTGATGATCGCGGTGGCCGCACTGGGGGGCAGCACGAGCGCCAGCGGCTGGAGGGCCGGGGTGAAGGTGTGCAAGGGATAGAAGACGGGCGGAAGGACCCCGAACAGATTGTAGAAGAGGCTCGCGTACGGCCAGATCGCCCGCATGTCCCGGAAGAACGTCGAGATGATGTAGCCGACCGAGACCGCGAAGATCCACACGGCCCCGGCGGTCAAGATGACGACGAGCCACGTCAGCCAGGACATCGTCACGAGGAGCTCCGTGATGAGGGCCAGCACCAGGATCGGGGGAAAGTACGCGAGGAGGATCCCTCCGGCCATGCCGAGGAAGTACGCCTCGGCCGTCATCGGCGAGGCGAGATAGAGCTCGTTGAGCTTGTGATCGATGCGGACGTACGCGGCCTCGTTCTGGATCCGCTGGCCCATCTGGAACACTGAGAAGATGAGCGCTCCCATCAGCGCGACCGGCAAGAGGGAGGGATCCAGGATCGTGACGAAGACCAGGAGCACGCCCTGCACGATCATCGACGTCAGGATCGCCGTCGATTCGTGCAGCTGGACCCGGAGCTCGGTCCCGAAGAACGCCCCGACCCCGCGGAAGAGCCGGCTCGAGGAGCGCACCGACGTCGCCATGCTCACTCCGAGTCGATCGGGCGACCCACCACCCGAAGGAACGCCTCCTCCAGGGTGACCGGGCCGACCGACGTGACGAGCTTCTCCCGGACCGCGAGGGCTAGGATCTCCTGGAGGCGCTCGGGCTGCGTGATCAGCGAGAGGGACTCGCTGTCCTTGACGATGCTCCCGAAGGAGGTGAACAGCTCGGCGGTGCGCCCCACCGCGTTGATCGAGATCCGGACGGTCCCGCCGACCTGGCGCTTGAGGTCCTCGGAGGTCCCTTCCACGAGCACGCGGCCGCGTTCGATGATGTAGAGGCGCTGGGAGAGCACCTCCGCCTCGTCGAGATAGTGGGTCGTCAGGAGGATCGTCGAGCCTTTGTGCGTGAGGCGACGAAGCGACTCCCAGACCTCACGTCGGGCGAACGGGTCCATCCCGATGGAAGGCTCGTCCAGGAAGAGGAGGGGCGCCTCGGTAGCGATCACCGTCGCGACCATGGTACGCTGCTTCTGCCCCCCGGACAGGGTGATCGACAACCGGTCCGCGACCGACTCGAGCCCCATCTGGGCCAGCGCCTCGCCGGTCCGCGCGCGGGCCGTCGACCGATCGAAGCCGCGCGAGAGCAGGTACGTGTAGACCTGTTCGCGGGGCGTCAGGTGGAAGAACGGTTTCCCCTCTTGGGGGACGACCGCGATGAGCGGGCGCACGGTCTCGGGCGAGCGATCGACATCGTGCCCGAAGACCTCGATCCGCCCCGAGGTCGGTGCGAGCAGGGTGGAAGCGATCTTGAGGAAGGTCGTCTTGCCGGCCCCATTTCGGCCGAGCAGCGCGACCCGCTCGCCCTGGGCCACGCGCATCGAGACGCTGGTGAGCGCCTCCACGGCGGGCGCCCGGCGCGACTGGTAGACCTTACGGACCTCCTCGGCCCGCAGCGCGTCCGGCGTCATGGGCGCCCCGCACGACAGGACCGCTATTTAAGCAGCCGATCGAGGGGATCCCTCCGCCGGTCGGCGGAGGACCTAGGGCCCGCGATCTGGTCCCACGGACCTTCCGGTCCGGAGGCTCGCGAGGGATCGATCCCAGCCTATCCGCAGCCGCAGCCGCCACCC
>JBARHO010000012.1:0-3793 GCA_049799275.1 Thermoplasmata archaeon
CGTTCCAAGCTCCTGGCCGGCCTCGGCATCTCGGTCCCGGGTTCCGGGGACCGGCTCGTCCGCATCCACGATCTCGCCCGCCGCTCGGATTGGGACGCCGTGGAAACGCAGGCCCGCGAGCTCTTGGGGCTTCTCGACACGGCCTCGCGGCCGGAGTTCGAGGCCCGACGTCAGGCGGTCCTCGAGCGCGGCCAGCAGTTGCTCGCCTCGGGGGCCCGGTATCCCGACGATCTCAAGGCAGCGTTCCAGAACATCGCGACGCCGATCGCCAACCAGAGCTGGTCCGGTGCGATCCAGGACCTGGCGCGGGTGGATGAGGCGTTACGACGCGCGGAGGGCGAGTTCATCGACCAGATCACCCAACGTGCCCTCGCCTTCGCCGATTGGGCGGGATCCTCCGCCGAACATCGCACCGAGATCGAGGGCCGCATCAGGTCGACCGTCGCCCCGTTCACACGAGGTCCCTTCGAGCCGGCCCGCGAGGCGATCGACGCGCTCCTGATCGCCGAGTTCCCGGCCGCCTCCGAGCGTCGACGTGTGGCCCGCGACACGGCCCGCCCGCTCGTCGACACGGCCAAGGAGCTCGGGGTCCCCACGGCGACCGTCGAGGAGCGGCTCGCGAAGGAGCAAGAGGCGGGGCCGCTCGAGTGGCCGCAGACCCTTCCCGAGCTCGAGAAGGCCTCCACCGAGATCACCGTCGCGCTCCGCTACCATGTGGCGAGCGCCGTCCAATCGATGCGGGCGACGCTCGCGTCGTTGCCGGACCTCGGCACGGACGCGAAGGAGTCTATCGTCCGGCTCGAGGAGCTGGCCGGCCAGATCCCCGAGGCCGGACCGGTCGAGCTGCCGAAGGTCCTCGCCGGCGCCCGAAAGATCGCCGAGGCCCCCGTCGTGGCGATCGTCGCCGGGCTCCTCGATGAGGTCCGGCCCCGGCTCGCGGATGCCCGTCGTCTGGGCCGGGACCCGAGCGAGGTCTTCGCCTCGATGAACCGGGCGCGGGAGGCGCTCCGTCTCAACGTCTATTCGGAGGCGCTGGCCGCGGCCCAGGAGGCGGTCGATCGCGTCGCCGAGCTCACTGCGGACCTGGACGCGGCCCGGGGCGAGCTCGAGTCCTTGGAGGAGCTCCTCGGTCGCCTCGCGAACGGCAAGATCCCGCTCGAGACGTTCCGCTCGTCCGTCGACCGGGCGCGCCAGCACCTCGAGGCGATGGAGGTCGAGCCGGCCCACCATCTCCTGCAGGAGTCGCTCGAACAGGTCGGCGTCCAGGCGTACGGGTACTACACCCAGGAGCTCGAGCGCGTGGAGGGGGCCGTCCGGATGAGCTCCGAGGCCGGGTTCCTTCCCCCCGAGCTCGACGGCTCGGTCGCCGAGCTCCGCGGGCTCCTCGAGGGGGGCGAGCTGACCGGGGTGGGGGAGGGGCTCGCGCGGCTCGATGTCCAACTGCTCACGGCGGCCCGACCGTTCGTCTCCCACCGTCTCGAGGAGATCGAGAAGGGGTTCGAGGAGATCCAGGACGAAGCGACGCTCGCCCCCGTACGGCGCGCCCTCGCGGATGCCGACGTGAGCCTGCGGGTGAAGGCGGACCTCGCGAGCTCGCTCGAGAGCCTCAAGAGGGCCGAGCGGGAGTTCGACGCGATCTTCGCGGCCCACGCCTCCGCCCTGGTCGAGACCTTGGAGGACGAGCGCAAGACGCTCGACGCCATGGGCGGCGCCGGGGACGAGATCCAGCGCCAGATCGACGAGGTCCAACAGATCTTCAACATGGGCGACTTCGTCAAGGCCTCCCGGGCCTCGCAGGAGATCCGTCAGCGCGCGCAGCAGCAGCAGCTCGTCCGCAGCGAGGAGGCCATCTCCCACGCCAAGCTCGCCCTGGTGGAGGTCGGCAGCATGGGCCTCGAGACGGCCGCGCTCCGGTCGACCTTAGAGTCCGCGCAGCAAGCGGCCCAGGAGCTTCGGCTCCAAGAGGCGTTCCAGCTCGCGACCGAGACCGAACGCCGGTCGCAGCAGGTGGCGACCGAGGCGCACCTCGTCGTCGCGGCGCTCGGGGAGGCGATGGACAAGTGGCAGGCCCTGAAGCGGCTCGGGGTCGATGTGGAGGGGGACCGACAACGCATCGCCGTGGCCCAGCAGGCCTACCATGCCCTTTCGTTCGCCGAGGCCCGAGCGATCCTGACCGAGGTGGTGGATCACCTGCGCAACGAGGAGGCGTTCCGGGACGCGAACCGCTACGTGCAGGAGATCACGGATCTCCTCGACGACGGGCATCGGCTCTCCGTACCGCTCGAGACCGTCGAGGCCCGGCTCGAGGAGCTCAAGGCCCAGATCAGCGCCACGGACGCGGGCGGGCCCCGGGACGGCCTCGCGGCCCTGGAGGCCGACCTGCTCGGCCACCTCCGCCCCACCGTCGAGGAGAACCTCAAGAACCTGGAGCAGGACCTGGACGTGGCGCGCGCGGTCAGCTCCGACATCGGCCCGGTCCTGGAGCTGATCGCCGATGCCCGACGCAAGGCGAGCCTTCCGCTCCCCATCGGGATCGCACAGGCGATCGAGACCGCGCACAGCAATCTCATCGAGAGCCGGGGGTTCCGCGAGCACGCCGAGAAGACGATGCGACGGGCCCAAGAGGCCCTCAACCAGGCCGAGCTCGTCCATGTGGCCGCGGCGGCCCCCCGCAAGGAGATGGAACGGATCGAGGAGCGGTTCCAGCATCGCGAGTACGCGCGGGTCATCGAGCGCGCGGGCACGCTCGAACGCGAGCTCAATCAGCTGAGCTACCAGCACGTCTCGAAGACCCTCTCGGCGTTCCAGGCGATGCTCGGCCGTTCCCGGGAGGAGGGCAAGGATACGACCACTGCCGACGACCTCCTGAAGCAGTCCCGACGGGCCCTCGAGGAGGGACGACCGCTCGAGGCCCTTCAGTTGGCCACGCGCAGCGAGTCCGAGCTCGAACGGGTGGACCTGCAGATGCGGCTCGCCAAGGCCGCGATGGACACGCTCGAGACGAAGTATTCCCGCACCACGGCCGAAGGGATCCGGGCCCCGATCGCGGGCGCGGAGATCTCCAAAGCGAGGATCGCGCTCGACGAACGGAACTTCGTGGGCGTGCTCGAGTTCGTGTTCTCGGCCTCCGACAGCCTGGCCTACAGTCGGGACAGCTATCGACGGTCCCGGGACTTCCTCGACGCGGCGGAGAAGCAGCTCGAGGAGGCCGTGCGGTTCGGGGCCGACCTCGACCCCGTGGCGCCCGTGATCGAGGCGGCCCGCCATCATATCTCCCAGGGAGAGTACACGGAGGCGATCCGCGAGGCCCGCGAGGCGACCGACCTGGGTCGACAGGCCATCGAGCGCCAGAGCGCGGGGGCGCTCGAGGAGCTTCGCACGTTCCTCGAGACCGCCCGCAGCGCCGGCATCCGGGCCGACAGCCTCGCGCCGATCACCGACGCTCTCCAATCCGCGGAGATCTCCCTCAAGGCGCGCGAGTGGGCCCGGGCCACCGAGTCGCTGCGACAGGGACGGACCTCCATCCTGCGTCGCTTGGACGAGTTCGTCCAGATGCGGAAGGCCGAGCTCGAGATCGTCTATGCGGAGGACGGGCCCCCCGTGGAGGCCGAGAAGGAGCTCCGGGCCGAGGTGGCGCTGCGGATCCTCTCCGAGGCCGAACGCCGCAACCATCTCTTCGCGCTCCAGGCCATCGACGAGGAGCGCCGGCGCGTCCACGACCGTCGCAAGGGGGACCTCGGCGCGATGATCACCGACTTCCGGAACCGGATGTGGGTCGCCGAGCGCCTCCGCA
>JBARHO010000013.1:0-1857 GCA_049799275.1 Thermoplasmata archaeon
CTGCCTTGCTTCGTAGGAGGTCCAGTGTCCCAGACCCCGACATGCATGTCCGGTGTGACGCTCGCTTAGCGACACCGGCACTGGGCCTCTCGATCCCGATCAGTGGCCACGGTGCCGCGGTCGTCGCGTGGAAGGCTGCTCCATTCCCTTATCCACATCACGACGGAAGCAATCTGCCGCGTGATCGTTGACGATGCCGGTCGCTTGCATCCAGGCGTAGACGATGGTAGGACCTACGAACCGGAACCCTCGCTCCTTCAGTGCTTTGGACAGCTGCTCCGATAGTGGCGTCCGGGTGGGCACCGGACCCGTGGTGCGGATCGGCCGTCCACCGGCGAAGTCCCAGACGAACGACGAAAAGTCGACGCCGGAGCTCTGCATCGCGAGGTAGGCTCGCGCGCCGGCGACCGTCGCTGTGATCTTAGCTCGGGACCGGACGATACCCGGATCTTGCAAGAGCCGCGCGACGTCGACCTCACGAAAGACCGCGACCTTTTCCGGGTCGAAGTCCTTGAACGCCTTCCGGAAGGCGTCGCGCTTCCGGAGTATCGTGATCCACGAAAGACCGGCTTGGAAGCCATCGAGCATCAGCTTCGCCCACAGTTTGCGGCCATCGTGCTCAGGCAGCCCCCATTCCTCGTCGTGGTACGATCGGAGAAGGGGATCGGTCTCGGCCCAAGCACAACGATGGACCACGTTCGGATCCGGGATCGTCATCGGGACGTCGACCTTCTACTGACCGGCAGGCTCCGGGGACAAAAGTCTGATGCATCGCGACGGGCCGGCATCCGTGGTGGATCGGTCCGGTAACGTCGCGATCACCACAGGGGCCCTTCGCCGCCGCTCGATGCTGGGTGTCCGAACACCGAACCTCCGCCAGTGCACGAGAGAGTGCTAGGTCCCATAGCGCCGCTGGCGGTTCTGGAAGGCCCGGATCGCCCGAAGGAAATCGAGCTTCGTCAATCCGGGCCAGTCCACGTCCGCGAAATAGAGCTCCGCGTACGCCGACTGCCAGAGGAGGAAGTTCGAGATCCGCTCCTCCCCGCTCGTCCGGAAAACGAGGTCGGGATCGGGCAGCTTCGCGGTATAGAGCTCGTCCGAGACCTTCTGTGAGTCGATCTCTTCCGGCTTGAGGCGCCCTTCCGCGACGCGCTGCGCGAGCTTGCGGATCGCCTGGACGATCTCTTCGCGGCCGCCGTAGGCCAACGCCACATTGTAGAAGTAATCGGAGTACGACTCGGTGGATTTCTCGGCCGCGGCGATCGCCTCTCGGACGTACGCGGGGAGCGCGGCGATGTTCCCGATGACCTGAACGTGGATGCGGTTCTTGTGCACCCGTTCGTCGGTCACGATCTGCCGGAAGCTGCGTGCGAAGAGGTCCATCAGGCCCTGGAGCTCCTCCGTGGACCGCTGGAAGTTCTCGGTCGATAGAGCGTAGACGGTCAGGATGCGGACCCCGGCCTCGAGGCACCAGTCCAGGAGCTCCTCGAGCTTGTCCTTCCCCGCCTCGTGACCCTCTCGGACCATCATCCCATGTTGGGCCGCGAACCGACGATTGCCGTCCATGATGATCGCGAGATGACGTGGGACCGGGGATTGCCCGATCAACCGAAGGAGCCGCGTCTCGCTCGCCTGGCGGATCGCCCCGGCGATCGCGTCGGATAGGTACGGCGAGGCCGGGGGAGGAGGCTTAGGCGGAGTGGTCACGGGCGTCCGAAGGGGCGGGCGCGATAAAGGGTTCGGGACGAGCCGGCGTCGATGGCCGGCGCGGGACGCCCTGGTCGGGAGTTCCGGGTCGTGAGGGCAGGCCTCACGACGCCTTCGAACCCGAGTCCCAAGCTCGACAGACTTAGATCC
>JBARHO010000014.1:0-2619 GCA_049799275.1 Thermoplasmata archaeon
GTTCCATAGGCTGCCGGAGCGTCGCCCCGAGCCGAAGGAGCCGCTCCACCTCTTTCTCTGGGCTGGACGAATAGAGGTCCAGGTGGATCCGATAGTCCTCCAGGGGCCCCTCGGTGGTCAGGTTCAACGAAAGATTGGGGCCCCGACCCTCGGGGTCTTTCAGCACGACGCCATCCGGCTCGGGTGGGTCCCTAGGGACGTAATGGAGCGCCTCTTGCCAGAAGGCGAGCATCGAAGGCAGATCCCGACAGTCCACTACGATGGATCCGATCCAAATATGGCCCAGCTCCGTCGAGGTCATCAGGCGGGGGATGTCGGGAACGGGATAAGTTCCGGCGGTCGCGTTCCGGCCGCTCGGTGTGGCAGCCCTGCGGCCCTCCGGGGGGGGTCTCAGCTCCGTTCCTCGACCCGCTTCAGGACCCGAAGCGCCGTGAGGGTGATCCACTTGCTCGGTCGGCCGGGCACTTCTAGTGCGAGCGGGTCGGCCTTCTCCACACTGAGGTGGATCTTCGCGCCCGGCCCTAGATCCGGGTGCACCCGATCGAGCCACCAGGTCCCGTCCGGTCGACGCTTGTCCCGGAGGATCTTGAGCGCGGGCCCGAGCCTCGGGTCGTCCGAGAACCCAAGCTTGGTGATCAGATGCAGTCCGACCAGCACGTCGTAGTAGATGTGGTTCGGATAGTGGAACCGGGACCACGGGGCGTACCTCCGCCCTTCCCGGAACAGTCTCCGTTCGAGGTAGAACTCTGCTCCTCTCGAGATGGACCGCTCCAACCTCCCCGATCGCTTCGACCGTGGCAGAGCGGCATAGGCGGCCAGCGCCTCCCAGGCGTCCAACGTCCCCGGCGTGCCCTGGGAGCAGTTCCAGCCCCCATCCTCCCTCTGGTCCTCGAGGAGCCAATCGTACAGCTTCCTCACGCGGTGGTCGTCCTCGTAGCCGAAACGGGTCAGCAATCGAGCCGCATTGCCGACGTAACACACCTCCTCGTGGAAGATGTTGATCATGCTCCCTAGCTGGAGCTTGTACTCGAAGATGCGATCCGCGATCTTTCTGACCCGGGGGTCCTCGGACGTAAGGCCCAGGTCGGAGAGGACGAGCGCCCTCCAAGTGGTGGCGCTGTACTCAGGGACGCGGAGAAAGTTCAGCCATTCACCGGCGTTCGTCGGTTCGCGGGCTTCCCAGAACCCTTTCGGTCCCTGCAGGCTTAGGAGGTCCCGGGCCCAGCCGATCTGGGGTATCTGGGAGCGGGCCTCCTTTACCTCGGGATCGTCCTGCTTGCGCTCCAGGAGGTCGACCAATGTGTGATAGCGAACGGACGGCTGGTCCTCCTCGAGCAACCAATCCACGACCTTCTGATCCGTCACGTGGCCATGAGGGTGCCCAACCCCGATCCGCGGGCTGGACGTGCCTCGGATCACGCGATACGCTCCCATGCCGATCTAGCTATCTGTCCGGCGGTCTGGGCCGCTCGTCGAACGGAGCCGGGCCAACTATCTGGCGGGGGCAGGGCCCGCCACCCCCCGGATGGCCCCCATGCGGCCCCCATTACATCAAGGGGGGACCATGAGACCCAACGACAGCCCAAGTGGGAGCGGTCCCTTGCGCCGGACCCACTTGGATCAACTGGGCCATTTATAAAGGTCCAGGACGCAAGTTCGGCCGATGAGCAATCCGCCGATCGTCCTTCTCACGGGGACCATCGCCCTGATCGCGGAGCTTGTGGTCATCGCCACCGCCTTCGCGCTGCTCCTTCGGCTCTGGCGCCGAGGGGAGCTGCAGACGGGGCTCGCTCAGATCGTGTTCCTGGAAAGCCGCCGGCGACGTTTCGCACGCCTGTTCGGTCTCCTGTCGGTCGTCTTGCTCGGGCCCGGACTGGTCGGTTCGCTCAATGCGCTCGGCATCTTGAGCTACACCGCGCTCCAGACCGTCGATCCGAGCCTCTTCATCGTCGGGGTGATCACTCTGTTCGCCATCCTGCTCTACGGCCTCCGGCCGACCAAGCTGACCGTGTCGGACGAGGAGACCCTCCCCGCGGCGCCCCAGGCCCTCTTCAGCATGGGCCTGATCCCGATCCTCATACGCGCCGAGGAGGACGACCGCTACCAGACGAGCCGTCGGTGCCCTGACCGTCACGGCGGTCCCAGAGGACCGAGCGCCCCAGACGACCTACTCGAGGAGATCGGCCTCGAACTTGGAGTAAAGTTCGTGCAACGTGGACCGGTCCGGGGGCTCCGTGCCGTGAAGCGCTCCCAGCAGGGCCGCGGTCTTCGGGCGGACGATGAGAAGATAGCGCGCGCTCCCCAGGCCCGGGTTCCAGAACGTGTGCGGGACGCCGTGCGGCAGTAGTACGCCCTCGCCCTCGGTCGCATCGAACTCCCGGTCCCCGAACTGGAACCGGAGGGTGCCCCGGAGCACGTACCAGGCCTCATCCTCGGTGCGGTGGCGATGCAGCGGTATGCCTCGGGGATCGGTGCCGGCCGGATGCCCGGCCTCCTCGATCTCATGGACGGCGAGATCCGTATCCTTCGATCCGATCGATCGCCCGAGCAAGGGGATCGGTCCTACGGTAGGTGTCGACATGGCGGGTCGACCCCGGCTCGGTCCAATATGCCTTGCCC
>JBARHO010000015.1:0-6548 GCA_049799275.1 Thermoplasmata archaeon
TTCCGATCACGGACGAGAACGGGACGCTCTGCGGGATCATCTCGAACCTGGACATCGTCCGATCCCACTTCGAGCGCGCCTCGCCCGCCAAGGCGGAGACGCTCAAGAACCTCCTCTCGGAACGCTATCAGCTGCCGTTCTCCTACCAACGGGGGCTCGTGCCCATCGGTCCGCTCCGCCCGACGCAATGGAAGGTCTACGAGGACGAGCTCGAAGGGCGGCGGTACGAGCTCGAGCGCGGCTTCGCCGAGCCCGTCCTGGTCGTGCAGAAAGGGGACCAATGGATCCTCGTCGATGGCCATCATCGGGCCTTGGCCGCGCGGGAGATGGGCCTGGCCCGCCTCCAGGCGTACATCCTGACGAGCGACAAGCCCGAGGAGTTCGCGCAGATCGAGATCGGGCTCGAACGGATCTCCCACGAGCACAATCTGAGGACGTTGGCCGATATCCAGGTGGATCGGTCCGCCCACCACCCCCTCCTCGAGGTCACGACCCAGCTCCTGCGCCGGTTCGAGGGCGAGGAAACGAAGGAGACCCCGGTCTCCGACTGACCTCCTCGCCCCCGGGATTCGTACATCAGGAATATCAAGCGCCGGCCACGTCTCGACGCCGTCCGGTCAGAATGAGTCGAGATCGTTCGTCCCCGCTTGCGGATCGCCCATGGAAACGGATGGCGACCGCATGCCTCATCCTGTCGGTCACACTGGTGCTGCTCAGTTCCGCGCTCGGCGATGGCCGCGCGACCGGACCCGGCGCCCCTGAGTGGGCCCGGCCCGATGTCACCCCGTTGGCCGTTCCGATGAGCGTGGCCATCAATCTGACCGATGCGCCGTCGTTCCAGCCGAACAATCTCACCGTCGCCAATGGCACCGCGGTGAGCTTCACCCTCACGAACGTCGGGACCCTCGATCACACCTTCACGTTGATCAAGACCCCGAACCTCCTCGTGCCGCGCAACCTGACGCCGCAGCAGCTCGATTCGGTGGTCGCGAACGCGACCTGGGTGAACTACCCGCTCGCACCCGGCGCGAGCGCCGGGTTCAATCTCACCTTCACGGCGCCGTTCACGAACGGCTCATCCTTGGCGACCTTCGAGTATCTCTCCACCGTACCCTATCAGGACCAGAGCGGGATGTTCGGGTACGTGAACGTGACGAGCGCCCCGAAAGGGCCGCCCCAGGTCCTCTTCCTCAACGGGACGGGGAGTTACCAGTGGGTGCCGCAGGATCTCGGCGTCTCCGTAACCTCGCTGCCGGTCTCGATCGCCGTCCTCGCCGGCGATATCGGCGGGCTGGACCACACCTGGACTCTCGACCCGACCCCGAACGACACCGCGATCAATCCGAGCACCTGGCCGTCCGTTCTCGCGGCCCACCCCCCGCCCCCTGGGGCCAATGTCACGTTGAGCGGGGGAGGGGCATCGGCCTGGGCGAACTTCACCCTCACTAAGCCGGGGATCTACACGTTCATCTGCACTATCCCTGGCCACTATGCGAATGGCATGAATGGCTCGCTCTACGTTAACGTCCCGATCCCCACCGTAGTGACCCCTTCGTCGGCATTGGTCAGCCCGGCTCTGCTGGCCGGTGCCGGGGGGCTCTTCGTCGCCGGGGTGGTCCTCGTGGCGGTGGCGGCCTACAAGAAGCGGCTCTGATCCGTCGCTATCAGCCGCGAAATGGTCCGTGGCCGTCGGGACCCTAGAAGTCCAGTAGCAGGAGCCGGCACCTCGTACACCGGAACCGGTCGAACCAGACCATGCCGCCCGCGGTGTAGTCGCCGATCTTCTCTCCTCCGAGGGCGAGCACGGACCTCGATCTGTGCCACTTGGCACCTCCCGTGAGCGACTCAGCTGCCACGCAACCCTTCTCCTTCGGAGAGTGGCAGGTCGGGCAAGCTGGGTCCCCTTGCACTTTTCCTCTTGCCGAACATATGCCCCTCTCCTATCTCTCATTACGAAAGGTGGCCAGAGCGGCCGGTCATTACCGAAGGACCCGCGAGGCGTTCTCAAGGGTCTAGCCGAGCAGCGTCGGACGACCGGGATGCTTCGGGATCCCGAGAAACAGGGAGGGTTCAGGTCACGAACAGGAAGGATCGCATCGTGCCGTGGAACGTTCCACAGAACTCCGTACACTGGATGAGATATTGCGTTCCGGGCGCGACGTTCGGGACCGTGAAGGAGAACTGGTTGATCCGCCCCGGGATCGCGTCGATCCTCACGCCGAGGCCAGGAATGTTGAAGGAATGGACCACATCCACCGAGGTCACGTTCAGCTCAACGGTCCACCCCGGCGCGGCCCAAAGGCCCCCGCCCGAGACGGTGTTCGTGGTCGGGTCATACGAGGAGTTCGCCCAACTATTGTTCGCCGGGTAGTAGAACTTCCACTCCCATTGCTCCCCGTAGACGTCCACATATTCGTTCGGGTGGCTCGGCTGAGCGTCGACCTGGTAGACCAGGACCGTCGAATAGATCGCTACACCCGCGAGCAGGCCGACGACGGCCAGGGTCCAAATGATCTCGAGCTTGTGGGCTGACTTAACCATACCGGCGACCTTTCGTGTTCGGATCTCGGAAGCGCCAGAGGGCGTAGGTCATGACGCCCCACGTGATCACGGCGCCGACCACAGAGATCGCGACAATGACCCAGATCAGAGTGTTCGTATCTTGGAGCGTCGTGGGGGTCTGTCCCGCCGTGGCGTTCCCAACGATGGCGAGGAACCCGGTGGAGAGCGCCAGAACGAGGCAGGCTCGGGCCAGGGCACGCATCCACACGAGAGGGAACCACCCTTGGGCCTACATATTCCCGGTGTACGTACCACCCACTCACGCCCCCGAGTGGCGTCTACAGATCGGCACACGCTCCGGTACCAGTGTTATCCCGGACGGGTTCCGGACCTGATTTTGCATTTCACCGATTTGGCGACCTTAGGGGGTTCTGGAACGATACGGTCGTATTGTTGCTCGCGAAAAGGGAAGCCTGAGCGGTCGGATCCCGAACGCGACGGATGATCAGGACGTCCCTGAAGTGTCGCGCCGAGACGGATCTCGGGGCCGGTCCTCCCACGCGCATACTTCGCGATCGAACGACGGAGGATCGAACGGGCTCGGGCAGCCAGACGGAAGTGCGGCTGTCTCCCGGTTCGGGAGGGATGCAAGAAAGGCTCGCAGGTTCGTACGGAACCTCTTTGAACTGCCCCTCCCGTCCACGACCACACTTTCGGGGATTGGAATGGGACGCGCTGCGGTTTTCGGGGTCGCCCTCGTGGCCTTCGTGTGTCTCACTCTGCTGTTATCCTCCTCCGGCGCGCTGGCTCCGCTCGCTCCGAAGGTCCCGGCCCCATCAGGGGTCAAAGCGGACGCTTCTACGTGCTCGATAGTGGTGACCGTGTCATCCGCTTTCGCGTTCGGGATCAGCAACGACTATTGCAATCCGGGTAGCACGATATCGCTGGAGGTGCTCCAGACCGATGCAGTAGCGCACACCTTTACGTTGATCCCGGCCGCGAATTTCTCCTTCAATCCCAACTCGAACAGCACGGATCAGATCCAAACCTTCCTCGATGCCCATCACCCCCTTGTCAACATTGTGGTCTCCACTAACCCCGGATCCGCCAACTTCACCAACTTCACCGCCCCTCCCTTGGGAGCGTATCAATACGTATGCATGGAACCGGGCCATTTCGCGGAAGGGATGTACGGGGAGATCGGCATTGGCGTCCAGGTGGCGAGTACTACCCCTCCGAACGATGGCCCAGGTGCCCCAGTGTTCATCATTGCGGGGACCATTACCGGCTTGGTCGTGATCGCGCTGGTACTCGGGTTCGTGGTGGGCCGGCGACGAGAGGACGAGGACATGCCACCCGAACGGCTGGGGTACCCTGAACCCTCGGAAGCGGAGAACGCCCCGCTCCCGACGAGCCCTGCACCGGTCGAGGGGAACCGGCCTTGAACTTACAGTAAGGACCGAACCTACGTAGTGCGTAAGAGCTAAGTCCTAGGAGTCCATCAAGCTACGGGCCTCGTAAGAGGTTCGAGCAGGGAACATGGCTTGGAGCGCACCGTCACGAGAGCGTCGAGTTCTGAAAGCGGGTCATTCGTCGATCGCGGTCACACTCCCGAAGCCTTGGGCGGAGGCGATGCATCTTCGCCCGGGCGATGTCGTCGTGTTCGACCAGAGCGACGATGGTACGTTGTACCTCAAGCCGGCTCCTACCGTCAGTACAGGGGTCGCGGGGACCCCATATCTGGTACATGCCCATTCGTTCGATACGCCGGGTGTGTTGGAGCGGCTCGTGGTCGGCGCGTACCGCGTCGGTCACGATGCGATCGAGATCCGGACCGAGGTCCCGTTGTCGCCGGAACGCGTGGAGGAGCTCCTGCAGGCCGCACGAGGTCTCCTGGGGGTCTCGGTGGTCGCTCAGGAACCCAACCGTATCCTACTACAGAACTTCATCGATCCGTCGAAGTACGGTCTCCCGCAGCTCGTGCAACGGATGAAGATGATCCTGGTCGCTCTGGTCGAGGAATCGGAGGAGATCCTTCGTCGACGAACACGATCCCGGCGTCTCATCACCTTGGCCGAGGAGACGAACAAGGTGCTCGCCCTCTTGGTCCGCCAGCAGTTCCTCGCGAGCCGGGATTGGTCGCTCGCCCGACGGATCGGGAGCCCCGATCCGCGCCAGCTCATCGAGTGGCGGGTCGTGGTCCACGCTCTGGACGAGGTCGGCAAGATGCTCGGGGAGATCGCGGAGGAGCTCAATCGTGATCCCGCCGCCTTACGGGAGGCCTCGGGGGATCTGCTCCCGCTCTTCGAGGACCTCAAATCCGGGCTCAAGTCGGTCGTCGAGACGCTCATGCATCCTTCGCTCGGCGATGCGTGCGACACCTACGCGCAGAACCTTCGGCTCGTCGCCGAGGCGAGAAGTTCCGCGAAGATGCTCAAGGGGATGGCCCGGAAGAACGGGGTGTACCACGCGACGGTCGCGCTCCAACGCGCCGCGGCGTGCATGACCGTTCTTTCGGAGGTCGCCTTGGACCGGGCCGTCGCGGTGGGACACGAGAGCGTCCTGCTGACGGCCCGGTGAGCTGGTCAAATAGGCCGGGTACGAACCGTTCGTACGGGTCGAACCGTCCCGTACGAACGCCATATCCTCCCATCGACGGTGGTCCGCTCGAGGGACCGATGTTCGATTCTATCGATGACTGGCTCATCATCGCCGTCGTGGCCGGGGTGCTCTTCTACGGTTCGAGCAAGATCCCCAAGCTCGCCCACAGCTTGGGCCGATCCCTCGGCGAGTTCAAGCGCGGCAAGATGGAGGTCGAACGGGAGCTGGCGGCCGAGAAGGCGAACCCGGGCGCCTCGACCGCACCGATCGCCCCCGCGCGGTAGACCCTCGACCGATCGCGGAGGATGGACCGCACAGTGGCAACGCATCACATCGAAGGGACCCGGAGCGCGGTACCTGGATCCCGCCCCGGTCGGACGGACGGAGCTCACGGGTGATGGATGGGCGACCTCGACAAGATCCTCAGCGTCCTCGGAGAGGTCCGGCGCCGCCTGCTCCGGATCGCATTGGTCCTCGGACCGCTCTTCGGCATCCTCCTGACATTCAGGATCCAGGTCGTGACGATCCGATTGCTGGGGTTCTCTATTCCCGTCGGCTACCCCCTGCCCAGCCTGTTCGACAACATCACCGCCCAGGTCTTTCGCGCGATGGTCGCCTGGATGCTCCCACCGGGCGTGGAGCTTCTCAACGTCGGCGTCGGCGATTCCGTTCTGGTCCAGATGGAGATCGGGGCGCTCCTCACGATCATCCTCGGGATGCCTTGGCTGGTCCACGAGATCGGCGCCTTCCTCGTTCCCGCGCTTCGTCGCAACGAACGCGCGCTCCTGACGCGGATCGGCATCCCGGCGACGCTCCTCTTCGCGACCGGCACCGCGTTGGGCCTCCTTCTGCTCACTCCTTGGACGTTCCGGCTCTTGTTCCGGTACGTGGCCGCCATGGGCCTCGCGCCCGTTCTCGGGGCGCAACAGTTCGTGACGTTCGCGCTCCTGTACTCGCTGGCGTTCGGGGTGGTCTTCGAGCTGCCGGTCTTTGTCTACTCCTTGACGCGTCTCGGGGTCGTCCCCGCGGCGACCTGGCGTCGCCACTGGCGCGCCGCGGTGATCGGGGCTCTCTTCTTTGGAATGATCGTGACCCCGGACAATTCGGGGATCACCATGCTCATCGTCGCCGGGCCGATGATCGGCCTCTACCTGGGCGGCGCGTGGGTGGCCGGGAGATGGGAGCGACAGAGCGCGCGACCTCGGCTCTCGGTCCCGGGGGTGTGACGTAGGTGGCGCTCCTCTCGGACTTCGATTGGATCATCCTGCTCGCCGTCGGGGCGGTCCTCTTCCTCGGTCCCCAGAGCGGCCCGATCCTCCGTCGGATCGGCCGCTACTATGGTCGTGCGATGCGGCTCAAGCAGGAGCTCTTGGCCGAGCTCACGAAAGAGGCCGATCTGCCGTTCGGAGCGAACGGCCGGGGGATCTCTCTTCGCGGGGTGCTCC
>JBARHO010000016.1:0-1589 GCA_049799275.1 Thermoplasmata archaeon
GCGGAAAGGGCCGGCGAGGGGTCGCGATCCTCTCGGCGATCCGTGCGAACGGGGGCCATCGGGGCTGGGCCGCGGTGGGGATCACGGTGCGGGTGGTCGTGTCCTTGGTGAGGATCTCCCCGGCAACGACTCGAATCGACATGGCCTACTCAACACCCGGAGCGTACGTGCCCGTCGAGTGTCGACCCCGCACATAACCTTGGGTACTCCGGGCGGGGGATCGACCGATCGCGCCGCGTTCATTTCGGAGGTCACACACCCCGGTGAAGCGAGCGCCACAGCGAGCGCTTCGCGCCCCGGGATCCCTGATGGGACAAGGGCGGACCGATCCGCGGGCACGGCCATCGGGCCGGTGGATCGGACGGGCGCGACCATAACTATGCTATTTTGTAACGAGATATTTATTAACGTACAGAAATATATAGTCATTCATGAACGAGCTCGAATGGGAGACCGGGCGTATCGCTAAGGTCCGGAGCCGGAGCTGGCACGAGGGGACCCGCGCCCGTAGGGATCCTTTGGCCGAGTTCGCCGCGCTCGAGTTCCCTCGGGAGAGCGTGACGTGGGTGGGGACCAGTGGAACGGGTCGAGAGGTGCGGACCCCAATTCGCGGCAGAAGGAGGTCCGCAGACGCCCAGGGGCGAAGGACGGCTCCGCCATAGCGGCCCCTCTTCCGCCCGCGGAGCGGCGACTCCCCCCCACCCTCCGAGCGACCGAGGGAAGTGGAGATGTGCACCCCGTCCGCGGATGGATCGATGCCGCACCGGGCGCCGGCTCAGCCGGGTGGCCGAAGCAGCGCCCGCAGGGCGCGGCGGAGGGCCCGTCGTACCTCGTTCCGGCTCGAGCCGAGCGCCAGCTCCATCGCCGCCCCATGGAACAGGAGCAGGGTGGCGAGCGCGAGATCGTCGAGCGACCTCGTGCCCCCCCTGGGTCGCTGCTGCCTCGATTGTCGCAGGAAGCCCTTCATGAGCCTCAGATCCGCGCGGTGATCGGTCCGGAGGACCTCACCGATCCTCGGATCGCTGCTCGCTTCGGCCAGGACCTCGAACCACGTCGACAACATCTGGGGGCCGGGGGGGTCCTCGACCATCGACTCGAACACCTCGATCAGGGCCTCCGGCGCCTCCTTTCGGGCGAGCGATCGGGCCATCAGTTCTCGGCTCTCACGCTGACTGACCGATTGGATCTCGGCGAGGAGATCGATCTTGCTCGGGAAGTACAGGTACAGATCGCCCTTGCTGACCCCGACCTCCTTGGCGATGTCCGCCATGGTCGTTCTCCGGAACCCGCGGCGCGAGAAGATGGCAAGCCCGGCCTGAACGATCCGGGCGCGCGCCTGGGCCTTGTACCCCGGAACCACCTTCGGCATTCGCACGATCCCACGTGACCCTCTGGGAAGGGCTCGGTGGATGTCGTCCGGACCCCGGGCGGGTATTACATGCTTTCGACCGGCCCAAACTGACCCCGGGATTTTATACTGACTCATGGTCAGTATTAGTGGAATGGCGGGCGCGGGAGCACCCCCGACCGCGGGACATCTCATGGCGGACGCGGCGCTGACCTCGGGGAATGCCGAGCCGGAACCTCGC
>JBARHO010000017.1:0-1832 GCA_049799275.1 Thermoplasmata archaeon
GGCTGCTTCGCGTCGTCCGCCGGGCTGTGATATCGGAACTGGGTCCATTCATGCGCCATCTTTTCCTCGGGTGATCCGGGAAAGTACCCGATCCCCGGGAACAGGGCGGGGACCCCCTGCTTGATGAAATTGTATTGATCACTGCGGATGAACAGCACGCGGTCGGGCTCGTACGCGGAGTGGATCGCGACGCCCGCCTCGGCGCCGATGGCTCGAATGTCGTCGCCGAGGGTAGACTCCTCGACTCCGAAGACCTCGAGGGCGCGCAGAGGGAACATGGACCATACGACATCGATGTTGATGTTGGCGACCAGGGGACCGGTCACGGTGGGGTGGGCGGCGAAATACTCGGAGCCCAGGAGGAACTTCTCTTCGCCGGTGACCGCGAGGAACAAGAGGGAGCGTCGAGGCCGCTCGCCAGAGTCGTGGATCGCGCGCGCGATCTCGAGGATCGAGGCGACCCCGGAGGCGTTGTCGATCGCGCCATGGTAGACCGGGTCCCCGTTGATCGGCGTCCCGATGCCCAAGTGGTCGAGATGTGCGCTGACGACGATGTATTCGTTCTTCAGTTGGGGGTCGCTCCCGGGCAGCACTCCCACGACGTTGTGACACTTCGCCGTTCGTCGGGAGAACCCCACCCGTCCCCGGATGCGAACCGCGAGAGGGAACCGTGCCAAGGGCCGCGCTGTCCCGAGCGGTCCCAGGACCTCCTCCCAGGTGTGCCCGCTGCCTTCGAACAGGGCCCCCGCCGACTCGGGATTGAACGCGATGTTCACCGAGAGGGGACGGTACCCACCGGGCCCCGCCTCTCGGAGCTCCATCCGTGGCATCAGGAGGCCGGAGGCCAGGCGCGGCCACGGCAGCTCGGGGATCTTGGGGTTCGGTATGCTGACCGCTCCGACCGCCCCCGCCGCCCGCAGCGCCTTGACGCGCTCCTCCGGAGATTGGAAATGCGCTTTGAGCGGGCTGGGCATGTCCGAGGGCCCCCCGCGGACCAGGACCGCGATCCGACCCCGAAGATCCAGTCCGGCGAGATCGTCGTACGCGAGCTCGGGGACAGTGAGGCCATACCCCACGAACACGGCGTCGGCCTCGAACTGCTCAATCGTCGCCGAGGTCACGACGTGGCAGGCATCGGTGCCCAGAGCGACCGGAAGAACGTTCCCGCCTCGCACGAGATCCAGCGAGCTGCGAGGTTGGTCGACCTGGGTCACCTGAAGCTCCAGAGGCTGGAGGTACCCCCCCGCCGCCGCGGGCTGGAGGCCGGCGGCGCGGAACTGTTGGATCACGTAGTCGGCCGCACGGGCATATCCCGGGCTGCCGGTGTCACGCCCCTCCATGCGGTCATCCGCGAGCACCTGGACGTGCCCCCACCACCGCCGTCCGAGCGCGTTCCAGTCCGGTTCGATCGAAGCACTTCCGCTCGGAACCACGGTCCCGGCGAGCCAGGGCAGGAGGGTGGATCTCCGCGTCACGGCCGCGCGGTCCTGAGGTCGGTCATGGGATCATGCGCCCCAAGGGGGTCGAGTAGAAATTACTAGCTCACGGGCGCGACCGCTCTCCAACCCATTCACATCCGGATGATTCGGTCACGATCCCCTTCGTCGGCCCGACGAGGACTACGTCTTCGCCGAAGGCTCGGCCGGTTCCGACGGGGGATCGAAGGGGACGATCGCGGCGGGCGCCTTGGGTCGTCGACGGGAAAGGACCACCGCCACGATCACGCCGATCCCCACCACGATCAGCCCTCCCAGAAGGGCGTACCCTTCTACCCCCGGCAGGCCCAGGAACCGGGCCGGTCCGGTCCCGTTGACCGCGACCGTCGGGGTCGA
>JBARHO010000018.1:0-6855 GCA_049799275.1 Thermoplasmata archaeon
GGTCCAGGACGTCGTCGATCAGGAGGACCTTCGACCGCTCGGGGAGCTCACCGAGCGCGACCGCCGGATCCTCCTCTCCGATATCGAGGAAGGCCTCGCCCACCCTCGGTCCCACGCGACCCCGCGCAGTATCGTGCGTCTCACCTCCGTACTCTCGGGGGTGGCCGCGCCCGAGCTGCGGTTCGCCCGGTGGGGCACCGCCCCGGTCCGCTAGCGGTCCGACCTTCCTATCCGCGCTCGAGCGCCGCGGTCAGGCAGTGGGCGCCCCCGAACGCGCCCGTCAGGTTCTCGAGGCCTACCCGGACACTGGTCAGCCCTACCTCTCGGGCCGCGCGACTGAACGGGAAGAACCCCCCTTCCGCCCGCAGCTCCCCGAACTCCCGGGCGGCCCGGAGGTAGAGCCGGTGGTAGTGCGCGGGACGGCGCTCCGCCGCCTGTCGGAGGTTCGCGAGGACCCGCTCGGCGTTCCGGGCCACATCCGGGACGAGGATCGTTCGATCCCGGATCGTGAGGAAGTTGGTCGCGTAGCAGAGCTGTTCGAGCGTTGAGATGCCGATCACCCGGAAGCCATGCGTCGTCTCCAGGTACTTGAGCAGCTTCGTTTCGTGGGAGCGATGATATCGGCCGGAGTCCCGGACGTACACCTCGACCCGGGCCGCCTCGAGCATCTCGCGATGGCCCACCGCGATCCCTTCGCCGGGGAAGTTGAGGTAGGTGTCAAGGTGCATGTTGACCATCGGGTCCAAGGTCGGGACGAGCGGATGGCGGGGCTGGTGGACCACGCCGACCTCCGGGACCCCGACCCCGTTCTCCAGGAACTCCTCGACCCCGGTGCGGCTGGTCCGATCCCCGGTGCCGATCAGGGCGAAATCCCGCGCCGGAAGGTAGTCCCCCCCTTCGAACGTCCCGCGCTGGATCTGGGTGACGGGCCGTTCGCCCGAGGCTCGCCAGACGAACGAGGTGATCTCGGTCTCGCGTCGGCGCTGGGGCTTCGCCAATCGCCCCACGACGATCCCTCGGTCGGTGACGGCCTGCTGGTCCCGAAGGAAGAAGAGGTTCGTGAGCGGGACGCGGAGGGTCATGAAGGACGAGACCGAGCGCGCGCCGTGCCCCCGTTCGAACCGTATCGAGGGAGAGAGGACCAGCGTCTGGATGAGCTGCTCCCCGTCGAGCGACCGGATCGTGCTGCGGAACTCCCGACGCGCCCGGTCGCTGCCCGGTCCGGAGAAGACGACGGTCCGGACGACCTCATCGAAGAGGGTCTGCGCGACCTGGGGTCGTCGACCCGCCGCCTCGAGCAACATCTGATCCAGGTTCTGGACCCGGACCCCGAAACCCGAGCGGAGGGTCTCGGAGAGCTCCTCGTGCTCCTTACGCGCCCGGGAGAGGCTGAACACGCGTTCGTAGAGGTTCGAGTACGGCTCGAGAAGCCCGAAGAACGCTTCCATCCCGGGCGGGCGTACGACGACCCGCCGGAGGGGATGCCACTCCGCGAGGATACGGGCGGTCACTCCGGTTCGGGCCTCCGCACGGGCGGAAGGGCCATGTCCGGCCGCTTAAAGGTGACCATCGGACCACGGAGGGTGTCCCCACCGCCCGCGAGCGCGCGGGACTGCGCGGTACCGTTACGCCTCGTCCCCGCCCGAGCCGTCCGCGGAGGGCGTGTGCCATTCCTTCATCGGGGTCCTTTTTACGCCTGCGGCCGAGGCCAGGGCGTTCTTGGTGCCGACCTTCGCCCGGTGGCCGGCCGACTCGAGCGCGTCCCGGGTCGCGACCGCCGCCCGGGTCGTACCGCCGCTGATCCCGCGGCCCGCGGCGGCGAACCCCTGGGCCACCTGGCCGGGGAACCTACGGATCTCGGAGTCGATGCGGGTGCCGAGGTTCGCGAAGTCCGCCTCGATGTCCTGGAGCGCATGGCGGGCCTCTTGCGCGGTCATCGCTCCCAATCGGGAGATCTTGTCGTCGATCTGACGGAACTCGAGCGCGAAATCCCGCCCGAGGCCCCCGACGCCCTGGCGCATTTCGGATAGATGCTCGCGGAGCTTGACCTGTTCTTGGGTGGGCGACATAGGAATCGATTGAACTGCGCGCGGTCGTCACATAAAGCTTGACGCAGACCCGCAAGGGCGCTCGAAGAGTTATCCGGCTGCCTGAGCATCCGGCAGCTTTCGCGGTCCGCTGGCTTGGAACGATCACACCGAGGACAAGACCCGGAGCGCGGGGCGGGACCAGCGCCGAACCCGACTAGGGTGCAGGTCCGTTCCTAGGTGGAATAGCTCTGGGCGGCAGGTCGGGCTCCCCCCTCGAAAAGGGCGGTTGTTCCGGGGCCGCCTCCCGGCTCCGAACCGCCCGCAAATGTGACCGCCACGCTCACCGCCGCGCCATTGACGGTCAACGGGCTCGGGGGACTCGACCCCTCGGTGTAACCAGCCGCCACGATCGTGAACGAGTAGCTTCCGTTAGAGAGCGCGATCGAGATCGATCTACCCGTACTCGACTTCGTCTGATCGTCGATGGTTAGCGACCAGGTCTTCCCGTGGGCAAGTCCGCTCTCGGCGAAGGTGGCGGTGTACTTGACCAGCGCCCAGGCCGGCGTGATCGTGTTCGACGTGGTCCCCTGGCTCCCGCCTGCCACCGTTATCGAGCCGGCGTACGGTCCACTCAGAGTGTAGTTCCTCACATGTCCGATCGAGTAGTTATACGTCCCATTCGCGATCCCCGAAAAGGAGATCGAGCCCGCGGTGGCGCATACGGTGGTCCCGTTGAACGTCACGCACCATTCGGTTTTCCAGGCCGGCGTGAGCCCCGTCTCCGAGAACTTCACCTTGTACGTCGTCACCGAGAACGCGGTGTGGATGGTGATCGACCCTGCACTCACCGTGTAGGTCCCGTGGTCGACTGCATGGTAGCCGGATATCGTCCCGATCGCGTAACTGTAGTTCCCGCTCGCTTCATAGAAGATTATCGACGTCGTCGAGGAGCTCTGGGTCGCCGCGTTCGTCGTCACGCTCCAGCTCGCTGCGGCCGATAGTTTTGACTCGGTGAAGGTCACCCTGTAGAAGGCCACCGTCACCGTGAGCGGAGCTCCGTTCACCTCGAACGATCTGTTCGTACCCCCGTACGCCGCGACCGTTGCAATATACCTGTACGTCCCGTTCGTTTCAGAAAGCGGGATCGTGTTCGAGCTTGACGTATGCTGTGTTCCATTCAGCGTGATCGCCCAGTTTGTGCCCGAAGGCAGACCGGTCTCTTTGAATGTCACGCGATAGGGAACGGGACCCCCATGGACATACGTGATCGCCTCCTCCGCGGCTGAACCGTTCACTGTAACAGTTCCTTCTGAAGGGTTGACGCTGTAGTTCACGATCGATCCCGCGGTGAACGCAAACGTGCCGTTGGTCTCGGCAAAAGTGATCGTGCTCGTCGAAGAGGATTGCGGGGTTCCGTTCAACGTGATGGCCCAACTGGTCCCGCTCGGGAGCCCGGATTCGGTGAACGTGACGCCGAACGTCAGGGTCGAGAAGGTGATCGGGACGTTGACCGGCGAACTGCCGACCGTAAAGGGTGACATATCTGACGGGACGTAGCGCTTGTCATTGCTCGCAACCGAGAAGGCATACGTGCCATTTTTCAGCATCGTCGTGAGGGTGGGCGTACCGCCGGTCCCAACGAGCGATGGCCCCCCGGACACGTTGACATACCAGGTATCCGGGTCCGGAAGCCCCGATTCACTGAACGCTACGGACTCTCCCGACCCCGCAGAGAGCACGGTCGCGCCCGTCGTCATGTTCGAGAACCAATGCAGATTCAGCGCCGTGACCCCCCAGAAGACGGTGCTATTCGGTGGGACGCCGGAGATGGCGTACGAGGTCTGGTTCGGCTCGAGCGACGCCGAGTGCGTCAGGTCGTCCGCGGAGGAGCCCCAGTACACCGTGTAGTTCAGGATGGGATTTGCGCCGATTGTGGGGGTCGCCCATGAAAGGCGCAGCGCTGAGGAGGAGGTCGCCGTGGCCATGACCGACAGGTCGGCCGGTGCCGCATCCTCGAAGAGAGGGGTGTTCGTAGCGTACGGGAACTCGGGCTGCCCGGCTGCCCAGATGTACCACACGGTACCCGGGGCGCTACCTGGGTAAGTTCCCTGGATCGGACAGACGCCCGTCGGGAACAAGTGGGTCCCGGTACATTCCATAGATTCCGGCTGGAGCGCGTATGTGGCCTCGTAGAACATGTTGCTCCCGATCGCCGACTCGGGTCCATTGATGGTAGGGCCGGTGTAGATGGTGGCGAAGTTCTGGTTGGTGTCGAACCAGGTCTTCGTCTCCGGATCGAAGATGAAGGACGAATTGTAGAAATACGGGGTGAACCCCGTGGCGAACGAAAGCGAACGCGGGGTCTCATCGACCCGGTCCGACCAAGCAAATCCGGATCCGGCCCACTGGTAGTTCGGGCCTACAGCCGTTTGGAACGTTCCGAAGAGCGGCACCGGGGTCCCGATCGTCCCGTTGCCGTTGACCGGCACTTTGAAAGTAACGATGTGACCCGGCGGACACGCCCCATCGCATCCCGCATCGGTAAAAAAGGCGTGAGCCGTAACATTGTAAACGATCGAGTTCACGAAGTTCGATTGCACGTTGCTTCCCCAGTGAGCGGAGGCGACCTGTTGGAAGCCTATCGACGACCCTTCCCAAAGATCCTGTACGATCCCATCTCCAGAATCACCCCCGGCCTCTACGTCGATGAGGCTGCTGAGCGCGGGGATCCAGTAGGCGTTGTTCGCCTCAAAGAACGGTAGCCGGTTGGTGGCCACGATCGTACCACCGCTCAGGGGCCAAGTGTGGAGCGTCCCATCCGAAGTGATGACGACGCCTTCGGTGTATGACCCGTTCGACCCCACTAGGTTCACTTGCACATTGGCGGAGGTGTTCGAGTCGAGGATCCCGGTATTCTTGTACGCCCAGGTATGGTTCGCGAGGTCGTAGTACTCCACGGCCAGGTAGTCATTGTGGCTCGATGAGGTATACGGGGGATCGAGATTGTTGTATCCAAATCCGATCGTGTAGATCATACAGCCGTCGTCCGTGATGAATTCCGTGTTCTCGATGCCATTGTAGTCCATGATGCTCTGATTGAGCGGGATCCAGGCATGCAGGAACGTCACATGTCCGGAACTGAGATTGAAGAAGACGAGGTCGTCGGAGACGTTGACGTAAAAGACGCCGTCCGAGGTCCACGAAAGGATCGGGAACTGGACATCGGACGACGTACCACAGTCGTTCGGTCCGGCGGCGCTGCAAGCGTACTTCGATAGGTTGTTGTACCCGGGAAGAACGAATGTTGCATTGTCCCAGGGATCATACGGCCAGGCCTGGAACGGGCGCACTGCGACGTTCGTCGCATTGACGTCCACCTGAGTGTAGCTTCCCCCGAATCCACCCTCCGGAAGAGAGTACACCCAGTACACGTTGTTCCCCGGCACCTGCATCGACCATGCACCGCCAGCGATCGTGGTGGAGGAATTCACCGTCGCGCACCTGGCGAAGGTCTCGGGTATGGGGTACTTCGGACACGGCAGGGCAATCCCCGTCGCGTTAACGGTCGCGCCGACGATCGGACGACCGTGATCGTCGTTCAGTTCTCCGGTGAGGGTGACGAGAGCAGGGCCGGAAGTCGCCACGGCGGTCGCGGAGGCCGATCCCGTGAGGTGAACCTCGTAAGGGGACCCGGTCGATCCTACGTCTGCTCCTACGGTAGAGATCGCCAGGATCGCGCAGAAAATGATGGCAGCCATGCCCGCTCGAGACCCCATGTCCCCCTGGGCTCCCCCTCGGGCCCGGGGTCGGTCAAGAACTTCAGGGTGAACTACCTTTGCAACCGACGGTTAAGTCCTTGCCTAACTCTTGTTGGGAAAGCTCAGGTCATCCGGCGACCTCGAGTGGCACCATTCCGAGGCGTCCTCCGAGCATCGCGACTCCCCTATGGCTGAGTTCGAACCTGCAGCGTGTGAGCCCGGCCTTCAGTGACCAATCCCTTTGCGGCCGGCGGATCGGATCCGGGCATTACCCACCCATCCGACGATCGGCCTTCCTCCGTCGACCCGTAGGGGGACGCGGTACAGCCGTGACCACAGGCGGAGGTGAGGGTCCTGTCGCGCGATGGATGGTCTCGGTCCCGCGGGCCCAGCGGACGAGGAGCTCGACGCCCAGATGCTGGGGATCCGTCACCACGAGCTCCCCGGAGAGCGACCGGGTGAGCGTGCGGGCCGCGACCTCGTACTCGGGGTGGTTCGATCTCAGGAGGATCATCGAGAACTTGAGGTGCGGGATGGTCGCGAGCTCCTGGGCCCGGCCGACCGCGTGGGCCATCGCGGCCTCGAGGTTGCCGCTGTGGACCCGCCCGTCGGGATCCGTGTACGCCTCGGGCAGCCCGTCGGTCACCACGTAGACCTCCTTGCGGTTCGCCCGCGAGGCCCGGAGCAGGAGATGGGCGGTATGGAGCGCCTCCCCGGTGTTCGTGAACGCCCCGGGGGAGGTCTCCCAGAGCTCGAGGAGGTCCATCAACCGGACCTCGTTGTCGAAGGCCACGACATCGACCGTCGCGTCGGGGTGCCGGCGGCGGATCGCCACGTAGAGCGCGAGGAGGGCCTTCTTCGCCGCCGGTAGCTTCTCGTCCTCGGCCATGCTCCCCGATTTGTCGAACATGACGACGACGTGGACGCGTTCGCTCGTGACCTCCCGATAGACGTAGCTCACATTCTCGTCGATGTGCTTGGAACCGGCCTGGCGCGCGGCGAGGAGGGAGGAAGGAAGGTCGAGGTGCGCCACCTCTTCGGGTTGCCGGAGCCGCGCCTTCTCATAG
>JBARHO010000019.1:0-7132 GCA_049799275.1 Thermoplasmata archaeon
CCTGCAAATGAGAGCCCGTGCCCGATGCGATCGAGACCCGCAGCAAATCCGAAGATCACCGACACCTCCACGTCCGGCTCAGCGATTCGCGCGCGTCCATCTACGACCTGATCACGGAGTACCTTCAGTCGGCCGGAAAGGCCCCCGACTGGTATTGGCGCACCGCCGGAAAGTTGGAAGGGACCGAGGCCGAGAACTTGGAGGAGCTCCTCTGCTCGGCCTTCGAGGCGGGTGCGTTCATCGCCCACGATCATCCTGAGGACGTTGGCTTCGTCTGGGTGACCGACCAAGAATGCGAACGGGAACGCCGCCAAGAGGAGAGCGGAGAACAGCGCGAAGCCTCACGCAAGGAACGCACGTCGCTCAGCCACTATGCGTGAGGCAGACCTGAGCGCCTCTTGAGCCAACGAACCGGCGACCCGAGGACAATGATGGTTCGTGAGGACAAACGACGAAGAGACCATCGGCGCGTCTCGATATCCAACGTCTCGCGATGGGCTAACGCCCAGACCCGAAAGGGGTGCTAAAAAAGTTAGATGCCCTGAAGCGGCGCGACGCGCCACCGACCGTTGATCCGGGGGATCTACGGCTTCTTTTCCTTGGACTTCTCGTTACATCCGCAGGTCTCGCACACGCTAGGCACCTCCGTCCCGCGGAATTCCCCGAGAGATATGAGCTCTCTCGGCGACCGCTCCCCGGAGCGGACCGCCCCCCCGCAGGTCCCGTGTTCAGATCCCGATGACCGAATGCGCTACGATCAGAGCGATGAAGAGGATCGAGATCGTGTTGACCACCTTGATGAGGGGATTGATCGCCGGGCCCGCCGTATCCTTGGTCGCGTCCCCGACCGTGTCACCTACGATGGCCGCTTTGTGGGCCTCCGACCCCTTGCCCCCGAAGTGGCCGCTCTCGATGTACTTCTTGCCGTTATCCCAGGCCCCACCCCCGGTCGTCATGGTCAGCGCCAAGGGGAACCCAGAGAGGATGACCCCGAGCAAGAGGCCGGCGAGCGCCACAGGCCCGAGAAGGAATCCCACCGCTAACGGGGTGATGACCCCGATCAGGGCCGGGACCGCGAGCTGACGTAGGGCGGTCACCGTGACGATGTCGACGCACTTGCCATAGTCGGGCTTGGCCGTCCCCGCCATGATACCAGGGATCTCCCGGAACTGGCGGCGGACCTCGAAGACGATGGACTGCGCCGCGACTCCGACTGCGTTCATCAGGAACGAGGTGAAGAAGAAGGGAAGGATCCCGCCGATGATCAGGCCAGCTACGACCAGCGGGTTGTCGATCGTCAGGTTGCTCGTGAACGCGTTCCACGCGAGCGTCGGCGATATGTTCGGGTACTCCTGTTTGGCGGCGGCGAACGTATAGGCCGCGAACAGCGCGAGCGCGGCGAGCACGGCCGAGCCGATCGCATATCCCTTCGTGATCGCCTTCGTCGTGTTGCCCACCGCGTCCAGGGGATCGGTGACGTTCCGCGCGGTCTCGGGCAGGTCGGCCATCTCCGCGATGCCGCCCGCGTTGTCGGTGATCGGACCGAACGAATCGATGGAGATGATCATGCCGGTCACCGACAGCATGCTTGCCGCGGCGAGACCAATTCCGTATAGCCCGAGCTCGGGGTTCAGGGCCAGGCTCCCCCAGGTGCCAGACCAACCCAGCGCGGCGTAGGCGCCCAACGTTCCCGCGACGATCACCAGGCCAGGGATCCATGCAGATTCCAAGCCTACCGAGAGCCCGGTAATGACCGTCGGCCCGGCTCCCGCTTGGGCGGACTCGGCGATCCGTGCCACCGGACGGTATTTCGCTGACGTGTAGTAATCGGTAACGATCACGATCAGGATCATGACGACGAGCCCGATCATGGTCGCCACGAAGATCCCGGGGCTGCCACCCATCAGGAGTTGGTCCAGGAAGTAGAGCCCGATGATCCCGACGACCGTCGTCGCCGCCAGTCCCTGGTACAGTCCTCCCATGATGCTGCCGCCCGGACGCATCCGCGTGAAGACCACGCCAACGAGCGTCGCGACGATGGCCCATGCGCAGACGACGAGAGGGTACAGGATGGCGTTCGGGAAGGCGGTCACGACGGGGCCGATCAGATAGGCCAACAGCATCGCGCTCATCGCCGTGACCACGTAGGTCTCGAAGAGATCAGCGGCCATCCCGGCGCAGTCGCCCACGTTATCGCCCACGTTGTCGGCGATGACGGCGGGGTTACGCGGATCGTCCTCCGGGATGTTCGCCTCGACCTTCCCGACCAGGTCCGCCCCGACATCCGCCCCCTTGGTGTAGATACCTCCGCCGACCCGCGCGAACAAGCTCATCAGGGAAGCGCCGAAGAGAAGGCCGACCATCTGGAGCACGTTCCCGCCGAACGCCCAGTAGAACCCGACCAGTTCGATCAACGCGAGACCGGCGACCGATAGTCCGGTCACGCTCCCTCCGCGGAACGCGTACCGCATGGTGGCGGCGAGGTTCCCGGCCCGGGCGTGGGCCGCGGTCCGTACGTTCGCCCGGACGGAGACCAGCATGCCCAGGGCGCCGGCGAGCGCGCTCCCGGCGGCCCCGAAGAGGAAGCCGACCGCGAGCCGGGGGCCGTCGCCCGTGATCCCGAAGGCCACCGTGATGACGATGGCGAGCACGATCGCCACCACGAAGACGGCCGTGTACTCTCGACGGAGGAAGGCCACCGCGCCCTCGCGGATCGCCTGAGCGATCGATCGCATCCGCTCGTCGCCCTCGTCGGCCCGCAGGAGGAGCAGCGTTTGGATCCCCGCGAAGGCCAACGCCAGGATCCCGGCCAGGGCGATCAGGGCCTCCAATTGTCCCGTGTTAGCGATCATGGTTGCCAGAACGCTGAGATAGGGTGTCCCGAGGGTCCTCGATATTTAAAGGGTCGCGCGAGACGTGGTGCCGTCTAACTCGGGGGATCGAAAAGGATGGATTCTCACTTTCAAAAGTGCCGCTGGGTCTTTAACGGGGTAGGTCCCAGTCACCTACGTGTACTCAGAATCAACGCAGGCCCTACGCCCTGATCGGCGGGCCCGGGTGGAGTGCCCTCAGTGCGGACGGTCCCTCGAGCTCTCCCGTATGCGAGAGCATCTAAGGGACGTCCACGAGGTCGGAAGTGTCGAGCTCGAGTCCTCGTTCCTCGTCGCCCGCCGCGAAGCCCGTCGGAACTCGCGATCGACCCCGCGGTAGACGCCGCCGCTCACGGCTCGTACGAGCGGTCGGCGATCCGTTCCTGGACCCGGGCGATGAAATCGGCCCGGGGGACCGACCGCTGACCTTTCTCTCCGCGGGTGCGGACGGCCACGCTGCCCGAGGCCTCTTCGGAATCCCCGAGTACCACAATGTACGGTACGCGGTCCACCTCGGCGGTCCGTACCCGTTTTGAGATGGTCTCTTGGGGCAACGCGACCTCCGAGCGAATGCCCGACGAGACCAGCTCTCGGTCCAGGTCGCGAGCGGCGGCCTCGTGTCGATCGGTGAGCGGAAGGATACGGACCTGGACGGGAGCCATCCAGGGGGGCAGCCGGCCCGCGGAGTGCTCCAAGAGGACGCCGATGAACCGCTCCCACGAACCAAGGATCACCCGATGGATGACGATCGGGGTGTGGAGCTGTCCATCGGCGCCTTGGTACTGCAATCCGAACCGCTTGGGGAGTTGGAAGTCCAGTTGGATCGTGCCCATCTGCCACGGCCGGCCCAGGCTGTCCCGCACGTGGATGTCGATCTTCGGACCATAGAACGCGCCCTCACCGGGGGAGATGCGGTACGAGATCCCGGAGTCCTTTAGGGCCTCCTCGAGGGTCGCCTCCGCCCGATCCCAATCGGAGGCCTCGCCCAGGAACCTCGTGGGTCGGGTCGAGAGCTCATAGCTCCAAGAGAGGTGGAACGTCTCGAACGCTTCCCGGATCCAGTCCAAGAGCACGCGGACCTCCGGCTGGATCTGCTCTTCGGTGACGAAGAGATGGGCATCGTCCTGGACCAGTTCGCGGACCCGGGTGAGCCCGTGCAGGGTACCGCTCGCCTCGAGCCGATGGAGCGGCGCGAACTCCGCCAATCGTAGCGGCAGTTCGCGATAGCTTCGCGACCGGCTGCGGAAGATGAGCATCGCCCCGGGACAGTTCATCGGCTTCCAGCCGAAGGTCCGGTCGTCGATCAGGGTCAGGAACATGTTCTCGCGATAGTGTTCCCAGTGCCCGCTGGTCTCGTAGATCGACTGGGCGAAGAGGAGCGGGGTCCGCACCTCCTGATACCCGGCCTTGTTGAGATGCTCCCGGACAAAGGTCTCGAGCGCCCGGATCACCACCATCCCGTTCGGCAACCAGAAGGGGAACCCAGGGCTCTCCTCGGCGAACATGAACAGTTCGAGCCGTTGGCCGTAGGTCCGGTGGTCACGGGTCTCGGCCTCGGCCCGTCGTTTCAGGTAGAGCTCGAGCTCGGAGGGGGTAGGGAACGCGATCCCGCGGACCCGCTGCAGGCCGTGTGCGTCCGAGGGATCTGTCGAGGTGATCGCGGAGAATCCCAGGATATGGGTCCCCTGAAGCCAGCTCACATCCGGGACGTGAGGTCCCCGGCAGAGGTCGACGAAGGATCCGGTACGGTACACCGAGACCGGATCCTGATCGCGGATCCGCGCGATGTAGGCGAGCTTGTGGGGGTTGTGCGCGAAGAGCTGGGTCGCTTTGTGTTTCGAGAGCTCCTCGCGCGCGAAGCGATCCCCGGATCGAAGGCTCGCCTTGAGGGCCGCCTCGATCGACCGGAGATCCTCTGGGGTGAGCGGTCGTACGTCGAAGTCGTAGTAGAAGCCTTCATCGGTAGGGGGACCGTCGGTCGGGAGAGCGGACGGGATCACTTCGGTCAGGGCCTTCGCGACGAGATGGGCGGCGGAGTGCTCGAGCACCTCCCGGCCGGCACGATCCTCGAAGGTCAGGGGAGCCAGGAGCCCCGAGGCCATCAACGGACGAGCGAGATCGATCGCCTGGCCGTCGAACGACGCAGCGAGGAACCTCGCCGCTCCTTCGGGGTTCCACTGCGACAGGATGTCGCCCGCCCGGGTGCCCCTTGGTGCCCGGCGATCCGTGTGGTCCGGAAAGGTGATGTGGATCTCTTCGGCGGCCTCGCTCACGAGCTCACGCGGCGCGTCAGCAGCGGGTCTCCCAAAAAGGGTTCGCCTGTTTTGCTCGACGGTCGAGGGGCCTTCCCCCGCTCCGCGGAACGCTCGGGTTCATGCATTCTATAAATCCCGCGCGCCTTCCCCGGGCCGATGGTGCTAGTGGCGAAGGACATCATGGAGGTCCCGGTGCTGACCGTGGACGATGGAGTGGACGCCCTGACGTGTGCCAAGGCGATGGTCGAACAGCACAAGGGCTACGCGGTACTGACCCAAGCGCCCGGTGCGATCACGGGTATCGTCACCGAATGGGACTACCTCGCCAAGCTGACCGCCCGCGGCCTCGATCCGGCGAAGACGCGCGTTCGAGAGATCGCCACGTTCGTCATCGACTCCTGCGCGCCGACCACCCCGACGGATGAGGTCATCGCGACCATGAGCGAGAAGGGGATCCGACGGATGGTCGTGCGCTCGGGGGACCAGGTCCTGGGCATCATCACTTCGCGGACGGTGCTTCGGATGTTCCGAGAGTACGTTGACAAGCTCACCTCGGACATCGCCGGTTACCAGGCCAGCCCCACTACGCTCGGTTAGGCGTCAGGATCCGGATATGCACCCTGCCCCCTCCGGACGGGCCGAGCCAGTCCGCTGCGCCACGGATCGCCCTCGATCCACCTATGTAGGGGTCCGCTACGCGAGCGCGGATTAGGTCCATCGGCCGGTCCGAGCGCCGACCCGGATCATCGTGACATGCAGTACAAGTGGCTGGTCCTTTCGAACACGACGATCGCCACGCTCATGGCGGCGATCGATACCAATATCGTGCTCATCTCGCTCCCGACGATCGGCCGCGAACTTCCGGGCACGTCCGCCACCACGCTCCTCTGGATCCTGCTCGGATATTCGTTGCTGACCGCGGTGGTCCTGCTCAACTTTGGCCGGCTCTCCGACATGTTCGGCCGGGTGCGGCTCTACATCCTCGGCTTTGCGATCTTCACGTTCGGATCGCTGATCTGTGGCCTCTCCCAGACCGGGACCGAACTGGTCGTGTTCCGGCTCGTGCAGGCCGTCGGCGCCGGCTTCCTGTTCGCGAACTCCGCGGCGATCATCACCGACGCGTTCCCACCCAATGAGCGTGGGCGCGCGCTCGGGATCAACCAGATCTCGATCGTGGTCGGCGCCGTGTCCGGGTTGGTCCTCGGCGGCGCCATCACGTCGACCCTCGGCTGGCGCTGGATCTTCTTCGTCAATGTTCCGATCGGCCTGATCGCGACCCTACGGGCACGCGCCGATCTGAAGGAGCTCCATCTGCGTGAGGAGCATCCCCAGATCGATTGGGTCGGGAACACGGCGTTCGCTCTCGGACTGGCCCTGATCCTGGCGGGGTTGACCCTCGGCGCGCTTGGGGACCTCCCCCCGATCGAGTCGATCCCGACGGTGATCGCCGGAGGAGCGTTGCTGGTCGTGTTCGTCTGGTACGAGACGCGGGTCCCGTCCCCCATGCTCGATCTCTCCCTTTTCCGGAACCGACTGTTCGCCATGTCGACGACGGCGACCCTGATGAACGCCCTCGCACGCGGAGCGTTCACGTTCGTGCTGGTCTTCTACCTTCAGGGTCCCCCTCGCTATCTCGACCCGTTCACCGCCGGGCTCTATCTGATCCCGGTCTCGGCCTCGCTGGCGACCTTCGGGCCGGTGAGCGGGTGGCTATCGGACCGGTACGGGCCCACCTGGTTCACGATCCTCGGCCTCCTCATCTCGGCCTCGGGATTCCTCTGGCTCAGCACGATCGGACCGGCGGACTCGTTCGCCCAACTGACGCCCCCGCTCGTCCTCGTGGGCACGGGGATGGGGCTCTTTGCGGCCCCGAACCGAGCGACGATGATGACCGCTGTCCCCCCGAACCGTCGGGGGGTGGCCTCGTGCATCGGGACCACGTTCCTCAACACCGGCGCCACGGTGAGCCTCGGGGTGACGCTCCTGATCATGTCGTCGGTCGTATCC
>JBARHO010000020.1:0-4072 GCA_049799275.1 Thermoplasmata archaeon
ACCTGGCGGCAGTGGTTCTTCTACGATTTTCTGAAGATGTGGCTCGGCCTCGCCTGCTTCATCGCCGACGTGCTCGTGATCGTCACCTGGATCCGGCCGCTCGACATCCCGGCGATGATCCTGAGCCTCGTCGGGGCGATCTATCTCGAGTTCCTCTTGTTCCGCTATCTCTGGTACCGGCCGACCTACACCGAGGACGCGGGCAAGCCGTTCCGGCCGTCCTGGACCCGGCTCACGAAGTACGGACGGTGGACCCCCGAGGCCGAGCTGGCGGGCACGGGGCGGTCGGCCCAGCTGATCCAGCCCGATGCCCCTCGACCGGAAGAGTTCCTCTAGACCGTGCCCCTTCGGCCCGGGAGCGTATCCTGAGGGATCGCAGAGCCGGGGTCGTGAACGACCCGCCAACGATGGGGTGGTTCCAGTAGGTCGCCATCTCCACCCGCAGAACCGAGGCCCGGATGTGACCCATCCCGCCGCGGCGGCCGCGTTTGTACCGGGACCCGGCGAGTTCGTCTCGAGGAGAGAGATTCCGGCGTCCCCCAGCTACGTCGAGGGACGGGTCCTTCCCCCCGGCTTCGGACCGTGGGTGGTTAGTGTCCGCTGGGGCCACGGCCTCCATCCTGGCCTCGGCGGAGGTCGGCGTGGGGAGGTCGAGTGGGACGCGGAGAGGCCCCCGGCAGATCCGGGTCCGCGCCCACGACGAGCTTCCGGCTCCGGGTCACGGTGGGGGCATCGACCGCTACGCCGAGTCCACCCAGATGGTCAAGGACCCGAGGATCGACCCGGGGGGCCACAGCCGCAACGGACGGATCGAATGGCCGTGCGGCGGATACGATCTGGAGCCCTTCGAGGTTGACGCGGTGAACGAACGGCTCGTGTCGCAAAGACCGCGCCACGAAAGAGGTCACGCATGTCATGACGTGCGTGGCCGGAGTACTGACCTCCGAGGACCCCCCTCACTGGGCGTTGGACGGTTCACCCGGGCCGTGGGATCGGAACCTCAGGCCACAGCCCTCCGTGGCGCGTGGCCGCGTAAGCCTAGAGCGAGGATTCCTGGATGAACGACCCAGAACAAAAAGAAAGGGATGGAAAAGGTTGTGGTGGGCCGCGGGGGGCGACCCACCTTCCGGGGTCCGTCCGTGCGATCTTAGACGACCCCTGAACCGTTCATGTTGTACCAGAGCTGATCGCCGCCCCCTCCGAACATCACGCTGTCGTTGATGCTCGCTGGGTCGATCCAGGTCGAATACGAGAAGACCTCGTTCGTCTGGCCCTGCCAGGTGTAGAGGACGAGGCCGGACTCGATCTGGACGATCAGGTTGTACATCAGCTGCCGAACGGTACCGGCAGGGGTACCGATGGCGGCCGCCATCGCCCCGACCATCTCGTTGTAGGCCGCACCCTGACAGGCGGTCGGGATGCCGTAGTTCGCCTTCACGAAGTTCGCCCAGTAGATCAGATCGCTCAGGTTCGCCGCCGTGACGGCCCCGTTCGAGGTCGTCACCGTCGGGGCACCGCTCGTGTGGCACGAGGCCGCCCAGAACGGATTCTGGGAGCCCTGGCCCGCCGCGGTCAACTGCTCCGCGACCGTGTCGCTGTAGGTGTACGTCGCGTCGGGCTCGTACATGGGCTTGAAGTAATCGGTCGGGTCGGGGTAGTCGGGCGCCCATCCGAGCACGTACAGCGGCATCGGGTTGTGGTAGGCCGTCCCGTAGAGCGAGTTGATGACCAGGTCGATGAAGTTGATGTCCAACGGGTCCATCTTGACCGCTCCACCGGTGACCTTGGTGATCGACGCTGCCCACAGGGAATAGAGCTCATCGTAGGTCGGGGCCCCCGTCTGGCTGAAGGCGGGGAACTCGCACGGGTTGGCCGTCGTACACGCCGCGACCTCGGGGTCGTAGTACGGGCTGCTGGCGTTGTGCGCCTGGGCCCACCACCACGCGGCACTGTTCGCCTGGGAGGCGTCGTAGCTCGGGTCCGTGTTCGGCCACGAGATGTTCGATGGGTAATAGGGTCCCATGAACTGGGCGATCGCTCCCCACTGCTCGAACGAGTACTGGATCCCATCCACCGTGTTGACCGTGTTCTCCCCCGTCGCGTAGTTGTACGAGTGGGTGAACAACTGCCGCATCGCGGTGTAGCTGAAGAAGTCGGTCGGGATGGTGATCGGGTTGTTCGTGTAGCTCTTCGCTCCCGATAGACTGAAGTCGAAGACGTAGGGGAAGAAGAAGATGCTCAGTGTCGGGAACGTGAGCACACCGACCTTCCCTTCCTGGACCAACTGCAGCAGCAGCGACGTCGAGGGCGGTGGGATGGTGGCGAAGTCCGCCGTGCCGGAAGCGTACGCTTCCTCGCCCGGTAGCTCGCTGGTCTCCCACGTCACCGACACGTTGCCGGCATAGGCGCCCGCTGGCGGTTGACAGCCCGTCCAGGTACAGTCGGGGTTCTGGACGTACGCCGGGTTCGCCTGCAGGAAGTACGACACGCCGGGCACGAGGTCGCTCATGTAGTACGGACCACTTCCGGCCATACTGTAGCGGACATTGCCCCAGTACGCGCCCGAGATGGCGGTCCCGGAGCCGATCTCCTCGTAGTTGTCCCAGTCGGTCGGCTTCATGTTGGTCGAGACCCAGTTGTAGAAGCCGCCCGTGGTGTTCGTGTAGCCGCCGGGGAGGCTGATCGGATGGTCGCCCGAGCCCGAGACCGGGGTCGCCGGCGCGCCGCCGTACGTCCAGTCAGGGATACCCGCCGCCTGCGTCGAGGCGCTGAACCAGCCCGCCGGCACGACGGCCGCCGAGGAGGAGATCGACATCAGCTGCAGGAAGAACGGCCAGATGTGCCCGCCCGCAAAGGCGTGGAAGGTGACGCATCCGTCCGAGGCTCCCGGGGCGAGGGCCGCCGCAGGGCAACCTGCCGCCGTGTCGTTGACGCTCATGGACTCGAAGGTCGCGAGCGGGGTGTTGTTCGCTGCTCCGTGGATGCCTCCGTCCCAGGTCGCGTTCGCGCAGTCCGATGGGGCCGCGCCGGCCGTGTAGGTGTTGCAGGGCGCGGGCAGGAGGGCCTGGGCGGTCAACCAGCCGTTGTTCCCTCCGAAGCTCGGCAGGACCGAGAAGGCCATGTCCCGAGCGAAGGAGAAGACGACGTCACTGGGGAAGACCGGCCACGAGGCGTGGGTCGTCGGGTCGTAGAAGCGCGCCGTGGTCCCGATCACGAACGTGTAGTTCTCGAGGTCCGCGCTGACCAGGGACGAGCCCCACTGGCTCATGCACTCCTGGCTGCCGGGGACGCACGTCGCGATCACGGGGACGAAGTTCGCGGCGGTCGTGCCCGTGTCGGTCCCGTTGTAGGTGATCAAGGTCTGGTACACGTTGACGAGGGGTTCGTACCCGACCGTCTCGTAGTCGATCCCGGGGTCCTCCGAGCTCGACCCGCCCGGGGCGAGCTCATAGACGATGAGCGTGCCCGGGTGAGGGCTCTTCGCTCCCGAGGCTCCGCCCGTGGAACGTCCGTTCGTGGAAGAGACGTAGGCGGTCCATGTGTAGTTCAAGAAGGCGACGCCGCCGGTGACGTTCTTGGCCTCCCCGACGAAGGTCACGAGGTAGACCCCGACGGTCGGGAAGCTCACCGTGGCGGAGGCGCTGGTGTTCGAGGCCACGAGGCCGGACACCGGTCCGCTCCCCGAGGACGCCGTGATGGTCGGCGCCACGGACGTGTAGAGCGGGTTGGTCGGTTGTCCCGTGTACGTCCCGGACACGCTGATCGATCCACCGGCCGTGAGGATCGCGGTCGGGCTCGTCGAGCTGCTCGAGTTCTTGGAGAGCAGACCCGAGACGCCCGGCGCGTTCGCCACGTTGGGGATGGCGGCGGACGAGGTGACGGTGATGATGGGGAGGCTCAGGGCGTTGTCGTGGGTGGCCCCGCCGACCGTTCCTTGTACCGACGCGATGTAGGTTCCTGGATTGGTATAGACGTGAGAGACCTGCGGTGTGGAGGTGGTCTGGGTCACTCCATCACCAAAATTGAAGGTATAGCTCGAGGCGGTCACTCCCGAAGGTAGTCCGGCACTGAA
>JBARHO010000021.1:0-14809 GCA_049799275.1 Thermoplasmata archaeon
AGGAACGAGAGCATCAGGAGCGAGTCGAAGAAGAGCAGGTCGTAGGCAGCGAGAACGTTGGAGCCGCCAATATCGAGGCTCAAGGGCCAGGTGAACTCTCCCCAGAGGGCCACGAGTCCGAGGACGGCACCGAGAGAACCCATCAGGATCGCTCCCGCACGGAGATGGGACTGGGCCCGCACGCGGTCGTTCCGGCGCATTTCGAGCCAGACCATGAACCCCGTGTAGAACACGGTACAGGCGACCAAGATCAGCAGGTCGAGAACGAGGGAGAGGTCGTCCAGGAACGTCATCTACGGACCTCCAGGATCGAGCTCAGGAGCAAGCTCCGATCGATAGAGATACCGACGGAAGGGGAGCCCTCCATTCGGACCATTGTGACTTCGGCCATGGAAATCTCCCTGCCTCAGAACTGAATGAGGGGCTTGATGATCCCGTCCTCTTTCCGGTCCATCATGCCGAACGCCTTCTCGATCTCGACGAAAGGAAAACGATGCGTGGTCATGGGCGTGGGATCTATCCTACCGACGGCGAGGAATCGGAGCAAGCGGGTCATTCGCTCCCGCCCGCCCGGGCAGAGCCCGGTTCGGATGGTCTTGTCGTTCATTCCGACGCCCCAATCGAGTCGAGGGATCCGAACGTAATCTCCCTCGCCGTGGTAGCCTACGTTCGATATCGTCCCACCCGGGCGCGTGGCACGCACACAGTTCATGAACGTCTCCTCGGCCCCTAGGGCCTCAATGGCCGCGTCCACGCCCTTGCCGTCCGTGAGCTCGAGGATGCGAGCGATCGGATCTCCCTTGGCAAAGTCGACGATCTCATCGGCCCCGTATCGACGGGCGAGCGCCTGACGCCGAGGGACGTTCTCTATGGCGACGACCAGCCCCGCCCCAAGTAGCTTCGCACCCTGGATGGCCATGAGCCCGACCGGCCCGGCAGCAAAAACAGCCACGCTTCCGCCGAGCGGGATCGCCGCATGCTCCGCGGCCATGAACCCGGTCGACATCATGTCACAGGTGTAGACCGCCTTCTCATCAGGGACATTTTCTGGGATCGGCGCAAGGTTTGCCATGGCTTGATTGACATGGAAGTATTCGGCCATGGTCCCATCCTTGGTGTTCGCGAACTTCCAGCCCCCGAGGGCCTGGGTGCACTGGGACGTGAATCCGCGCAGACAGTTTTCGCAAACGTAGCACGGGGTGATCGCATTGACCGCGACCCGTTGGCCGACCTGGAACCCCTCCACCGCGGAACCTAGCCGGTGGACGACGCCGACCGACTCGTGTCCGAGAGTGAGGTTGTGTCGGTCCCCGATGGCCCCGCGAACCGTGTGGCTATCCGACGTGCAGATCAGGGCCGCGGTAGTGCGGATGATCGCATCATTGGGCCCGGGCTCGGGAATGGGTTTGTCGAGAACCGCGACCTTACCGATCTCCAGCATTGCGAAGGCCTTCATACCTCTCCCATCGGTTTGAAGCTGTATCCGAGACATAAACCTGGAGTGAACCACGCTTGACAATGATCCTTGCAGATCCGGACATACGCGACCAGCAGGGTGGCCCAACTCCTTCGGATCAACGACCAGGTTGGAGTTCGTGCCACATCGGATCGTGTTTCGCCGAGCCTGGTCTCGGCCCGCGGGGCGATAGAGGCAGCCCACTCCTAAGCTGCTACAACCACGCGGTCTTCAGCTTGCGGAGTCGGGTGGTGCACGACAAGGACCGGGACCTTCGCGTGGTGCAGGACTCCCTCGGAGGTGCTGCCGATGAACAGTCGTTCCGCCCTGGAGAGACCCCGAGCTCCGATCACAATGAGATCGATATGGTGATGGTTCGCGTAATCAAGGATGGCATCTATCACGTATCCCTCAAGCACCCTCGTAGTGACGTTTCGCAGCCCCGAGGCCCGGAGCCGCTCAGCCCGCCCATTAACGATGGAATGGTAGCGATCGACATCCATTTTGCTGATCGGGGGCATCGCATATGGAACGGGGTACGGGGAAACGCGAAGAGGGATCACGGTCACGATAGTGATCTCGGCAGAATCGAATCGGTGGGCGATCTCGCCGGCCATAGTGAGGGCATGATCTCCTTGAGCGGATCCGTCGATCGCAACGAGAACATGTTCGAACATGGTGTCGGTTTTGAGACGGATATTTCAATGATAAACCGGATGTCAACCGGATTTGACCTCATGATGTGGCCCAGTCCCACTCCACCGGGCGAACCGACCCCTTCGCTGTATGACCTCGAACGGTCGGAGCGCAATCCTTGCACGCGCAGGGGAACCCTCTACCTCACCCTCGCCACGACCCGACCCCTCTGAGAACGACCGGCCGTCTCTTTGGTCCGACTGGGACAAGGAATGCATCGATCTCGACGGGCCGGGCCCCGTCGGGTGCCGCACGCGCGAGATGAGCGGCCTTTATCAGTTACCAAGGTCAATATGTATTGGGGGATCGCCAGCGCAGCCTGCCGACGTCGCGACACTCGGTCCGATTGACCGCGTTCCGATCATCGTGCAGGACGCGACCGCAGCGGCCGCGAGATGCCGGTGTGGGACAAGATTGGCCCCTGGTGCGGCCCGGGTTGCCGTACGAAGGGTGCCGCCGAGCCTGGAACGTATCCTCGAGCCTCGATCGTTCTGCTCGCTGAACTGCGTTCTCGTCTACATCTTGGAGGTCATTGAGACGCTGGACTCCATGGATTCTCCGGAAGGGGAGAGAATGGTGAAGGATCTTCATGAAGTGTACCGAACCACTGTCGGCGTGTTCACGGGCCTCTTCGATGGGGCGTCTCCCTCCTAGACCGGACCGGCCAACCGGACCCGGGGATGGCATTCGGCGAGGGACCAATGCGGACTATGCTCGCGGACGTCCGCGAGAGGACGGAACCTCGCGGGTGCCTGTAGCGCGACGCTTCGGAAAGGCGAGGTTCCCTGAATCGCCGATGGGCGGGAGAAAGGTGGCGTCAGCGAGCAGGCGCACCCCGGCTTGGCCTCGGGCCGTCAACCGGTACGTCTCCGCTTCGTGAAGCACGAACCCCCCGTCGAGGAGCTTCCTCAGGTGGAACGACATCTTCGGGGAGTCGTCCAGACCGGCGGCCTGCATGGTCTCGCCAAAGGTCGCCGGTGCCTCGGCGAGTCGTTGAAGGATCTTTCGTCGGATCGGATTGGCGAGCACTTCGAGCGTGACATGGGTCTCCTCCGGAGCGACGGCGTTGCCGAGGGCCACGGCCACCGAACGGCTGACGCGGTGTGGATTGAAGCTCACCCGCAGAGGACCGTGACCCACAAGGGCCTTCCGGAGACGATCGAGGACGCCGACGACATCCTCCAGCCGGTGGTGCTCCAATAGCCTCTCCACGCCGGATACGACGACCGCCGCGTTCGGGTACTCTCGGAGGAACGCCTCCACCCGCTCCACCATGTCGATCGGGTTCTCGGGGTCAAGACGTTCCAAATGCAGGTGGGGCTCGCTGGCCGCGCCGGCCTCACCGAAGAAGAGGACCTCATGCTGGCCCGTGGAGGCAAGGCCACTCGCCTCGCGGGCCGGATCGCGATGAGACTCAAGAGGGGACTCGAAATCCCGTTCTTGGGCCACCAGGCGGAGCGTCTCGCGGATCTGCTCGATACGGAAGGGCTTCCGAAGGTAATCGAACGCGCCCAGTTTCATGGCGCCCAGCGCGGTATCCACCGAGGCGTACCCGGTGAGCATCACCACGAGGGTCCGGGGCCAACGGGCCCGCACCTCGTGAAGGAGCTCGAGCCCGGTCTGCCTCGGCATCTTGAGATCGGTGAGCACCACATCGAACTCGTCCTGTTCGAGCGACTCGAGCGCCTTCGCTACGGATGGGGCGGACGTCACGTCATGCTCGTCCTCCTGGAGCAGTTCGGAGAGCCACTCACGAAAGACCGCGTCGTCGTCCACGATCAGGACGCGCACGGCCTCGCTAGGGAAGGGGCTAGAATTAGACCTTTCGGGGACCCTCGAGAATGGCGATGTTCGGGTCCGGGGGCTCGTCCCCGGGCCCGAGAATGGATTCTCTCTCGTGAAGCTGGGCCCTTTCCCTACGGGGCCCCTCCCGCGCCGGCGCCCAGGTGGCCCGGCAGGGTCACGCCGAAGTACCAGAGCGCTGCGATCGCGGCGAGTCCCATGAAGATCGGGAACAACAGCAGGAGCGTCTGCGCCCAGATCGGCACATGGTACGAGCTGCGGGTCTCACGGTCCCGGGGGTCGGCCGGCGATTCGATCTGACCGGGCACGACCGGTTGCGCCCCACGGGTTCCCAGATGGCGCAGACCGAACGCGGCCCGCCGGGCGGAGGTGAACGGGGCCTTCAAGGCATCCGTCGCGCCGAGGTAGTAATCGACGATCAGCGTGGCCGGGAAGGCGAACATGGCCGCTGCCCCAAAGCCGAGATAGAGAAGCAGCGTGTCGAACGGGTCCTTGGTGAACGCCGGGCTCGCCGTGTATCCGGTCCAACCGTAGAATATGGTCACAGCACCGGCGACGAGCGCCAGGAGACCCACGTACTGGAGCCGGACATTCAGGTACGCGGAGACCGCGTAGGCCATCAGGACGATGCCGAAGAGGATCAGCACATCGAAGAAAAAGATGTTGTAACCGGCCAGCCCGTCCGAGGCCAGGAACGGCCAGGTCATCTCTCCCCACAGGGCCAGGCTAGTCGTCACTAAGCCGACGCCGGCCAGGGGGATCGCCATACCGCGGAGGACACTGCGAAGGCCCTTCGGGTCGTTCGTCCGGATCGCCCAGTACGACATCACTCCACCGTACGCGAAGATCGCCGCGGCGAGGATCAGCAGGACCTGAACGAGGGCGAGGTTATCGATGAATGTGGTGAACGCCATGGTCGTGCTCCTCCGAAGAGGTCAGTCCTCCTGCGGTGAGGGTGTGATCGGCGTCCGGCTCCCGTGGCGTTCCCTACTTCCGGGTTGGTTCGACATAGGTCTCACTTCGACCAAGGACCCCATCCCGAGTATATCGCCGCATTGTGAATTCGAGTTGACAAGGCGATCTGCCGGTAGTAGGACTCTGGGCTATGGTGGAATGATACGACCCTGAAGCGGTAGTGAGATCTGGAATCCGGCGCCCGCTCCCGGGACATTACGCGCGGTGATCGTCCCGTGGTGGGACTGGACGATGCCATGACAGATCGCCAAGCCGAGTCCGGTCCCTTCGCCCTCGGGCTTGGTGGTATAGAAGGGCTCGAAGATGTGGGGTAATGCCTCGGCGGAGATCCCCGGCCCCTGGTCTATGATCTCCACCTCGGCCCGGTCGCCCTGGTCACGGATCGAGACGGTGATCTTTCCGTGACCACCCATGGCGTCGTACGCATTGTTCAGGACGTTCGTGAGCACTTGCATGAGCTGTCCGCGGTCCCCTAGGACCATCACCTCGGCGGCCGGGTAGCCCTCCTCGATCTCCACGTCCGCCGATTGTTTCCCTCGGAGGAACGCGATCGACGCTTTCGTGAGCTCGACCAGATCGAGGGCCACGGTATGGGGTTCTTCGCGGTGCGCGAAATCGAGCAGTCCACGGACGATCCGTGCCGCGATCTCGATCTGCTCGGACATCCCCTCGAGTCGGGCGAGGACCCAAGGGTCATGGGTCTTCCTTCGTAGGCTTTCGGCGGCGAGCATCACGTTCGCGAGCGGCGTGTTGATCTCGTGAGCGACCCCGGCCGCCAGCTGCCCGACGGAAGCGAGCTTGTCCGCATGGGCTGCGCGGAGCTCCCAGCTCCGTTGCTCGGAGAGGTCCACTGCGATCCCGAGGTAATGGGTCACCTCGCCGGCCGTGTTCCGGATCGCCGTGATGCTGAGGAGCACGGGTCGTTCCCGTCCCTTCCGGTCCCGGTTGAGGATCTCGCCGGACCAGTATCCCCGGCCGGGATCCACCAGGTCCCTCCACATCCCTTCGTACACATGCGAAGGGGTATGCCGGCTCCGCACGAGGCTCGGTTTTCGCCCGATGCACTCGTCCCTCGAGTATCCGTAGACCCGTTCGTAGGCCGGGTTCACGTCGACCATGATACCGTCGGCGTCCGTGAGCTGCATCACGTTCGTGGAGCTCCGGAACGACTCATAGAACAACGCGGTCCGTTCGTGCTCCTCGACCCGATCGGTCACGTCACGGACCATCAAGAGGGCCGTCGGACGCTCGCGGTCACGGGACCTTAGAGCTCGAACGTCCACGTCCAGGTACACCGGCCGGATCTGGTCCCGGTAGCGTGCCCGGACCGAACGGAACGTGGCCCCGGTACCGGAGCGGAGCGCCGAATCCACGGCCTCTCGGATGGACGGTGACCAGGAACCGTCGGTCTCGGGGATCTCATGGAAGTCGGTCCCGAGCAGGCTGGGGCTCCGGCCGGTCGTCTCAAAGTAGGCCCGATTGGCCCACGTGATCTGGCCCGGGGCCACGACCAGGGCCATGCCGACCGGGGTGCTCTCAAAGACCCGGGTCGATAGGTCGGGGTCCAACGGCTCGAGTTCCACGCGTCCCCGCAACGAGCGGAAGGACCAAAGCTCTTTTCCTGGTCAACAGTGCCGGGGCGCCAAGCAGGGGCGTGTCGGTCGGTCATCGACCGTAGGTCAACGAGCTCTCTCCCCGCCGGCTCTGTCAAGTCGAATCGACGGACCGACTATAATCCGGCCGCTCCATCCTCATTGGGACATGGGGGAGTCTGCGGTGCTGGTGGTCGGTGAGACCCCTAGCTTGGGTCGTTCGATCGTCGACCTCCTGGAAGCGGAGAATGTGCCGGTGCGGCTTGTCCGCGATGTCGATGAGGAGCCTTCCCTCTTGAGCCTCAGCTCCCGATTCCCCATCGTCATCGCCGCATGCAACGGGTACATCTGCACGACGGCCCGTCGCTGGGCCCGGGGAGAGCTACCGGACGTTGCGATGATCGTGGTCGGTGCCCGGGACCCCGAGCTCGCCTTCATGCCGGGGATCCATACAGTCTCTCTTCCACTACGGCCCAACCCTTTCCTGAGCTTGGTCCGAGCGATCCCTCGCTCGATCTCTCGGGCACGCGATCTCTCGCGACCCCACCCCGTCGAGGAGGGTCCCGGCCATGACCCTGCCCCGGCCTAGGTGATCGCGGTCACTGCGCCGGGTGCGGCAGGGCGGACCAGGAGCGCGGTCTGCGGACACCGAGCGATGTCGAGAGAGACATCGGCCTCCTCCGCCTCCCAGCTGATGGTGCAAGGGAACCCCGCCCCGGCAAATACGTCGATCATGGAGCGGTTCTCTTTCATGACCCGGGCATCGAGGTATCTGATCCCGACCGTGCGCGCCCGTTCGGCAAGCCGCCAGAGGAGCAGGGTCGCTATCCCTAGTCCTTGGTGGTCGTCGGCGACCAGGAAGGCCACTTCGGCTCGAGCGGGATCCTCGGGCGAGCGGGCGCACTCGCCATGGCCCAGGATCTGCCCCGGAAAGGCGTCCGTTGTTTCCAGGATGAGCGAGAGCCGATCGGGTGACCGCCCCCCTCCCAATATCTCGTTCGTCACAGCCTCTGGCCGTAGTGCAGAGAAGAACCGCAGTTCAAGAGAATCCGGAGAGATGTGCCGCAGGAATTCGATCACTCGTTCGCGATCGCTGGGCATGACGGGACGGATCTGGGACAGTGTCCCGTCACGCAGTAGGTGATGGCGGTCGCCATACCTATCGGGCCGGGGTCGGATATCACAAGCTCCGTCGTCCGGGGCGCTCATCAAGGTATGTCAGCGCAGGAGGCCCGAAGAAGACCCAGTGAACTCAGATTGACAGCGGCCGCCCCCGGACGGGAGGACAATACGGCCGGACGGTCCGGCGTCCAACCCGCCCCGACGCCGATCACCCCCGCTCTCGGATCGGCCATCCCTTTACACAGGCGTGGACCTCCGCTCCAGCGCGTAGTCTTGCACCAGCTTGGCTACCGCCCGAGGGTCTACCGCAGCGCCGGCCTCGGCGATGACCTTGCCGATGAGGAACCGGACGATCTTCCGGTCCCCGGAAGCGAGAGCATCCTGGGAGGTCGGATCGGATGCGAGCACCTGTTCCAGTATAGGGAGGAGGTCGACCTGAACGATCATCAATCCCTTGGCTCGCACGTACTCCGCAGGGTCAGCGTTCTCCGACAGGACGGCCCGGAGCACCTCCGCTGCGGAGGACCTCGAAATGACCCCCTTTTCGACCATCCGCACGATCTCGCTGAGGGCGGGGGTACGGGCTTGCAGCGCGTCATCAGAGGCCCCCGCTCCGAGGGGATCCAGTAGGGCCATTGGAGGTGAGGTCAGCACCGACCCGGCCACGCGCGCAGAGAGGCCGTCCCTGAGCATCGACTCGAAGATCTCGAGGGATCCCTCTCTCGCCAGGAGGCTTTTCGCCACCTCCTTACTGATGCGATGATATTTCGCGAGATCCCGTACCTGATCCTCAGAAACCCCCGGTCGAATGGTAGGCGAAATGCGGACCACCTGACAGTTGTCAAGAGCTCGGAGGAGATCCCCAGGCCGAAGATTGATCCCCGCATCGTTGTCCAAGCAGGAACATATCGACACGAGTTCCAGTTCGGTGACGGTGGCGTCGAGGAACTTCCGGAGGCCCGGAACGACCGACGGCACGTTGCCTATGGGGGATCCGGTGTGCCGGAGGACCTCGTCGGCCTCGGCCAGTCGGACCTCGCGTCCGACCAAATCGCGTAGCTTCGAAGTGTCGATCGCTCGGTCGCAGCCGAGGATGCATAAGAGGGCTCGCCGGCGGAGTCGATGAAGAGCAGGTTCTTCAGCACCTGCTCCAAAGCGACACTTCGTACCTGAGGGAGGTCCTTCGTCCGGACGGTCTTCGTGTGCCGGACGAGCCGGAAAGGTATACCGCGCTCGAGCAGGTATACGGCCACCGGCCCTTGCGGATCGTTTGTGGGCTGAAGCGGCATGCCCCCGAGCCCCAGATCCTACTCGTCCGAATATAAATCCTGGAAGAACGCCTCGGCCGAGGGAAAGGGTTGGACCGCCGCCGGGAGATCTGCAGTGCCGGCCCGGATCGGACTCAACAGACCAGGAACCGAAGCACCCGGTCCTTGATCGACCGGGTCGGAAAACTATCCCGAAGATGGTAACGCGATGCGAGCCCGTACGCATACGGCGCGAAGATCAGCACTAGGAACACCAGCGCCAGCATCAGGTCCCCACCGGGGTCCGTGTAGCCCGCGAACGACCACCCGGTCCCTTGGGTAAACGCCCCATCGAATCCACTGAAGCCCCAGATCCCGAACATGATCGCCGAACACCCGATCGCCGCGGGACGTTGGAAGACACCCGCGATGAGCGCGATGCCACCGAACGTCTCGCCCAGGGCCGTTAGGGTCCCGACCGCGACCCAATTGCTGCTCAGGTACGAGATCCCGAACGCCTGGACCGTCCCCTGCATGGTGCCTTGCTCGATCAGGATCCACTTGAGGATCCCATCAAACAGGAAGATCACACCGAAAAGAACCCGCATCGCCGAGAGCGTCCTCGCGGCGTTCAGCGCTGTCCGCTCGTTGACCGGAACGACCGCTTCCTCCGACCGGTGTTCAACTATCGTCGGTCTCGCATACCCTGCCACCTCTGCTCCCACAACAACCATCTCGGGGTGCCATTCGGGCCGGGGGAGATGAGGCCGTGGTCAATTCGAGTTGATGACCCGGTGAGGTCGACCTCAGATCCGGCGGTGGAGGGATCAGAGCTTAGCCCCCGGATCCGCGCTCTCGTAAGACGGACCTCTTTCCGTTCGTCCCGTGAAAGTGAATGATCTCGCGGTCGGCCCTGAAGCAGGATCGCGAGTCCCCGAACCTCGACTTGCGGCGGTCCAGCAGCGGCAGGGCTTGGACCCGTCCCTCCACTTCCACTCGGATGCTACCGCCGGGACTTGAACTATGGTTGGTTCACGACCTGCGCCGAGGTCGCACGTTTCTTCCGATCGGTCCGGTCCTTTCTACGACGGGCGGCCGGGCTGGGCCACGTAACTCTCTTGGCTGGACCTCTCCCGCCATCCTGACCGAAGGAGATCCCTCCCACTCTCGCCATGGCGATCTCGCAGTACTCCTCGCACTGGTCGATGCCTTTTCCGAGGGTCCGCGTTCGGCCTGGGCTCCGGACGCACGGCACAGAGCCGGGAAAGCTTATCCGAAAGGGTGTTTGTCTCAGTTCTAATGTCCTTGAGTACCCCCACGGCCTCGGATGCCCCGCCCCGGACCCCGCATACAGTTTCGCTGGCTGTGGTGGTGGTGGCGATCGTCCTCACTGCAGGTCTGGCGGTCGGGATAACGGGCGCCTACTTCGTTCTCGACAAGCCGACCTCCTCCGCTCCCGGCAGTGTGCACGTCACCGACGATCTGGGCCGTTCCGTGACCGTGCCGAACGACCCATCGCGCGTCGTGGTCCTCGGCCCGAGCATCATCGACTCGATGTTCCGGCTGGGGCTGCGGAGCCACGTGGTCGGAGTCGACTGCTATGCCGCTGCCTTCGGGGGGCTCACCGAGGACTATTCGTCCGACCAGATCTCGCTCTGGAACCTCAGCCAGTCCATGTGTGTCCAGGTCGGGCCGACGTTCGCGATCGAGGATCTGCTCAACCTGACGCCTCAGCTCGTGCTGGCCGCGACGATCGTCTCGACGTCCGCGGTCGAACAGATCTCGACCCAGTATGGGATCCCGGTCGTCATGCTCCAACCGCCGACGCTTAGCGGCGTGCAGGTCGACCTGTCGATCCTGGGAGAGATCTTCGGTGTCCAGACCGCGGTGAACGCGCTGAACTCGCAGCTCTCGGCCGAGCTGTACAACGCGACGGAGATCGTCGCCAACGTGTCGAGCTTCCCGACGGTGCTCGTGACATACGACGCCGACACGAACGGGTACTGGAGCTACGGACCGGGGACGTTCGGCCAGTCGCTCATCGAGTTCGCCGGTGCCTCGAGCATCGCGGCGAACGCGACGTTCGCCTACCCTGAGCTCTCGCCAGAGCAGGTGATCTCGGGAGATCCGCAGCTCATCATCTACGGCACCGGATATGGGCTCAACTTGAGCTACTACCAGGCGGGGCCCCTCTGGTCGAGCATCCCGGCCGTCCAGGCGGGCAACATCACGGGCATGAACTCCAACTGGCTGACCGAGCCCGATCCCACGATGATCCTCGTAGGCCTCCCGGCCCTCATCGCGATATTCCATCCGGGCTCTACTTAGTCCGTGGAACAACCGGCTCCTTCGCCGTCCCCCTCCCAGCGCCGGTTCTCGCTCGGGCTCATAGGGCGTATCGGCCTCGGGATCGCCATCCTCCTGGGGCTCGCGGTCCTGGTCTCCCCCCTTCTCGGCCAGGTGCCGATCCCGCCGCTCGTCGTATTTCGGATCCTGTTCGATCAGCCGAACCCGTGTGCTGGGTTCTCGTCCACGGCGTTCAACTGCGCAGCGGCCCCGGTGATCGTCCTCCAGGCCCGCCTGCCCGAGATCCTCCTCGCGTTGATCGCGGGCGCGGCGCTGGGGATCTCGGGAGCCGCGCTCCAAGGGGTCTTCCGCAATCCGCTCGCGGACCCGTTCCTGCTCGGGATCTCGAGCGGAGCTACCTTGGGCGCTTCGGTAGTGTTCGTTTTCCAGGTCGGCATCCAGGAAGCCGATCTCGCGCTCCCGTTCTTCGCCTTCCTGGGCGCCGGGGGCACCGGCCTCATCGTGGTCCTGCTCGCGCGGAGCGGCCAGGGCTCGGTCGAGACCCTGCTGCTCGGCGGCGTGGCGATCGCTAGTTTCCTTTCGGCGGCCGATGCGCTCGTGATCCTCTACAACGGGGCGCTCGGCCTGCAGGTCGACAACTGGCTCCTCGGAGGGCTTGGATCGGCGACGTGGCCCGTGGACGCGATCGCATTCTCCTTCGTCGCGGTCTTCGGCACCCTGCTGGCGCTCTACGGAGCGGAGCTGAACCTGCTGCAGCTCGGCTCGGACGTCGCCCAGAGCGTAGGGGTCAGCACCTCGCGGGTGCGGATCTCCGTCATCGTCCTCGCGACGCTCATCACGGCGGTCGCGGTCGCATTCACCGGGATAATCGGGTTCGTCGGGCTCGTGGCGCCGCACATCATCCGGCGGACGATCGGGACGGACTACCGGGTCGTGCTCGGCGGCTCGGCCATCACCGGAGGCGCATTCCTCCTCGCGGCGCGCGACATCTCGGACGTCATCTTCCCGACATCCCTCCTCCCGATCGGGATCTTCACCTCGTTCGCCGGGGTGCCCGTCTTCCTCTATCTGCTCTACCGCCAGAGCCGTTCGGTCACCATGGGAGGGGCGTAGTGAGCGCGCCGGCCCTCCGGCTCTCGGGTCTCTCGGTCCGGTACGGGGACCGGTCGGCCCTTCGGGAGGTCGATGTGGAGGTGGCCACCGGGGAGGTGGTCGCCCTGACCGGCCCGAACGGCTCGGGAAAGACGACCCTGATCCGGAGCGTCCTAGGACTCGTTCCGGCGGTGACGGGTCGGGTGGAGCTCCTGGGAGCCTCCGCGCCGGAGCTCTCGGTGCGGGAGCGAGCTCTTCGGGTCGCATGGGTGCCCCAGGGCGAGAGCACGCGCGACAATGTCCGCCTGCGCGACTACGTGCTGTACGGCCGCTACTCGCACCATTCGGGCTGGGGAGGAGCGACCCACCGGGACCTCGAGGTCGCCGACCGAGCGCTCCGGGACGCGGGCCTCGAGGACCGGGCGAACGACGGGATCCTTACGATCAGCGGAGGGGAACGCCAGCGGGCGATCCTCGCGCGCGCGCTAGCCCAAGAGACGCCGCTACTGCTCCTTGATGAGCCCACGACCCACCTGGACATCGGGCACCAGCTGGATCTGCTGGGTCGGGTCCGCTCCCTCGCCCGAGAGCGTCGGGTCACGGTGGTGGCGGCCCTGCACGACCTCAACCTCGCCGCCCGGTTCTCCGACCGGATCGTGGTCCTGTCCCACGGCCGCGTCTTCGCCGACGGCCCTCCGGACTCGGTGCTCTCCGAGGAGCTCCTCGCACGGGTATGGGGCGTGGCGGCGGACCTGCGCCGCGATCCCCGGACCGGAGCGCCGTACCTCCTGGCCCACCGGGTCCTCCCAACGACGGGATCATCGGGACGAGGTCTCGTTCGGGGACCCGTGCACGTCGTGGGCGGAGGGGGAGCGGCCGGTCCGATCCTGCGACGTCTGTGCGACGACGGGTTCCGGTTGACCGCCGGCGCCCAGCATTTGTTCGACTCCGACACGGAGACCGCCGAGGCACTGCGCGTTCCGCTGGCAGTCGAGGTCCCGTTCGCGCCGCTTGGGCCCGAGGTCCGGGCGCGCAACCGCGAGCTCCTCGAACGAGCGGTAGCTATCGTCGTGAGTCCCTTCCCGGTGGGCCCGTCGAACCTCGCGAACCTCGACGACCTGCGTCCGTTCGTTGGCCGCGTGCCGATCCTCCTGCTCTCCCACCCTCCGCTCCCCCCGTGGGACTTCACCAGCGGCGCAGCCACCCGATCGCTGAAGGATCTGGAGGCGGCGGGGGCGCGCCGGGTCGACGACCTGGAGACGCTTGTCGGCGAGCTCCGACGGATCGTCGGGACGGGCGTCGACCCGAGCGGGGCGGTACACCCCGGCTCAGGGTAGCGGTGTGATGTGGAGCGGCGGCGCCCGCGGCCCGCCGAACTCCGAGAGAAAGCGGGGCAGGTCCCCTTCGAGCACGAACACCGTGGTCGGGACCCCGACCCCGGACGCCTCTCGGGCCGAGACCGCGACCCCGAACCGGACCAGTGGCTGGTCCGTGGCGGACCGGACGGTGTGGTACGCCTCGAGCCCATGTACCGCGATCACGTCCCGCGGATGGCGTCCGAGCGCGGCGCGGACCCGCCGGGGAAGGCGGGGGTCGGCGAGGTCGTTCGGGGTCAGCGTATGCACGCGGACGGCGGCCGGGACCAGTGGAAGTATCCCCTCGAGATCGAGGACCTCCACAAGGGATCCCTTCGGCCCGCCGCGGGCGATCCGGCCTCGCGAGGGTCCAGTGGATCCCGGACGGGCTGACAGCAGCCCATCGACGAGCTCGAGGGAGACCGGGGCCCCCTCGGCCAGGGAGGCCAGCGCCACCGCGCGGCACGATCGGATCACATGGAGCCGATCGATCCGGGTCCGCACCTCGTCGCTGAGGCGCCCGAGCGTCCCGTGTAACATCGCGACCCCCCCCACCGTCGGACTGTACCGCCCGTCCCGAAACTCGACCAGTCCCCGACGGACCAGCGAACGGTACGTGTGGGAGACCGCCTGGATGGTCAGGCCGAGCCGGTCGGCGAGGGGTTGCAGCTGCGTGGGCTGGAGCGTCGTGCACTCGTAGAGGAAAAGCAACGCCGTGACCGCTCCGCTCCGCCGGAGGTCCGTGAGCCCATCCGATGGGGGCGCGGATCCTCGACGGGGCATGGAGCCGGGCATCCATCCCGAGATAAAGGCGCTTTTCCTCAACGGTCAAACCGGATTGATTCACCGCATGTGCAGACGAGCTCCCGTCGGAGAAACATCGTCGCGGCCGGACGGACACCGCTCGCCGGTGTTCGCGGTTGGTCCGGCTCGCATATGGGCCCGCAAGACGTACATCCGTCCCAGGTCTCGTGCGGGGAGGGGACGGACCTCCTTCGCGATCCGCATCCAGCGGTCGATCGAGATCGCAGGCCGGCCAGGTCGAGGCGGAAGCCGCGCGGCGTCCACCGTGATCAGCGTCCCGCGCGCAGCAACAGCGTCCTGGAACGGGCGCCGATCGCTGACGGGGTGGTCCGGGGGCAAGCCGACCCTGAACAATGCTCC
>JBARHO010000022.1:0-6400 GCA_049799275.1 Thermoplasmata archaeon
CCTCCAGGTCGAGATCGGTCATCCCGGACTGCGGGTTCCTCGGGTCGAGGTTCACGACCACCAAGAGGACGTTCGAGCGGTCCCGCGTGGCGCGGCTGTACGCCACCAGGGACGGGTTCGACACCCCGTGGAAGGTCAGACCCTGGACCTGTAGGAGGGCGGCGTTCGCCTTCCGGATCAGGTTCACCCGGCGGATGAACGGAGCGAGGCTCTGGACCGCGTCGAGGTCCCAGTGGCGCACCTCGTACTTCTCCGAGTCCAGGTACTCCTCGTGGCCCGGCCCCGTCGGCCGGTTCTCCGCGAGCTCGAAGACGGGTCCGTAGATGCCGTAGTTCGAGGAGAGCGTCGCGGCCAGCACGAACCAGGCGAGGAACGCGGGGCGGCCGCCGGTCTGGAGCTGACCGGGAAGGATGTCGGGGGTGTTCGGCCACAGATGGGGCCGGAAGAGATCGCTCACCGGCGGCTCGCCCAGCTCGCGGAAGTAGGTCACGAGCTCGTTCTTGGTGGGTCGCCAGGTGAAGTACGTGTAGGAGTGGGTAAATCCGACCTTCGCCAATCGGTACATGACCCTCGGCCGCGTGAACGCCTCCGCCAGGAAGAGGACGTCCGGGTGCTCGCGCCGCACCTCCTCGATGAGCCATTGCCAGAACCCGAAGGGCTTGGTGTGCGGGTTGTCGACGCGGAACCATTGGACGCCGCGATCGACCCAGAAGAGCACCACATCCAGCAGGGCCTGCCAGAGGGAGCGCCAGTCGGCGGATCCGAAGTCGATCGGATAGATGTCGTCGTACTTCTTCGGGGGGTTCTCCGCGGTCCGGATGGACCCATCCGGAAGATGGTGGAACCAATCGGGATGCTCGGTCACCCAGGGGTGGTCGGGGGCCACCTGGAAGGCGAGGTCGAGCGCCACCTCGAGGCCGAGATCCCGTGCGGAGACCAGCAGGCGATCGAAATCGTAGAGGGTGCCCAGCCCCGGCTCGATGGCGGTGTGGCCCCCTTCGGCCGCTCCGATGGCCCACGGGCTCCCGGGCGCATCCGCGCCCGCCTCGAGGCGGTTGTTCGGTCCCCGACGCCGGGTCCGTCCGATCGGATGGATGGGGGGCAGGTAGACGACGTCGAACCCCAGCCGGGCGATGTAGGGAAGACGATCCATGAGCGTCTCGAAGGTCCCGGGACGTTTCGGGTCCGGGCTGGTCGATCGGGGGAAGATCTCGTACCAGGCACTATGCCCGGCCCGCAGCGGGTCGACCTGGACCTCGAGCTCCTTCTCCAGTGTTGTGATCCCGGCGGATGGTGGGAGGGAACGGATGGAGGGGAGGTAGGAGGGGTCGTAGAGGTATCGGGCCGCCTCGTCCAAAGAGCCGGTGAGCCGGTCCCGTGACTCCTCGATCCGTTCTTCGAGCTGGGCGCGATCCGCTCCCTTGGCCCGGGCCGCCACGGCCTTTAGGAGGACCAGGCCTTCCTCGAGGTCGCGCCGTTCGACGACCTTCCCTTCGATCCGCTTTCCCAGGAGCTCGCGCCAGGAGAGGAAAGGGTCCACCCAGGCCCGGATGGAGAATCGGTACCGTCCCATCTCGTCGACCCGGAACGTTCCCCGCCAACGATCGTTCCCGATGGGGGCCATCGGGGATTCGTCCCACTTCTTGGTCCCGACCGGTCGCCAGCGGACGACCGAGACGATCGTGGAGGTGCCGTCGGTGAAGATGTCGGCCTCCACGTCGACGGCATCGCCGACCACCCGCTTCGCCGGGAACGCTCCTCCATCGACCTGGGGCGTGACATCCTCGATCGCGACCCGCTCTGGGCCCTCACGTGGTAGCACTCGAGCTCTCTCCGCAGGGCGCCGTTCCGTGATCGAACGGCGGTCCGATCCCGTCACTCCGCCGATGTTGAAATGGTTTGACCTCTACGTGCGCGCGGTACGGGGTGCCCGGCACGCGAGTTCGCAGTGCCGCCGGTCCGGCTCCTAGAGCCGAAGTCCCGCCGTCGGCCGGTCCAGGAAATCCATATCGGTGGCCCGGATCCCCTTCTCGACGTGCGAACGCTCTAGGATCGGTCCGCTCGGCGTCCCGTCCAGCTCTCGCCGCCAAAGGGCCCGCGTCAGTACCTGCGTGCCGATCTCGCGGAGGTCGTCGGCGACGAGCGACACGAGTGGCGCACGCGAGCCCGCCAAGAGCCGAGCGTACGCGGCCCCGAACGTCTGGTCCCGCTCGAGGCAGTATGACAGATAGCCGAGCAATAGCCGGCGGCCATCGTCGCTCATGGGGGGAGGTTCGGACGGGATCCCGTATACCCCGAACCGCTGGTCGATCCCTCCCGACTCTCGTAACGAGAACAGCTCGATGCCGACACCGTGCTGTCGCAGGGCCACCACACCGCGCCGTTCATCATGGAACAGAGGGAGCTCCTCGAGATGGGCGCTCGCCGGTGGGAGGTCCGTTGGCGGGAAGTCGTCGGAGCTCGGGAGGGGGATGTTCCCTCGCAGCGAGCGGCGGACATCGTCCTCCACGTGCCAGAGGCCGCTCCGGGTCAGCCGCCGCTCGAGGGCTCGACGGCGTTCGCTCGCCCTCGAGAGGAGCTCCTGCCCCCCGGCCGATTTCAGTTCGGTGCGGACCCGGACCAGCTCCCCGTCGAGCCCGATCGGCGGCTCGGACACGCCGGATCCTCGGGACCAATCGTCCAGCCGATCCAGCGCGATCCCCGGGCACGAGAGGACGACCGATGTTTGCGCCCTCGCGCCTACATGGACCGTCAAGGGGAACTCCGCGCACGGGAACGGCCGGCTCGAGTGGCATCGACAGCTCGCGGAGGTCAGGAAGAAGCAGGCCCCTCCCCGCGGTCGGCTCCCCACCACCAGGTTCTGACCCGGACCGCGAACGAGCGGTAGCTCCGGTTCGATCGACCGCAGTCGCTCCGCCTCCAAGCGATCCACCGCCGGGGTAGTGAAGCAGCAGAGACCGCAACCCGGAAGGCATCCGAACCGAAATCCGGAGAGCAGGGTCACATCCAACGCCTCGGGCGGCTCGCTCGGCGACCCGCCGGACATCCGGTCCTCAGGATCGTTGGTGGAACGGATCATGACCGGCCCCCTCGGTCCCAGCATCGGACCGGGCCGTCGGGAGCGTGGGATCACCCAGCGAGTCCCGATAGTCGTGCTCGAGGAGGGGTTTCACCTGGGAGTAGGTCCTCAGATCCCGCCGGGCGAGCGCGCTCCGTGCCGCTCGGGCGACCAGGAAGTTCGTACGCACGCGGGCCGAATCGACCCACGACTCGACCCGATGGTAGCTGCCGGATGGCTCGGGGAAGAGGGTCTCGGTGACGAAGATCCGCAGGAGGAGCTCCTCCTTCTCATTGAACGACTCATCGACCCGGGTCCACCGGGAGGGGGATTCGATCTCGAGGCGCATGCGGAGATGTCCGTGGGGTTTCTCGGCATCGAGCACGCGTAGGCGCTCCGCGACCTCGACGTGCGCCGAGGCGGGGATCTCGAGAGCCCGTAACCAGCCTTCCCCCACGCGGAAATCGGTGAACCAGTGCAGGACGAAGTCCGTCGGCGCCGCGTAATGGTTCTCGGCGACGTGGTGCGGCTCCAGGGATGGGTCGCGTTTCGCCCCCCCAGTGGCCCAGCTCCCGCTCATCGTTCCGGCCTGTCTGTCGAACGAGAAGGGGTGAAGCCCCCGGCGAGATCGGGGCACGCCGACCGTTCGGCCTCTCCGGCGCCTCCCATGCCGTCCCTCCGCCCGATGGTGACCGATCCGACCGCGGGACCGTCCTCACGTGGTCTTCGTCGAGGCCGAATGGGAGGACCGGGTCAGCCCGTCCTTCTTCGCGACCGGGGGCTTCTCGTGGAACTGCTGGGCCTCGGTCGACCCGTGCATCGCCAAGGTCGAGGTGAGGCCGCCCGACAGGACCTGCGCCACCTCGTCGAAATAGCCCGTACCGACGAAGGTCTGGTGCTTCACCGCGCGATAGCCCGCGTCCTCGGCGACGAACTCCTCCTGCTGGAGCTCGGAGTAGGCCATCATCCCCCGCTCCCGGTAGTCCGTGGCGAGCCGGAACATCGAGAGGTTGAGCGCATGGAAGCCCGCGAGCGTCACGAACTGGAACCGGTAGCCCATCTCCCCGATCTCCGCCTGGAACCGCCCGATCTCCTCGGCCGAGAGCTTCTTGCGCCAGTTGAACGACGGGGAGCAGTTGTACGCGAGGAGCTTCTCCGGATGCTTCGCGTGGATCGCCTCGGCGAAGGCCCGGGCCTCGCTCATGTCCGGCCCGGCGGTCTCGAACCAGACGAGATCGGCGTAGGGGGCATAGGAGAGCCCGCGCGCGATGGCCGCATCGAGGCCACCGCGCATGACGAAGAACCCCTCCGGCGTCCGCTCGCCGGTGAGGAACTCCTGGTCCCTCGGGTCGATGTCGCTGGTGATCAGCTTGGCCGAGAGGGCGTCGGTCCGCGCGACGAGCACGGTCGGGACGTCGAGGATGTCCGCGGCGAGACGGGCGGCCCAGAGCTTTTGGTTGAACTCTCGGGTCGGTACGAGGACCTTGCCCCCCATATGGCCGCACTTCTTGACGGACGCCAGCTGGTCCTCGATGTGGAGCCCGGCGGCGCCGGCCTCGATGAGCGCCTTGGTGATCTCGAAGACGTTGAGCGTGCCCCCGAACCCGGCCTCGGCATCGGCCACGATCGGGGCGTACCAGTGGACGTTCCCGTCCCCGGCCGAGTGCTGCTTCTCGTCCTCCCGACGGAAGGCGTTGTTGATCCGGCGGACGAGCGTCGGCATGCTGTCCGAGGGGTACAGGCTCTGGTCGGGGTAGGTCTGGTGCGCGTCGTTCGCGTCCGCCGCGACCTGCCAACCGCTCGCGTAGATGGCCGGGAGCCCGGCCTGGACCATCTGGACCGCCTGGGTCCCGGTCATGGCCCCCAACGTCGGGATGTAATCCTCGGACGTGAGGAGGTGCCAGAGCCGGCGGGCGCCGAGCGTGGCCAACGTGTTCTCGATATGGATGGAGCCGCGAAGGCGTTCCACGTCCTCGGGCCGGTACGGGCGAAGGGTCCCCTTCCAGCGCTCGTCGTTCTTCCAACCATCGCTCAGCTGCTTCGTCCCCTTCACGTCCCTGCTCCCTGGTCCGTTCCCTCGAGCGCTTCGTACGCCTTCAGAGTAAAGAAGTCTGCGAACTCGGGCCCGGAGACCAAGGAGTCGAGGAACCCCTTCGCCCAGGCCGAGGAGCCGGTCGGAAGGCCGGCCCGGGTCAGCTCCCCCTCGAGCTCGGTCGCCTCGGACCCCAGGTCCCGGCGGAAGTGGTCCGCGGTCATGGGAGAGCCGTCGTCCAGGACCCGACGATGGACGATCCACTGCCAGAGCTGGCCCCGCGCGATCTCCACCGTCGCCGCGTCCTCCATCAGGTGATCGATCGGCACGCAGCCGATCCCCCGATGCCAGGCCTCGAGGTACCGGAGGGCGACGCGGACATTGGTCCGGACCCCGGCCGCGGTCACCGGCCCGGTCGGGATCTCGAGGAGGTCCTCGGCCCGGATGGGCGGGTCCGTCGCGAACAGGCGATCGACCTGGTTCGGGGTCGGCATCCCTCGGTCGAACACCTGCATCGCGACGGGGACCAGGCCCGGATGGGCGACCCACGTCCCATCATGTCCCACCGCGACCTCGCGCTCCTTGTCCGCGATGACCTTGGAGAGGGCCGCCTCGTTGCGGGCCGGGTCGTTCTTGACGGGGATCTGGGCGGCCATCCCTCCGATCGCGTGGGCGCCCCGGCGGTGGCACGTGCGCACCAGGAGTCGAGAGTACCGATCCAGGAAGGGGGTCGTCATCGGGAGCAGGTCACGGTCCGGGAACACCCCCCGCGGGTCGTCGCGGAACTGCTTGATGAAGCTGAAGATGTAGTCCCAGCGGCCGCAGTTGAGCCCCACCGACCGGGTCCGAAGGGCATGGAGGATCTCGTCCATCTCGAAGACGGCCGGCAGGGTCTCGATGAGCACGGTGGCCCGGATACTGCCCGAGGGGATCCCCAGCTGCTCCTCGGAGCGCTCGAAGACGTCGTTCCAGAGGGCGGCCTCAGGGTAGTGTTCGAGCTTGGGCAGATAGAAGTAGGGTCCCGAACCCCGCTCGAGGAGGGTCCGGGCGTTGTGATAGAAGAACAGCCCAAAGTCGAACCAGCTCGCGGAGATCGGCCGCCCATCGACGGTGAGATGTCGCTCCTCGAGGTGCAGGCCGCGCGGTCGGACCATGAGCGTGGCCGGTCGGTCCCGGACCCGGTACGACCGCCCGTCCGGGGCCTCGAACTGGATCGTTCCGTGTACGGCGTCGAACAGGTTGGCCTGGCCCTGCAATGTCCCGATCCACGTGGGCGAATGAGAATCCTCGAAGTCCGCCATGTAGACCTT
>JBARHO010000023.1:0-26731 GCA_049799275.1 Thermoplasmata archaeon
GCCGGGGATGGGCTTCGCTCGACGTGAGGAGGCGGTGGGGGGCGCGACCGTAGGGTCGAGCGCCTCGATGGCCTGCTCGAACGTGTCGAGGCCGCGCTCCAGGAGCTCGTCCTCGATGACGAGCGGCGACATGAACCGCATCACCTGGTCGTGCGAGCCGCACGTGTGCATGAGCACCCCTCGGTTCAGGAGCTCCCGCTTGAGCGCCCTCGCCGCGTCGGTGGCCGGTTTCCGGGACGCGGGGTCCTGTACGAGCTCGATGCCGATCATGAAACCCTTGCCGCGGACGTCCCCGATGGAGGCGTGGTCCCGGGCGATCGAAGCGAAGCGCTTCAGGACCGTCCCGCCGCGACGGGCCGTGGTCGCGATCCAATCCTCGTCCCGGAGGACCCGGAGCGTCTCGGCGCCCAGTGCCATCCCGAGCGGATTGCCCCGGTAGGTCCCGAGATGGAACCCGGGCGGGAGCTCGCGCCCCAGGTCGTCCCGGTACGCCACGACCGCGAGCGGGATCCCGCCTCCGATGCTCTTCGCACTGCAGAGGATATCGGGCGTCACCTTCCAATGTTCGCAGGCCCACATCTTACCCGTGCGTCCGAGACCCGACTGCACCTCGTCGAAGATGAGAAGCAGATCGTGGTCATCGCAGAGCTCTCGGAGCGACGGGAGGAAATCCTCGGGCGGTACCACGTACCCCCCCTCTCCCAGGATCGGCTCGACCAGGATGCTCGAGATCTCGTCGGCCCCCGAGTGAGGGTCCGTGATGAGATGGGTGAGGTACCGGACCAACCCCTGCGAGCCTCCCTCTGGATCGAGCAACGGATGGTACGGGTCGGGGAACGGGACCCGCAGGATGCTCCCGCCGCCGCGGAACGAGCTCGTCGCGTGATAGCGCCGGCCGGCCGTCAGGTTCACCGCGCCGCCATGCACGCCGTGGTAGGCCCCCGAGAACGTGATCGTCCCGCGATGGCCCTTGGCGTGGTCGGCGATGTTGACCGCCGTCTCGATCGCGTCGCCCCCGGTCACGCTCAGGAAGACCTTGGCGTGGTTGCGCAGCGACCCGGGGAGCACGTCGCGGAGCTCTCGAAGGAAATCGATCCGTGCCTCGGTGGGGAACTCGAGAGAGTGCCAGATCTTCTCGGCCTGGGACTTCAGCGCCTGGACGAGCCGAGGATGTCGGTGGCCCAGGTTGAGCACCGAGATCCCCGACATCCAATCGATGTACCGGTTCCCATCCATGTCCTCGACCGTCGATCCGCGGGCCTCGCGGATCGCGATCGGCAGGGACCGAGGGTAGGCGATGGCCTCGGTCTCCATCTGGGACTGGGCCTCGAGCAGCTCCTTGGAGCGGGGCCCGGGTGGGGGATGAACGATCTTGGGCGCATCCGCGTAGCTTAGCCAGCTCGATCGATCGGACATGGAGCACCGAGAGATCGAGGATGACCATCGCCCGATATGAACCCCGCGGCCCGGCCGCCTCGGGGGATGCTACAAGAGGCCGGGCACCTTGACGGACCCGTGCGGGCCGGAGCGCTCGATCGGGTGGACGTCCACGTGCACCCGACCCGGTACTCTCCGCACGGTCCGGCGTTCGCCGAACGCAATCGCCTGGAGTACTCCCCTCAAGGGCTGCTCCGAGAGATGGATCGGTCGGGCATTCGATGGGGCGTGTTCCTGGCCCCCCGGCGAGCCCCGAGCCCGGAAGAGGGGTTGGCCGAGGGAGCCCAGGTCTCCCAGGAGAGCCAGGGTCGGTTGCTGCTGACCGCCACGGAGGACCCGACCCGACCGGCCGAGGAGATCCACCGGACGTTGGACCTCTGGGACCGGTCGCCGGACCCCGTGCGAGCGATCAAGCTCTATCCCGGTTATCAGCCCTTTGCGATCGATGACCCGCGGGTCGAGCCGATCCTCGGCTGGGCCGAACGCCATCGGGCACCGGTCTTCGTCCACCAAGGGGACACGTCGGACCCGAACGGCCTCGTGAAGTTCGCTCGTCCGCTGTTCCTCGATGACGTGGCGGTGCGCTGGCGCTCCGTCGATTTCGTCCTGTGCCACCTGGGCAATCCGTGGATGGAGGAGGCGGCCGAGGTCATCTACAAGAACCCGAACGTGTGGGGGGACACCTCGGGCCTGCTGAACCCGTTCTCCCCGCGCTACGATCTGCAGGTGCGTCGGATGGTCGAACGTCTGCGATATGCGGTCTACGCCGTCGGGGACCCCGGAAAGCTGCTCTATGGATCGGACTGGCCGATCTCCTCGTTGCAGGACGGCGTGGAGCTCGTGACGTCGCTCGGGCTCGCGCCCGACGAGCAGGAGATGATCCTAGGGGGCAACGCCCGGGCGCTCTTCGGGCTCCCCGGCCCATGATCCCGGCCCATCGAAGGAGATAAACGCCACCGGACCTCGATGCACCGTGCCCCGATCGACGCGTCGGGTGGATGTGCATCTCCACCTGAGCGCCTACTGGCCCGACATCGGGAAGAACTCCTACGGGCCCGAGGTCGTTTTCACCGTCCGGGGTCTCCTGCGCGAGCTGGACGGGGAGGGGATCCGGGACGGACTGGTGCTCCAGATCTTCCAATCCCCGAACGTGGAGGAGACCCTGCGCGAGGGTCGGGAGCTCCGGGAGCAGAGCGGGGGCCGGCTCCTGGCGACCGCGACCGTCGATCCGACCCAGGGCGCGGACGCGATCCTGCGGGCCCTGGCCCAATGGGACCGTTCGCCGGACCTCAAGGCGATCAAGCTCTACCCCGGATACCTTCCGTTCTACCCCCACGACCCGCGGCTCGGGCCGGTCTACGAGTTCGCCGCGCGCCGGAATATCCCCGTCCTCTTCCACCAGGGCGACACCATGGATCCCCTCGGGCGGATCCGGTTCGCGCGCCCGATCGAGGTCGACGAGGTCGCCGTGCGCTACCGGGACGTCAACTTCGTCCTCTGCCACCTCGGCAACCCGTGGGTCGAAGAGACCGCGGAACTGGTCTACAAGAACGAGAACGTCTACACCGATACCTCGGGGCTCCTGGCACCGCCGCGCGTGCCGCACTTCGAGGCGATGTTCCATCGGGCGCAGCGGCGTCTCTTCAACGCGATCGCCTCGGTGGGCGACGTGAGCCGGTTCTTGTATGGGTCCGACTGGCCCCTCGAGTCGATCTCCACGGCCGTCCGACTGATCGAGGGGCTCGACCTTTCCGAGGCGGAGCGGGAACGGATCTTGGGCGAGAACGCCCGGAAGCTCTTCCGGCTGGACGAGTGAACGACACTCGATTTTCCTCAACGCGCTAAAGTTGCACGGGCCGCAAGGCCGGTCCCGGGCCGTAGACCTTAACCGACACGAACAGAAGACCCTAGGATCCACGCCACGACGAGCGAAGGAACATGGTGCGCACGCTGATCGAGGCCCTCCCTCATCATCCCCTCTTCTTCGAACCGGTCCCGCCCGCGGTGCGTCTTTCGAGCCCGCGGCTCGAGGAACGGATCGAAGCGATCGCGAAGGTCGTCGCCGCCGTTCCCCGGGTCGATGCGCTCGACGTGCCCGAACTGGTGGACGAGAACCACGAGGGTCGCCCGTACTACCGCTCGGGCGACTCGCGGGAGTTCGCCACGGTCCTCGGTCGCCGGACCGGACGAGAGATCGTGGTCAACAAGGTCGTGGCCCATCTGCCGTCCACCGAGGCGTTGGTACGATGGACGGAGGAGACGGTCGCGCGCGGGATCCATCACGCGGTCCTGGTCGGCGGCTCGAGCCGGTACATCCCGTATCCGGGGCCTTCGGTCACCGAGGCGAACCGCATCAGTCGCCCGATCCTCGAGCGGGCCCACGGTCTCCTGGGGAACATCGCGATCCCCCAGCGGGTGGGCGAGGCCCATCGGATGCTCCAGAAGACCCGCGCGGGGACCGCGTTCTTCACGACGCAGATCCTCTTCGACAGCGAGAGCATCCTACACCTCGTGACAGAGTACGAGTCCCTGTGCCTCAAGGCGGGGGTGAGCCCTTCGGCCGTGCTCATCAGTGTGGCCCCGATCGCCGATGAGGGCGATGCCGAGTTCGTCCGATGGCTCGGCGCGGACATTCCCGAGAGCGCGGAACAGATCATCCTCAATGGGGAGGAGGCCGGGGCGTCGGCCCGTTCGGTCCAGAACGCTCTCGGGATCTGGCAGAAGCTCGTCGCGGGAGTGAGCCGCGGGAGCCTCTCGGTCCCGCTCGGGGTGAACGTCGAGCAGCTGTCCCCTCGCCACTTGGCGAACGCGGCGGAGATGCTCGCTGCGTTCGAGCGAGTGCTCGACCCGGTCGATCCGGCCCCATAGGATCGGCCGACCCTGGGATCCTCCCCTATCTCGGAGGTGGCGGGTAGACCGGAGCGCCGACCGGAGGGAACAGGGTCGGTGCTCGAGGGACCGACTCCACCTTCGTGCGGGCGTTGGAGGTGGCCACGTAGATGAGGATGACACCGATCAGGGAAAGGATGGGAAAGATCAGGAGGATCGCACCCACTTTGAACAGGCCTACATCGAACCGGGTCCCAAGCCGGTAGATGCCGATCAGCATCCCGATCCCGCCGATCAAGAGAAGGAGCCCTCCTAGCCCGGCGAACCCGAGCGCGATGAGCGTGTCGGTGGTGAATCCCTGAACTCCGCAGTTCGCGGGGGCCGCAAGCTCGCTCGCGCACCCGGAGGATTGGATGAAGAGCGCGAGGAGCACGATCTCTCCGATCAGGGCGATGGCGAGGCCCACCAATGCGACGAGGCTAAGGGACGCCGGCGTAGAGAAACGGGAGTCGATCGGGCGAAGGAGAACGAAACAACGACGACCGAAGATCATCGAAAGGATCGTCAGGACCCCGCCCAGGGCCGCCGAGGTCAACGTCGTGTCCAGTGAGAAGTTCGTGACGTTCGCGGTCCCGAGCGTCCCGTAGCCGAGAAAGTCGAAGAAAAGGAACACCGCGCTCACGAGCAGCCCAACGATCGCGATGAGGGCCGACGTCCGCGCCTGCTCGATCGCCCGAAGATCGATCTGGCGGATGTGGTCAGGGACCGCCACCGGCATCGGACCGGGGAAGCCGGTTCCCGCGTTCCAGGAGCCGGGTGGTGAGGGTGGCATCGGGTACGCGGTGGGCAGGGGGGCCGCCATGGGTGCGGGGACCGCGGACAGGGTGCCCAGGGGGGCGCCGCAGGCCAAACAGTACCGCGCCTCCGGCGGGTTCGCCCGACCGCATTTCAGGCAGACAGAGCTCGCCACGGGGTCCGCCGGACGGATCCGCTCGGACCGTATTAGAGCCTCGGGCTGGAGGCCATCCGAGCCGGGTCCGCGTCGTCCGGTCCGGGCCGCGTCACCTCGGTGGCGATCGTCCATAGACGCTCTTGGGTCGGCAGGTCGTACGAGCGGGCCGACGACCGTCTCGGTCGAGAGCGAGCCAAGAAGAGCCCGGATCTCTGCTCGAGCTCCGGAGCCTCCGCGGCGTAGACGACGGTCCGGGCCCCGCGTTCGGGCGAGATACCGAACAGGGTCTCGGCGATCGCGAACCCACGACCCGAGAACCCCGGGTTGTTCCGGCCGAACCCGCTGGACACGAATCCCGGATGCACCGCGTTGGCCGTCACTCCCGAACCCTGGAGGCGGCGGGACAGGGCATAGGTGAGCATGAGGAGGGCCAGCTTCGACCGAGCGTACTGGCGATACCCGTGGTAGGCGTCCTCCGCGCCAAGACGGTCCAGATCCAGTCGCGCGCCGCGATGCGCTTCGGAGGAGACATTGACGATACGAGCGGGAGCGTCCGTCCTCAGCCGGTCCAGCAAGAGCTCCGTGAGCAGGAAGGGAGCGAACACGTTCACGGCGAAGGTGAGCTCGATCCCATCCGGGCTGACCTGTCGACGCGAATGGAGCGCGCCTGCGTTGTTGATCAACACGTCGATCCGCTCGAGCTCCTGGTGGAGGCGGTCCGCCAATCGACGAACCTCGGATCGGGATGCCAGATCGCCGGTCAGGTACCGGGTCGCGCGAGATCCGGTGGATGCCGCGATCCGTTCCTGCGTCGCGCGACATCGGGCCTCACTGCGACCGAGGAGGACGAGCTGCGCTCCCCTCCGTGCGAGCTCGATCGCGGTGGCCTCGCCGATCCCCGAGGTCGCTCCGGTGATGACGCACACCTTGCCGGATACCGGCGAGTGGCGATCGGGCCGTCCGTGGGGGCCGGTCATCAGTTGGTCCGGAGCAGGAGGAGCGCGGCGCGTTCGCGTTTCAGGACCGTGTGATCGAGGCCAGCCAGGCATGGCCGGTCGAGCCGACCCGATGGGCTTCGAAATGCGCTTCGCGGATGTAGTTGATATGCCATCCCAGGCCGAAGGTGGCTCGAAGATCCTTCTGGGAGACCCGACGGGGCCCGTCCCAGTCGCTCGGTTCTCGTTCGTTGAAGCACATCACGAAGTAGGTCCCTCCGGGCGCGAGGGCCCCGTGAAGGCTGCTCGCGAACTCGACCCGGTCCTCGTCCGAAAAGGTGTGGAAGAGCCCGCTATCGATCGCGGTGTCGAACGCGAGGCCGAGCCGGTCCAGTTCGCGAGCGTCCCCGACGCGGAAATCGACGGAGAGCTTGCGGTCGGCCGCTTTTTCCTGGGCCATCCGGATGGCGGTCGGGGCCGAATCGACGCCGACGACGCCGTGCCCGTGCGAGGCCAGGAACAAGGCGTTCTCCCCGGTCCCGCACCCCACATCCAGTACCTTCCCGCGGATCTCGTGAGCATCCTCGAGCCGGACGAACTCGTCCTGCGCGTGGCCGATGTCCCAGGGGGGCGCTCCGGTCTGATAGTTGTCGTCGAAGCTCGTCACTGATGGAGCTACTAGGTCGCCGATGCGTTAAATAGAGGACCCGGAGCGATCGAGACCACGCGCCCCCCCGGGGCCACGCCGGGTGCCGGACCCGCGCACCCCTCCGCGCCGTACATCTATATCGAGGATTCGAGTGGCGAACGGATGACCCTCTCGCGTCGGTACCTGACCGGAGTGCTGGCGGCGGGCATCTCGGCGCTCCTTTGGGCCACGTTCTTTCCTCTCGTTCTCGTGCTCCCGTCGTCGGAGAACGTCGCGATCATGTTCGTGGCCCCGCTCTTCGGCGCGGCGGCCTCGCTCGGGCTCCGAGCTGCGGTCCCAGCGTTCCGGTCCTCCCGGCCGTTCCGGCGCGTGCTCGTCGATCACCGGGTCCTGGCGGTGGCCGTCCTCTGGCTGGTCGTCCAGGCGCTCATCGTGCTGGGCACGAGGTTCACCGGCGCGATCGATACCTCGATCCTGATCCTGTCCTCGGACGTCCTAGGGACCCCGCTGATCTTCTATGGCCTCGCGCGGGAGGGCGGCGGCCGGTTCCGACGGCTCGGCTTCTGGACCGGGGTGGTGCTCATCGGCACGGGCGCCCTGCTGACCATCCTGGGGGGTGGGACGCCGGAGCCCCTCTCTCTCCTGACGGTACTGCTCGGAGTGCCCCTCTTCTTCGGGAACTCCTTCCTGGTCATCTCGATCGACCGGACCGGGCGCACCGTGGCACTGGTCGACCTCATGGCGGCCGCGATGATCGTGATGTGCGGGATCGGGCTCCTCGGTGCCGCCCTGCTCCTCCGGTCCCCGGACCTTCTCGGTAGCTGGGACCCTCGGTACCTCGTGGTGTTGGTGGTCATGGGGATCCTCAACTTCTCCGTGGCCCCGCTGGCCTTTTTTTGGGCCGCGCAACGGATCACGCTCATCGTTCCCTCCGTCCTCCAGTCCGGGATCCCCGTCTTCACGTTGATCTTCATCCTGGTGCTCGGTCTGCAGCCCGTGACGGTGCTCGCAGTGGTGGGCGTTCCGATCGCCTTCCTCGGGGCGGCGATCGCCGCCTTGACCCCGGGCACCGATCCCCCTCTCCTCGCGCCGGTCCCCTAGAGGGTCGACCGGGCCCTCGCCCGTACGGTCTCCCCCCGTCCCGTCGAGGCGACACTCGGGAAAGCCCGACCGCCCGACCGAACTAGCAGGCCCCGCGCTCTACGACCGACTCGCACGTCGAGGCGGGCGAGACCTTGACCGAACCGGCCTGGGCGAACGGGGCCATGTACCTTTGGATCGTCTCTTTGTCCGCCCCATCCACGATCAGGATGAACCGATGCGCTCCGCTCTGGACCGCGTCGGCATGGATGTGGACCCCTTGGCGCTTCGCGTTGGCGGGCTCGAGGTGCTGGAGCAGCATCTTGCCCATGTTCGGGTCCCGTGCGGGGCAGTGGTCCCCGTCGTGTTCATGTTCGGCGATGAAGAGCGCCCTGCCCGCACGCTGTCGTGCTCGGTATAAGCGCTGTCGAAGCGCGCAGGATCCGCTCGGCCGCGCGAATTGCTCGGGTGGGCCATCGTGCCATCAAATGGGCTTCCCTATCGCGTCGCGGAGCGGTCGAGAGGGGTAGGGTGCGAGCCTTCGCCGGAGGAGGACGAGCAACCCGATGATGGATCCCGTCGCGAAGATGGCGAGTACGTCCCCGAGGACCTCGACGACCAGACTGAAGACGATCAGGAACGAGAGCGCCCCCGTGGCGAACGACAAGCGGTAGTGGGGATCCCCCGATTCGATCTCGCGGAACACGTAGAGGGCGATCCCGATCGCGAGAAGAAGATCCAAGCCGATGACGACGAGCGGCAGCGGAACGAGCGCGGGGAGCGACCAACTGATCCCGAACAGCAACCAAACGAAAAGACCCGCGGCGAGGCCGACCGCCCGCGGGGAACGGGGCGGTCCGTGATCCGATGGCCGGGACAGGGACGACGGGGATCTCCAGGCGAGAGCGCTCAGCCCGATCACCAAGGCGGCGAACAGGAACAGGATGCCCGCGTTGGGAGTGTACGAGCGATCGAACAGGAAGAACGTCGTGGTCGCCGTGAGGAGGAACAAGGTGAAGGCCGTTCCGAGACCCCGATCGGAAAGATACCGCACGGCCCGGGTCCCCGGGAACAGAAGTCCTACGAGAAGGATCGGTAGTCCGATACTGAACACGGCATGGAAGATCGTGATCTCGGTGACCCAGACCCAGCTGACCCCCCCGTAGTGCCCGTAGACCGCCAAGCCGGCGGCCGCCGTGGAGCGCGGGTCGAAGAAGGTCTTCGTTCCGAACCCTTCCTCGACGATCCCGTACCCCAGGCCGAGCAATAGGACGCTGGGCCAACCCTTCCCCCACCGAACGCAGACCTCCCGGATCGTGAGGACACCGCATCCGTAGAGCCCGAGCAGGAACACGATCGAGAGCGGATCCAAGAACAAGGAAAGGACCGGGGTGGAGCCGGTCAAGAGCTCCGGGATGAGGATCGAGAGACCGACCAGGACGAGCGCAGGGAGGTTCCGCCTCACCGGCCCGGGGAACCAACGCGGGCCGAACTCTTGTCGCCCGGGCGGTCCGCTCGCCGGTGATACCGCACGCCCCGGATCCACCGCTACGCGATCCTCGAGGGATCCCGCAGGCTGCGGTGGGTCATTGCGGGAGCTCATGCGATAAGGATAGAAAGTGCCCCTTCCCCTAGATGAGCTGTGCTACGGGGCCGCGGTACCGGTCCCACTGTAGTGACGTCCTTTCGATGGGGCCGCCTAGGCAACGCGATCGCCGGTCCCTCCGCGAGGAGGTCTCGATCGACCTGCCACCAAGGGCTTGTCGACCCAGGGCCAGTCCTAGCGAGCGGATGGACCGGCAGGCTTGCGGTCCGGGACCGATCGAGGCGTCCGGAACCGGGAAGGGAGCCCCTTGGTCTCCAAGCGCTCGTCGTAGCGTTTGAGCTGGTCCCGATGCGCCGGACAGAGCGAGAAGTACGTCCACGCGGCGGAAGGGACGCTCGGGTCGGTCCCCGCCGCGAACAGTTCGACACGTTCCGGGGCGTCGTCGCAACCTCCGCCCGAGTCGGGATCCGGGACCCCGATGAGCGGGCGGAACGCGAAATCGTACGCGGGGCCGAGGTCGCATACCGGCCTCTGAAAGATCCCTCCCATCGCATCGCCCCAGCGAGCCCAACTACGACCCGAATAAGAAGTGGCGGGAGGCGTGGAACTCCCTCTCCCCGCGGTCGACCCTCCTGTGCGGAGAACCGCCGGTCCCCCGTGCCGACGTCGACCCATCCGTGCGGCTCCGACCCGGCTCTCCTACTCGTCAAGAGGTCGAGGTGAGCAACGGTCCCGCCCCCCCACGAGACCTAAAATTATTCCCTGTCTCGAGGGCCCACGTGATCGCAAGAAAGAAGGCGGTCTTCATCCGACCCGGCACCTCGAAGGATTTCGCTACGATCGTACAGAAGTACGCACCGAGCGGCGAGGGAGATCCGTGGGACCCCTTCTTGGATGTCGAAGGCTGGAAACGGATCAAACCGAAAGGCCTCCTCGTTGCGGAGTGCGAGGGGCGCTATGCCGGCTTCCTGTACTGGTTCCTGACGCGCCACCCTTGGTTCGATTACGCGGTGGGGTCGGCGGCCCACGTCCATGAGCTCCATGTGCTCCCGGAGTTCCAGGGTCGCGGGGTCGGCCGATGCCTGGTCGACCGTTTCCTCTCGGACCTCCGAGCCCGTCACGTGGCCACCGCCTATCTCGAGACCGGCGAAGAGAACCAGATCGAGCGTCACCTCTACGAGAGCACCGGCTTCCTTCCGATCCGACGTCGAGTGCTGTACCGAGCTACGCTGGGGCAGACGGAGGCCCCGTTGAGCCCTCCGAACGGAAAGGCGGCGAGAGCAAGGTCCGCTCGCTCCAAGGGCCGGACCCGCTGCATCCCGAAGCACCGACGGGTGGAACAGGCAATGCCCTGAACGGGCCGGCCCCACCCCATCGAGGAGGCCCCGGGGCTACCGCCTGCCCTCGGAGAGCGCCCGCGTCATTCGGGTGTACATCGCCTCGAACCGAGGTACTCGATCGAAGTGTCCCCCGTCGAACTCGTCATGCTGGACCTCGAGCCGCAAGGACCGGGCGCGGGAGACCCATCTTCGCGCGGACAGATCGAGGAACCACTCGTCCGACCGGGAGGCCGTGAGATGGATGGAGCGGAGACGGCGCAGCGCGGCGACCGTCCTCTCCTCATGGAGCCGCTCGACCGGATCGAAGGCCAACCATCGACCCCAGACCTTCGGGTCGATCTCGGCGGACTGGATGTCGATCGGCAGGTCAAAGGTACCACGCTCCCCGGGTCTCGGCGAGTAACAGGCCGACATGGCGAGCGCGTTGAGCGTGCTGCCGACCGGGTCGCCGGGCCCTTTCATGATCGAGGGATCCTCGAAGAAGCGGCCGAGGAACGCCTCGACGCTGTCGTACCCCCGGAGCTCCCGTGCGGCCTTGAGAAGGTCCGAGGTGTACGTCAGGTCGAAGGCCATGTCGCCGGCGCTCGATGCGACGGCCTCGAAGACCCCGGGGTGCTCGGCCGCCAGATGGAGGCTGCCGAACCCGCCGCTGGACTGCCCGAGGACCCCGGTCGGTCCGGTGCGGAACCGTTCTTGGGCCCAGGGAACGATCTCCCGTACCACGTAGTCCGCGTACCGGCCCGTCGCGGACGAATTGACGTACTGGCTCCCTCCGAGCGTCGTGAGCGCATCCGGCGAGATGAGGACCGCCTCGGGGCAGGCGCCGGTCCGCACGAGCCGGTCGAACACCTGGAACAGCGTCTCGTGGAACGGGACCTCTCGCTGGAGCTCGACCCATCCCGCTCCGGTGAACCCGGCCAGTTGGACCAGCAAGGGAAGCCCCTCGGTCCTCCCGGACGGGGGTGTATAGACCGCTACGTCCCGGACGTAGGGATCTCCGAGCGGGTTGTCCCGCAGGATCGCGCTCTCGAACGGTTCCAGGCGCGCCCGACCCCGGAGCGTGGGAGGGAACGACCGAGGACCCTTGCGTTCGATGGGGATCGACGGCACGATCCCCTACGATGCTCGAGGGAGCTAAAGAGCTCAAGTATGGGCGCCCGTCGCAGCCCCGGACCAGATCGATGCCCGAGCTCCCCGGACCGGAGGACCATCGCGTATGGGGGCGGGGGGACTACTCGATCCTGGCCGCGGGGGCCATCCTCCCCAGTGAGCTCCTTTGCGAGGCGGTCGAGCTCCGGGCCCGTCAGGCGACCCTGGACGTGGCCACCGGGAGCGGGAACACGGCGCTCTCGGCCGCTCGAAGGAGGGCCCGGGTGACCGGGATCGATCTCCTTCCGGACCTGCTCCATAAGGCCCGAGAGCGCGCGCAGGTGGAGCGGCTGGGGATCGAGCTCGTGATGGGGGACGCCAGCGCCCTGCCGTTCCATGCCTCGACCTTCGAACGGGTGCTCTCCACGTTCGGCGTGATCTATGCTCCCGATCCGGCTCTTGCCGCGCAGGAGATCTCGCGGGTCTGCCGGTCCGGAGGCGCGATCGGCCTCACGTCGTGGGTGCCCGACGGGTTCTTTGGGACCGTGCTTCACCGCTTGCTCGAACCCGAGGCCCGGACCGGTTCCCCCCGACCGACCGATCCCTGGGCGAGCGAGGAGGGGATCCGCGGTCTGTTCCCGGACGCGGTCCGTGTGGCGTCCCAGCGTCGCTCGATGGTGATCCGGGGGGACTCCCCCGAACGGTACCTGGCGGCCCTGCAGCGGTACCTCGGCCCGGTCATCGCGGCGTTCGCCTCACGAGAACTGCCCGATCGCTCGCAGCTGGCGATCGATCTGATGGAGACCATCCAACGGTTCAACCGATCGAACGATGGGACGGTGTTCCTCCCATCCGACTACCTCGAGATCGTTCTTCGGAAGGACTGAGCCGGACCGGGGACGCTTCCTTTCGAACGCAAAGGTACGACCGTCGGGTCGTCACTCCGTTGTATCTGGCCTTTGCAAACGGGCAGCACGTACGGTGGTTATACATCGATACCGTCGCGAAAACCACATTTCGGGCCTCATGGGATACCTTATTGAGGCGCGATCGGGTATCAGAACGGGCATCGAGGTTCGCAGGATCATGACGAGCTATGGGGTTGCGACGCGAAGAAGCCGTCCGCTCGGCGTGGCGATCTTGGCCTTCCTAGTGGGCCTCGTTGGGTTCGTGTACTTTGTCGCCGGGCTCGTTCTGGCGCTCGGGTTCAGCTTCGGATACGTCTTCGGGGTCGCCGGGGGCGTCTTCGGGCTCTCCGCGGGAGTGGTCGGGATCGTGTTCATGATCCTCGGACTGATCACCGTGGGAGTGGCGGTCGGCCTGTGGCACCTGCGCCTCTGGGCCCTGATCCTGGCCCTGCTCGTGACCTTCATCGTGCTCGTGTCGGACGCGCTCGCGGGACGTTTCATCTCCTTCGGGTTCATCTTCAGCCTCCTCATCTTCGTCTACCTCTTGGCGGTCTCACGCCACTTCCGGGGTATCTGAACTAGGGTCCTCGGCCCGGCCGTTCCCATCGGGGGAGCCCGGTACCAAGGGCGCCGCCCTAGAGGAAGCCTTGGACCAGGGCCACCCGTAAGCCTATAGGGAGCGTTCCCCCTGGAACCCTTCCATGCTCGTCGACGGGTACGGACGTGCGGTCACGGACATCCGTATCAGTGTGACCAAACGTTGCAACTTCGCCTGCGTGTACTGTCACGACGAGGGGCTGGGACCGGTCGCCCGCCCCTCGGGACCCCACGCGGACGAGATGTCCGTCGCCGAGATCGGTCAGCTCTCTCGTATCGCCCGCGAGTTCGATATCCGGTCGGTCAAGTTCACCGGTGGGGAGCCGCTGGTGCGCACCGACCTCGAGGAGATCATCGCCGCGACCGTCCCGCACATCCCCGATGTCTCGCTCACGACGAACGGCTCGATGCTGGCCCGCCGGGCCCGCAGCCTCCGGAACGCCGGGCTGAAACGCGTGAACGTCTCGATGGATTCCCTGGATCCCAAGGCCTTCCAGGAGATCCGAGGGGGGGAGCTGCCGACCGTGCTCCGGGGCATCCGGGAGGCCCTCCAGGTCGGGCTCACCCCGGTCAAGATCAACATGGTCGTCTTCCAGCGCACGCTCCCGTTCATCCAGGAGATGATCGACTTCGTGGGGGGATCGAAGGGCCTGAGGCTCCAGCTCATCCAGTTCATGCCCGAGCTGGTCGGAGAGAGGGCCTGGTCCGTCGATATCGCCGAGGTCAAGCGCTGGCTCGAGGAACGATCGGAACAGGTGCTGGTCCGGGAGATGCACCGACGCCGGATCTACCTCGTTCACGGGGCGGAGATCGAGGTGGTCGATCCGGTCCGGAACCCCGAGTTCTGCATGAACTGCCATCGCATCCGCGTGACGCATCGGGGCGAGCTCAAAGGCTGCCTCAATCGCAATGATGATCTCATCCCCACTCGCGGGCTCGACGACGACGAGCTGCGTGTGGCGTTCGAACAGGTCGTGGCGAACCGCATGCCCTACTATGGCGGCTATCTTCCCTCGGGCACCGACCGGGTCCCCGGGCGTCCGCCGCTGATCCAGCTGGTCCCTCCCCGACGGTAAGGGACCCGGCTCAGGCCCGGACCCGGTCCGTTCCGGAGTAGACGTTGCACGTGTTCTCGCGGAGAAACCCGACCAACGTCATCCCGTACCCCGCGGCGACCCGAATGGCCAGCGAGCTCGGGGCGCCGATCGACGCGACCGTCGGTATCCCGGCCAACAGCGCCTTCTGAACGAGCTCGAACGACGTTCGTCCGCTCAGGAGCAGGATCGTGTCGGAGGCGGGAAGTCCCTCGTCGAGGAGGAGCCGCCCCACGAGCTTGTCCAAGGCGTTGTGTCGGCCGACGTCCTCTCGCGCGAGTCGCAGTTCTCCCCGGGCGTCGAAGAGGGCCGCCGCGTGGATGCCCCCGGTCCGCTCGAAGACCGGCTGCGCCTTTCGTGCCCTTGCCGGGAGCGATCCCAGCAGATCGGGAGAGTATCCCGTCGGTCCGGTCGGGGCGCGGGCCCCGAGGTTCCCGAGATGCTCGAGCGAGGCCTTCCCACAGACCCCACAGCTGGACGAGGTGAACATGTGACGGCTCAGCCGACGTACGTCGAGGTCCACCCGGGGTCCCAGGTGGACGTTCACCACGTTGTAGCGTTGCGCCTCGTCCGGTTCGGTGCAGTAGTCGATCCGGGTGATATCCTCGTTCTGCCGCACGACCCCCTCGGAGAACAGGAAGCCGGCGGCGAGCTCGAAGTCGTGCCCCGGCGTCCGCATCGTGATCCCGATCGGGATCGCCACCTCCTGCCCAGAAGGGACCACGCGGATCTCGACCGGCTCCTCGCTCGCGACCTCGTCCTCGCGTCGGACGCGTTGTCCCCCCTGGCAGCGGTCGAGGCGGATACGGCCGATGGGGCCCGGCCGTTCCTCGGTCAGCGATCCATCCGCAGGTCCGGGCGCGGTGTCCAGGTCCATGGGCGAGGTGGTCCCAATCTAGCCGGCACCGGGGGCGATCTGTCGCCGACGTACTTCGCTCTGGAGGGCGAGGCCGACCGCGACGAACTGTTCACCGTACGCGGCGGAGCGGTCCGTCGGATCGAGCTCGGACCCGTGCCGAAGCTCGGCGGGCACGTACTTCTCGATGAAGTACCGGACCCCCTTTCGAACGATCGCGTTCCACTCTTCCGTCGCGTCCCGTACGACCTCCATCGGGGCGCAGTGCAGGTGGTAGGACGTCTCGCCTCGCGCCAGACCCGGTTCCCGGCCTTGGGCGTCGATGGGTCGGCCACATGATGCACACTCCGGAGCCATCTCCAGGCGGAGCGTAGCACCGGCCCATGACCTTTGCGACGGGCTATCGTCCGCCGCGATCACCTCCCATCCGGACACACAAGGCCGCGATGGTCGCCGGTAGCCCGGTCCGGACGGAGGCGATGGGATCCACACGCGCCGCGTCCTCCCAACAATGCAGTTCGAGGAGCTCGATGCCGGCCCGATGGTACCACCCGCCTTCTTCCGCAAAGTGTCGAAAGGCCGCCGGGCGATCGTTCCGTCGTACGGCTCGCAGTCCCTCAAGAAAGTGTCCCTGGGGTCCCCCGGAAGCGACCTGGCTTCTCCCTGGGCGGGGGCTGCGGCCCGGTCCACGGCTCGCCCGGATCAGGTCCTCCGGACGATCGACGTCGTCGAGGTCAGAAGGGTCCTTCATGACCCGATCGAGCGGCACATAGACGACCCGCGGCGCCCCGCGAAGAAGGTCAGAGGCTCTGAGATCCCCGTGTCGGAGCCGGGCGATGCGAAGTGCGGCGGGGACGCTTGCGCGTCGGCGGTGGAACTGGATCAGATGGTCCGTGCCCCCGTCCGCTCTTCTCAAGGTGCCGGCGACCGCGCGGTTCCGTCGGCAGAGACGCACGAACTCTCGGAGCGCCTCCGTCCGGATCCAGGGGACATCCCCGGGCACGAAGAGCAGCTCCTCGAAGGGGAGCTCCCGGAGCGCGGTCACGATCGCGGCCGGAGGACCGGTGATCCCGGGACCCGGTCGATCCCGAAGGAGGGAGATGGGGGTGGGGGTGGCTCGGGACAGTTCGCGCCCTCGGCGCAGCGAACGGGTGGAAAGCGCGGTCGGGCCCAACGGCAGGACCGCGTCAAGGACCCGACCCAGGATCGGTCGACCGTCGATCCTCTCTTGGAGCTTGTCCCGGCCGAAACGCCGAGATCGACCGCCGGCCAGGACGACGACGCCGAGCTCCATCGCTGGTGCCCAGCGTGCGTACCGATTAGGCTCCGCGCACGGTCCCCGCGGACCCCGCGGCGTCGCCAGGCGTGCCTCCCAGGTCCGCGGGACGTCGATGGATCAGGGCCGTCCCGTTCCGGGCGACCGTCTCCCTTATCCTCCGATCGGCCGAAGAGGGTGGGGCCTTTTGTGCTGGGCCGGTTCTGAGTATCCGGAACATCGTGCGGACGGGCGACCGGTCGACGGTGCTGGGGTCGGACCTAGGGGAAGGGCCCCGATGCTGGCCTCTTCGATCTTCACCCCTCTTGGCGGACGGTCCGGGGGACCGGAGCGGATGATCCGGGTCTGCATCAACTCCCAGACCCCCCCGGTGCGCGGCCTTCCGGGCGCGCCGCGCCGCGGCCAGGTCCGGTGGGAGCTCGGCAGGCACTACACTCCTCAGATCGGCGGGGTGGTGCCGATGATGCGCGCCCTCCTGCGGAGTGGGCTGGGCCATTGGATGAAGCCCGATCCCCTCTGGGTGGCCCTGGGGTCCGCCGACCTACCCAAGGAGGTCCGGACCAGCGAGGGCTACACCGTCGCCACCGTCGACCTGCCCGCGAACGCGCGAGCCGGATACGGCCGGTTCAAAGAGTCCCTCTGGAGATCGTTCCACGGTCCCGCGACCCGCGAACACTTCGATCATGACTACCGGTCCTTTGTCGAATACTCGTACCGGATGGCCGACCGTCTCCTGGAGAGCGTGGAGGACTACGATGTGTTCTACATCCAGGACTACCAGCAGATCCTGGTCGGAGGACTGGTCGGATCGACCGCCCCGACGCTCTTGCGGTGGCACATCCCGGTCGAGTTCGGGGGATACTCCGAGGTCGTTCGTCGCTTCTTCCTGAAATCGATGGAAGGGTTCGACGCCATCGTCGTCAGTACCCGGGCCGGCCTCGAGGAGCTGATCCAGGCCGGGTTCCAAGGCCGGGCGTTCCAGGTGTACCCGTACATCGATCCGAACGAGCAGCACTTCGCGACCGATACCGCGCGCGGTCGTTTTCGAGAGAAGATCGGGCTCGGGGACGAGCCGTTCCTCCTGTCCGTCGCTCGGATGGATCCCGTCAAGCGCCAGGACCTGCTCATCGACGCCTACGCTCGTCTTCGCCGGAGGTTCCCGAACCTCAAGCTCGTGCTCGTCGGCGGCGAGAGCTTCTCCACGCAGACCCTCTCCGGGCGCCATTCTCGATCGAAGGCGGTGATCTGGGAAGGGACGCTGCGCAAGCACGTTCGCGACCGCAAGGTCGAGGACGGAGTGATCTTCACCGGGGGGCTCTCCTCGGAGGACCTGCAGGCCGCGTACAGTACCGCCCTCGTCTTCGCCCATCCTGCGCCCTGGGAGGGGTTCGGTCTCGTCGGGGTCGAGGCCTGGTCGCACAATCTCCCCATCGTGGTGAGCAACGGGGCGGGGATCTCCGAGCTCGTGATCGACGACATCAATGGCTACACGGTCCCGGCGGGGTCCTCGGCCAAGCTCGCGGAACGGATCGGGGACCTGCTGCGGCACCCTGAGGCCGCCTACCGCATGGGCCAGATGGGGCCGTACGTCGCCCGCCGGTGCTATGTGAAGGAGGCCTCACCTCGTCTCAAGGAGATCTTCGACCGGACCATCTCGCTCTATGGGGGCCGGGGGCGTCGCGACCGGCGTGGCCTGTAGGGGCTCCTTCGCACGGTGGGCCGAGCCGGTGCCGTTGCCTTTGGCCTTCACCCGTAGAAGGACCAGAGGCACTTGAGCGAGAGTTCGGCGCTGCGGGGCGAACGATCGATCAGCGTCTCGACGCGGACGCGAGGTCGACCCGCTTCTCCACGAAATAGTGGATCGAGCTCGTCCCGGCCCGGAACCGGAAGCTATGCGGTACGTTGGCCGGGATGTGATGGGTATCGCCCGGACCATGCCGTTCGGTGCGGTCCGGAAAGGTCATCTCGATCTCTCCTTCGACCACGATCCCCCACTCCACGTCGTGCACATGGCTCGGGACGACCACGTCCGGTTGGCCCGCCGGGGCCTCGATGAACAGGATCTGGGTCATCCCGTCATCGTGGACGAACACGTCCGCGGTCGCAAGCTTGGTCCGAGGTAGCCGGTGGACCGACTCAGGGAACGGCATGGGCTCGCCCAGGTACGGCGGGACCAAGTAGCTATCCTACGCAGGCCGCGCGCTCCTAGGCCGGGCGGGCCGGGGTCGGCAACGCCTCGACCGGGACGGAGAGCAGGGCGTCCTCGGCATGGAGCCATCGCAGCCCTCCGGGCCATCCCTGATCGGCCATCTCGAGGATCGGACGGTAGTAGTCGGTGACCCCTCCCGTCGAATAGTTGAAGCGATCGATCTCCCCCAGTGGGTAGTTCGCGACCGCGGCCGCCCGGAACTGGCTCGGCTTCGTGCACGAGAGGGACCCCTCCCGATAATGGGCCACCAGGAGCGTTGGATTGCGCATCAGGTCCCACACCTTGGCCGGGAGCCCGTCCTCCCATCGGTAGACGACATTGGCCAACGGGTCGACGGCCCCCCAGCGGTCCTCGCGACGGACCTCGACGATGGCGTGCATGCTGTACGGGCGATCGGTGTCGGCGAGGTAGACGATGCGCGCCGGTAGTCCCGAGACCTGGAAGAGGGCCGCCGCGACCCGGGCCACGTCGGTGGGCCAATTGGACCCCCGGACCAGGAGCTCCTCTTCGGAACCACCGAACTTGAGCTCGTCGAGACCCTGAGGGGCGATGTCGCTGAGGCGGCTGGCACAGCGCGCCACGCCTTCCACGAACGCCTCATCCTTCGGGTCGGTGCGCCGGATCTCGGTCGCGACGCTCTCCAGCACCGGTCGGGTTCCCGGGGAGTAGGGGACACGGGCGTCGGTGAAAGGGCCGTAGAGGTAGCCGGCCGTCTGCTCACAGACCCGGATCATGGAGAGCATGAGCACGCGGTCGACCGAACCCGGGGGATGCGGGTCGTTCTCCAGCAGGAGGCGATAGGCCGGGCCGAACTGGTTGAGGCCTTGGTATTCTGCGAACTGTTCGGGCACGCTCAGCACCTGGGGACGCCGTGCGGATCTCCTCACGGCGCAGGGTAGATGTGTGTTGCGTTCCCGTGGAAATCTGGATCACGGGCCGGCTCCCATTTCCTACGAGCCGTCGATCCTTGGTACCTTGGGTCTCGAGGACCGGACCGAAGGGCCCCGCATGAGAAGAACGAAGTAGGGGGAACCCGTGGCCCGTATCGAGGTCCTCCCGTCGGAGGTAGGTGCCATGGTCGTGGATTTCGCGTTCAAGCGTTCGCCGGCGTTCCGTGTCGTGTCCGTCCGATGGAACGGGCCTTGGAAGGAATCCAAGATCCGTTCGGAGCTCGAGCAGCTCGCCCGTTGGGCCGCGCAGAAGCATTACCGGACCGGCAGATGGTTCTTCTTCGAGCCCGGGTCGAAGCGGTTCGAGGTCTGCATCGAGGTGAAGGGCAAGGCGCGAGGAGAAGGACGGATCCACACCCGGACCCTGCCGGCGAGCCGGATCGCGAGCGTCACCTTCGACCCCGATGTCGTCTCCCCGCGGGTGGTGTACCACGGCGTCACGGATTGGCTCCGATGGCGCCGCAAGGAGAAGGAGATCAAGGGCGTCGGTGCGTACCGGGAAGTGTACCAAGGGAATCCCTGGACGGATCGGAAGGCTTGGTCCCACACCGAGATCCAGGTCGTCGTGCGGTAGTCTCCGTAGGGATCCCTTCAGTTTCCGTCAGAGCTCATCGCGAGTCCCCTGGGGTCGAAGAGAGGGCCACCTGGGAGCTCAGCGCCCTCGCTCGGGCTGGACGCATTGAGAGATCTCGGCGCTTCAGGTCAGCTTGTTCCCACACTCGCCGCAGAAGTTCACACCCGGCGGGTTCTGGTGATGGCACTTGGAGCATTCTCGGAACCCCAGCGGCTGGCCACAGTTCTGGCAGAACTTGGCGGATCCTGAGGGCTTCCCGCAGGACGGGCACAGCGTCGCCTTGTCCGACGAATCCCCGTCGTAGAGCTGCTGGCCCTTGACCGCGGTCTGCATCTGTTCCACGCGGGTCTGCGCCTTCGCGGCCTGCGTCTCGGCGATCAGGGAGGGTGCGTCCTGGGTGCACAGGCCGGCCTCGTCGTTCCAATCGTCGGAACAGACATACTCCCGGCAGCGAGGACACTTCTTGAAGTGGACCATCGCCTCGTTCACCGCCTGCTGGAAGGCGTTGTCGTGCTCGCGGTGCCATTCTGCGGACATCCCCTTGAACTGGCTCACCGCGCCGGCCCCCTCGGAGGCGCCTTGGAGGCCCGAACCCCCACCGAAGGTCCCGCTCACCGTGCTCCCGACCGCGGAGAGCCCGGAGCTCAGGAACCCGAACCGTCGTGCGGAGGCCGCGCTCTTCGAGGGGATGAAGGTCGTATCATAGCCGTTCCCGCAACGGTCGCAGTGGAACTTCCACTGGAAGCCCTTGTCCCCGCTGAGGTCGTCGACGTTCTTCGGATGGTCCAGGAGCGCCACTTCGGATGTCCCGTGCCCGACAACAGGGGCCGGCTATTAAAATAAAAGCCGATGGGCCCGGTCAGATCCCCTTCGCCCGCCAGAACTCCTTGAGCTTGGCCCCGCAGCGATCGCACCGTTTTGCGCCGGGAGCGATGACGGCGGCGCACGTCGGACAGCGGTACCGGACCACCTGGTGACACTTCTCGCAGGTGTCGGCGTCCGGCCCCACGGGGTTCCCGCACTTGGGGCAGGGGATCACGAGCGGTCTTCCACACTTGTTGCAGACCGTCCAGCCCGCGGAGATCGGGGCCATGCAGTACGGGCACACCATCTGGAGCGGATGAGGCCGTGCGCAGAACGGGCAAACGGTCGAGCTCTCCTCGACCAGGTTCCCGCAGAACCGGCACGGGTGCTTGTAGCCCGTCATCCGACCGAGGGTCGAGCGTGGCACGCTATTTGATTCCACTCTTTGATCCGGGTCGAGGACGGGATCGGAACTTCCAGCCGGTCCGGCGCGATCGCCCGACCGACCTCCTCGCGGTCTTCCACTGGTTCGAAAAGAACTAAGCCCAGAAGGTCGAGCACCGAGTGGCGGGGACGCAAGGGAGGCCGGCCGTACCGAGCAGGCCCCCGTCGAGGAAGCTCATGACCGAAGAGGACGAAAGGATCCAGGACCTCGGTACCAGTCCGAACAGCCCCGAATGGGTGCCCCCGATCGGAGCGATGGGCGGACCGCCTGCGCATGAGCTCTATCGTGATCTGGTCCAGCACGCGGATCTGCGCCTCCTGCGCGGCCCGAACTCGGAACCGTGGCTGATCCTCCTCGACGGCGAACATCACCGGGCCTTCCCGGTCCCGAGCGTGGAGCTCATGGCCGCCCTCGATCGGTTCCGGATGCGCCGGAACCTCCGACCGGTCCCCGAGAAGGATGTGGAGGACTTCGGTCGCATCGTCCAGGCCCGCGTCTCGGACCCCGATGCGGAGCTTCCGGTCTGGGAACCCCGCACGGCCCCTGGGACGATCGTCCCCCCGACCGCGGTCCCGCGGCCTCCAGCGGTACGGCTCCCTCAGATGATCCCCCCGACGGCGGCGGCCCTCGCCCCGGCCGAGGGTCCGTTCGCGGCCTCTCCGTGGGATGAAGCGGTCGAGCCGGGTCCCCCGATGGACGTCCTTCCCCCGGTCCGCCCGACCACCGTTTCCGGCGGGATCCTTCCGCCCCGCCGGTCGAACAACGACTCGCTCCCGCGCTACGTGAAGGTCCTTCACGAGATGGTGCGCAACGGGGACTGGTTGGGGACCCTGGATGACCTCTCGAACGAGATCGGCGAGGACTCGTTCACGGTCTTCGCGAGCCTGATCCGCCACCGGACCGACCTCGCGGCCGAAGGGATCGTGGTCGCTCCGGTAGAAGTGGAGGACGGCTGGCGTTGGCTGGCCGTCGACCGGGGACGGATCCACGACGGAAAGCCCGAATGATGGCCGCCTCTCTTTCCCGGACGCGACGGGTCCCCTCATAAGTTGTAGGGAACGCGGCGACCGACGTGCGTACGGCGATGCTCTGAGCCAAACGATTAAACCTCCGTCTTTTGACCGTGGTGGTTCCGACCCATGAGCTCCCCGTCGATCGTGACCGTCGGCCTGACGAAGAAGTACGGCTCGTTCACGGCCCTCTCCGACCTCTCGCTCAAGATCGAGGGTTCGAAGTGCGTCGGCTTCCTCGGACCGAACGGAGCGGGGAAGACGACGACGCTCAAGATGCTCACCGACATGATCTTCCCGACGAAAGGGGAAGCGTTCCTCAACGGGATCTCCGTTCAGAAGGATCGCAAGGCCGCGCTGCAACCGTGCGGGGTGCTGATCGAGACCCCGGAGATCTACCCTGCTCTGACCCCCCGGGAGGCCCTCGAGATGGTCGCCCATCTGCGGGGTCTCGCCCCCTCGGAGTGGTCGGGGCGGATCACCGAGGTCCTCTCCGAGGTCAAGATGGTCGAATGGGCCGACAAGAAGGTCGGCCAGTTCTCGAAAGGGATGAAGCAGCGGGTGAACATCGCCGCCTCCCTCATCTCGAACCCCCAGGTCCTCCTGTTGGACGAACCGACGAGCGGTCTCGATCCGCGCGGGGTGGCCGAGGTCCGTGACATCATCCGCGGGCTCAAGAGGGGCCACCGATTGATCTTCATGAGCAGCCACATCCTGAGCGAGGTCTCGGACGTCTGTGACGAGGTGGCCCTCCTCAACAAGGGGAACCTCGTGTTCTACGATACGATCGCGAACGTCACGTCCCGGTTCTCGGGCGGGGTATCGTCCGTCGATGCGGGCTTCCTGCGTCCGATCCCGGACGCCGACCTGAACGAGAAGGTGACGACCTTACCGAACGTGATCTCCACCGAGCGGCTCGCCGCGGATCGGATCCGGGTCCGCTTGAAGGGCGGGCCCGAGACCCAGGGAGAACTGCTCCAACGTCTGGCGGCCCTCAACCTCGGTCTGGTGAGCTACCACGAGTCGGCCAATGCCCTCGAGGAGATCTACATGAGCCAGGTCACCAAGGGGGACTAGATCCGATGGCGAGCGCCCCAGCTCCGGCCTCCTCCCTGGCGGGTGCCGAGATCCTGGCCTCGGTGCACCCCAAGTCCACCTCGCAGCAGATCGGGATCTTGGCCCGCTATCAGCTCCGGAACTACCTGAGATCGTTCCGGTTCCTGATCCTGGTCGGGATCGTCGCGGCGATCGGGGCCCTGCTCACGATCCTGATCGCGCATTACCGCCCGGGCGCGCTCCTGGACTCGGCGGTCGACTTCTATTCGTCCACCTGGGCCGGCGGGATCTCGATCGTCATCATCCTGTCGACGGTCATCTTCGGCGGAGATGCGATCGCCGGGGAGTTCCAGAACAAGACGGGTTACTTCCTGATGGGCCTTCCGATCCGCCGGGTCAGCGTCTACCTCGGCAAGTACATCGCCGCGCTGCTCGCCTCGCTGGCGATCATCGCGTTCTTCGCCGCGATCCTGATCGTGAACGCGGTCTACTACTTCGGCCTCAACGCGTTCCCCTGGCAGTTCGGAGCGTCGTTCGTCCTCGCGTGCGTCTACATGCTGGCGGTGTTGGGCTTCACGTTCCTGTTGAGCTCGCTCTTCAAGACGAGCGCGTACGCCCTCGTGCTGACCGCGATCCTCTTCCTGTTCGGGTTCACGCTGCTCCAGGATGTCTACGTCGGCCTGGTGAACGCGGAACCGTGGTTCATCATCTCCTACGCGGAAGGCGTGGTCGGGGCGATCTTCTCCAATCCGTACCCGGCCCACGTGGTCCAGACCCGCTCCCCCTTCCCTCCCCACACGGTGATGACGGTCTATACACCGACGATCGTGGAAGGGGTCGGGATCATGGTCCTCTATGTCGTCGTGACCACGCTGGCCGGTCTGTTCCTGTTCCAGCGCGAGGAGTTCACGTAGGCAACGACCGTCGAGGAACGGTCCGCGTCGCGGCCCGCGCGTCGTGCCGTTCCAGCGGTTGGTCTTTCTATGGGCAGGCTGAGGTCCCACCGTGGGCGTTACGAAGCATTCGGCCGCCGTGCCCAAGGGAAGCCTTTGCTTCGGGTGCAATCGATCCTTTGAGGGGAACCCGGTCGGGCTCCAGTTCGAGACGGATCTCCTTCCGGCCCACGCGCAGGGTGAGCTTCGGGGATTGTACTTCCACCCGGGACACCTATACCACTACGTGCGACGTCGGGAGTGGCAGGAGCTCTCGCGGTTCCTGGCGGAGAACGGGTCCGCGAACTACTGAAGGCCCCGGTCCTCGCAGCAGGCGAAAGCCGTCCGATCGTACCGGACCGTCCCCCGTCGGCGGAGATGCGTGCTCTCGCTACTTGAAACACCATCAGTAAATAGGGGATCATCGCGTGGATACCCCATCGGGCTGGAGCGGAGCACGTTCGGCGGATGGCCGAACGCGACCCATCGGACCAGCTCGAACGGATGATGGAACGGACCCCTGCGGAGGACGCACAACTGGAGGCTCGCGGGGTACACCGTATCGGGACCGCCGCGGCGCTCGGCCTGGCCGCGGGGATCCTGGCCGTGGTCGTGCCGATCGCCTTGCTGCTCTTGACGTCCTATGCTCCGGGCGGGTTCTTCACGTTCAACACGTTGTTCGTTCAGGCCACGACCATCCTGGTCCTGGTCGGAGCGATCCTGTTCCTGCTCTCGCTCTTCTTCTACCGCCGAGGGTTCAGCGTGCTCCGGAAGGTCGATGGACGGTACACCGCCGCGTCGATCCTGTGCATCATCGGCTCGATCGGCTTCCTGCTGCTGATCATCGCCGCGGCCCTTCTGTTGGGTTCCTCCAACTCGTTGCTCCAGTGCCTGCACGGGCAACCCAGCCACGCGTTGTCGTGCCTTCGATCCACCAGCGTCTTCGGAGAGTACACCGCCCTGATCGGGTTCTGGCTGGGATGGATCGGCGGCCTCGGGATCGTCATGGGGGTCTTCCTGACGGGAGGGCGATACCACCGCGGAGCGCTCTACGGCGGAGGGGTCCTCTACGCGATCCTGCTCCTGCTCTTGATCGGGCCGTTCCTCGATCTGCTCGCCCCGATCGGGGATGTGCGCTATCTCCTGCTGCTCGCCCCAGTGATGACCGTCCTCGCACCTGGTCTCGTCCTGGCCGGGGCTCGAGCGGTCCCGGTGGCACGAACGTCCGCCTAGTGCCCGGGCGGTTGCCGTGCGGCGCCGGCGGGACCTAGACGACCAGTCTCGGAAGATCCGTGGGGGAGGAACCGGTCTGAACGACGCCCCGGGGCCCGATTCGGGAGAAATCCCGAACGCGCTCCTCCGACAGGACCGATTTCGCGAGGGCCTGTTCGAGGTACGTCCCGATCGCCCGCACGAACGATCGCGCGGTCGACACGATCATGACCGCGCTCTCGCGCGACTGCCGGGCGATGTCCTGCTCCGTGATCAGGAGCGAGGCCCACTCGCGATCCACGACCGACGCCGGGGACCATAGCGGGGTGCTCATGTGCCGTAGCTCTATGCCCAATCCGAACCCTTTGACATGTGAAGCGGACACCCGCGTCAGGTGCGTCAAGAGATGGACCGTGGCGCCGTGATCGCGGGCGGATTCGTAGGCCCTCATCATCGGCGATCGCAGGAGCCAAGGCAACGACTGCTCGGGGACGGTCGCCACGACGACCTTTCGGGCCGCGGCGACCCGAAGCTGCACCGCTTCATAGGCCGCCTTGCCGGACAAGAGGCGGAGCCGAGGACCGATCTCGACCTCGGAGTACTGGAAGCCATGGTCCCGGATCTCGGAGCGGACCTCGCGGAGGTTCGCTCGCAACGCGGAGAACCGTTCGGTGGCCGTGCGTTCATACCGATCGAGGAGGGCGCCGATCGGCAGCGCCTTGAACTGCGCCGGCCGTCCCTTGATCTGGCGCATGAACCCGCGGTCGATCAGCTGCCGGATGCAGCGATAGGCCTCAACGCGGGGGATCGACGCTACGCTCGCCAGTTCCGAGGCGCTCTGGGGGCCCGCCCGTGCGGCCGCCACGTAGACCCGCGCGCTCGAATCCGGCAGACCCTGATCGACGAGGAGATCCTTGAGGGCATCCAGCGCCGACGTACGGGTATGAGATC
>JBARHO010000024.1:0-8230 GCA_049799275.1 Thermoplasmata archaeon
TCCTTCATCATCGCCCGCGGACCCGCCCCGCTATCGGCCGAGATCAAGGCGAAGATCTCCCTCTTCTGCGACGTCCCACCCGAGCGGGTCATCTCGGTGCCGGACCAGTCCGTCATCTACGAGGTGCCTCTTGTCCTGGAGGCCCAGGGCGTGGGGGAGCAGCTCACGCGGCTCCTCGATCTGCCCGACCGCGAACCGGATTTCGCTTCGTGGAAGGAGTTCCTCTCGACCTACCGCCGAGGGGACCATGCGCTCGAGATCGCCGTGGTCGGAAAGTACACGGAGCTTCGCGACGCCTACCTGTCCCACACCGAGGCGTTCCACCACTGTCAGGGCCGGCTCGGTTGCGCGATCCATCTGCAGTGGTATGATGCCGAGGATCTCCCCCGGAACGGGGCCGCCCTCGCGCGGTTGGCCCGGTCCGACGCGGTCCTCGTCCCCGGTGGCTTCGGGTCCCGAGGCGTGGAGGGGAAGGTCGAGGCGATCGAGATCGCGCGCACCCAGAACATCCCGTTCCTGGGGGTCTGCTACGGCTTTCAGATGGCGGCGGTGGAGTTCGCGCGGAACGCTCTCAACCTCGAGGGGGCGAACACGACCGAGGTGGACGAACACTCCCAGGACCCGGTGGTCTGCCTGCTCGAGGATCAGAAGGACGTCGCCACCTTCGGGGGGACGATGCGGCTCGGGGCCCAGAAGGTCGCGCTCGAGCCCGGTTCCCTGGTCGCCCAGCTCTACGGTCGCACCGAGATCTGGGAGCGGCACCGCCATCGGTACGAGATCAACCCGGCGTATCTCGCTCGGTTCGAGGGGGCGGGGATGAAGGTCGCCGGTCGCTCGCCCGATGGTCGCGTCGAGGTGCTGGAGGTCGCCCAGCATCCCTACTTCCTCGGGGTCCAGTACCACCCCGAGTTCCTTTCTCGCCCAGAGGCCCCCCACCCGCTCTATCTGGGTCTCGTCAAGGCCGCGCTCGAGCGCAAGGAGGTGCCGGCCCATGCCGCCGCCCCGCCGGCTCGCGCGTGAGCTACGGGCCCTGGACGGCGCCGGCGTTCGGATCGGTGGCCACCTCCAGGACTTCCGGAACCTGGGGGGCGTCGCCTTCGCCCTGGTCCGCGACGGGAGCGGAGTGGCCCAGGTCACGCTGAAGAAGGGAGAGACCGACCCGAGGCTGTTCGATCTCTTGGGGGAGCTCCCGCGAGAGTCGGTCGTCGAGGTCGAGGGGACCGTCCGCCTCTCGGAGAAGGCGAACCGCGGGGCGGAGGTCCTTCCGTCCTCCGTAGTGGTCGTCAGCCGCGCCGAGGTCCCTCTCCCGCTCGGGGTCGTCGACAAGGTGGGAGCCGACCTCAACACCCGGCTCGACCACCGCGTGCTCGACCTTCGCAAACCGGCCGTTCGCCAGATCTTCGAGCTCCGTTCGGCCCTCCTGGCCGGGTTCCGGCAGGCGTTCATCGCCCGGGGGTTCCTAGAGGTCGAGACCCCGAAGCTCCTGAAGCAGGGCGCCGAGGGAGGGGCCACCCTGTTCCCGGTCACCTACTTCGAGACCCAGGCCTTCCTCGCGCAGAGCCCGCAGCTCTACAAGCAGATGCTCATGTCCGCCGGCTTCGAGCGGATCTTCGAGATCGCCCCGGCGTTCCGGGCCGAGCCGTCGGACACGATCAAGCATATCACCGAGTTCACCAGCCTGGACGCGGAGATGGCGTACATCGACGGTCCCGAGGACCTCCGGGACCTCCTGGAGGGGACCGTCGCCGAGGCCATCGAGTTCGCGCGCGATCGCCTGACCGGGGCCGGGAACCCGCTCGGCCCGGGTCTCCCGCAGGTCGAACGCCCGTTCCCCCGCATCCCGTTCCGGAAGTGCGAGGCGTGGCTCGGTCGCACCGGCGGGGACGAGGATCTCGGGAGCGAGGATGAGAAGAAAGTAGGCGAGATCGTCGAGCGCGATCTCCATCGTGCCTTCTACTTTATCACGGACTTCCCCTCCTCGGTGAAGCGACAGACCTTCTACGCGCGGCGGCAGGACGAGGATCCCTCGCTGACCGGCTACTTCGATCTGGGCTTCCGGGGCCTCGAGCTCGCGAGCGGGGGTCCGCGCGAGCACCGTCTCGACCGATTGTTGGATAACATGCGGGCGGCGGGTCTCGCCCCCGAGCAGTTCTCGGGCTACCTGGAGGCCTTCCGCTACGGCATGCCGACCCACGGGGGCTTCGGCTTCGGGATCGACCGACTCGTCTGGTACCTGGCCCAGGTCGGGAACATCCGGGAGGCGCGGTTATTCCCTCGCGACCGTTACCGGCTGGAGCCGTAGGGGGATCTTGTGATGGTGGCCGCTAGCCGTACCTTGCCCGCGCCTCCCGAGCTCGTCGGCCGCTGGGTCGCCGTGTTCGAGGAGGGAGGCTGCCGACCCCGGATCCTGGAGCTCGCGGACCGCTTCCCCGAGGAGCGATCCCTCGAGATCTCCTTCGGGCAGATCGAGGGGACCGACACCCAACTGGCCGATCTTCTGTTGGAGCGGCCGGAGCAGGTGCTCGAGGCGGGCCGCACGGCCCTCCGGGAGCTCCTCCCGGTGGCCGGCCCCGAGTCGGAGGGCCTGAGGATCCGCGTCACGGGCATGCCCGCGACCGCCCATCGGCAGATCCGCGGGATCCGGGAGATCGACCTGGGACGGTTCGTGGCCATCGACGGGATCGTCCGAAAGGCGACCGAGGTCCGTCCGCAGATCCGGGACGCCGTGTTCCTGTGTCTCGCCTGCCACCACGAGATCCATGAGGAGCAGGACGAGGCCTCGATGAGCTTCCGCGAACCCCTGAGCTGCGATCCCGCCCAAGGGGGCTGCGACAAGCCGCAGGGTCGGACCCGGTTCCGGCTGGTGCCGGAGAAGTCGACCTACTACGACGCGCAACGGATCGAAGTGCAGGAGAACCCGGAGAACCTCAAGGGCGGGGCCCACCCGCAGGGGCTCACGATCCTCCTCACCGAGGACCTGACCGGCCGTGTCATCCCCGGCAACCGGGTCGTGGTGAACGGGACCCTCAAGAGCCTCCAGCGGGCGACCGCGGGCCGTACCGGGGTCGTTCGCAGCACGATGTTCGATCTCATGGTCTTCGGCAACTCCCTCGAGTACAAGCAGCAGGAATACGAGGAGATCCAGATCTCGGAGGAGGAGGAGAAGGTCATCCTCTCCTTCCAGGGGGATCCCCGGGTCGTCGACCTCATCGTGCTCTCCCTCGCCCCGACCATCAAGGGGATGGAGGAGGAGAAGCAGGCGATCGCGCTCCAGCTCTTCGGCGGGGTCGAGAAGCATCAGTCCGACGGGGTCCGGATCCGCGGGGACATCCACGTGCTCCTCATCGGGGATCCGGGGGTCGCGAAGAGCCAGTTGCTCCGGTACGTCGCCGACGTGGCGCCGCGGGGGATCTACACGAGCGGGAAGGGCACGACCGCCGCCGGGTTGACCGCGGCGGCCGTCAAGGACGATTTCGGCGGTGGACGTTGGGTCCTGGAGGCGGGGATGCTGGTCCTCGCCGACGGGGGGATCGCCGTCGTCGATGAGCTCGACAAGATGACCCCGGAGGACCGATCGGCGATGCATGAGGCGCTGGAGCAGCAGACGGTCTCGATCGCCAAGGCCGGCATCACCGCGACCCTCAACGCGCGGTGCCCGGTGCTGGCCGCGGCCAACCCGAAGTGGGGCCGCTTCACGCGGGACCATACCATCTCCGAGCAGATCGATCTCCCGCCGACGTTGCTCTCGCGGTTCGACGTGATCTACTCGATCCAGGACAAACCCGACCAGACCCGCGACCGCTCGCTCGCCAACCGCATCCTCCGGTCCCACCGGGAGGGCGAGGAGCGCGAGGCGGCGGTGAACCAGGGCCGCGCCCTCACGTTCGAGCCTGCTCCGTTCCCCCCCGATCTGCTGAGGAAGTACATCGCCTACGCCCGCCGGCACATCCGGCCGATCCTCTCCGACGACGCGCTCGCGACCATCGAGAACTTCTATGTCCGCATCCGGCGGCAGGGCGAGGAGCCCGACGCCCCGGTACCCATCACGGCCCGGCAGCTCGAGGCGCTCGTCCGGTTGAGCGAGGCGGGGGCCCGGGCCCGGCTGTCCCCGATCGTCGAGACGGTCGACGCGGAACGGGCGACCCAGATCGTCGAAGGCTACCTGCGCCGGGTCTCGAGCACGGAAGGCAAGCTCGACATCGACATCGTGACGACCGGCGTGAGCCACAGCCAGCGGGAGCGGCTCGAGATCCTGCAAGGCATCATGCGCACCCTGCAGTCGCGTACGCAGCAGTCGTTCACGATCGAGGAACTCAAGGCCGAGGCCGAGAAGCACAAGATCTCGGGGAGCCAGACGGAGGCCATCTTCCATACCTTGCGGAACCAGGGCGAGGTCATGGAGACCCGCCCCGGGATCTGGCAGCTGCTCCGGTTCTGACGGGTCTCCGGGGCCCCTAGGTCCTCATATTCTCCGTGGGGACTGTATCCCCCGCTCGGGGGTGAGGGCGTACAATGGACACAGAGATCGTCATGCGCGTGCACCGGGTCCGCTCGGAGGTCGTCGTGGCCGCCTGTGATGCGGAGCTGGTCGGGCGAGAGCTCCCCATCGGAACGGCGGGTCGCACGGTCAAGGTCTCCTCCCAGTTCTACGGCGAGCATCCGGTCGACCGGGACGAGCTCGTGGGGGCGCTGCGACGGGCCACGATCGCCAACCTGCTCGGGGCCCGCGTCGTCGCTCTCGCGGAGGCGGAAGGGCTCGTGGCGGCCGGCGGGACCGGGACCCTTGGGGGCGTTCCCCACGCCGAGATTTTCACGATACCGGAATGAGCGAGGTCGAGCCCGATCGTATGACCGCCGAGTTCTGCGTCGTCTGCGGACGGACCGACCAGCCGCTCGCGGACGGTGTCTGTCCGGAATGCTTCGCGAAGCGCACCAGCCTCGTGAGCGTTGCCCAGCACCCGAAGGTCGTCATCTGCCCGACGTGCGGCGCGCGCCTCGTCGGGCGCCACTGGGAGGGCTCCGGCTCTCCGACCATGCTGGGAGCGACCGACCTCCTGCCGTTCCTGCGACCGCACGAGGAGGTCGCCATACGGCGCGTCGCGTGGGAGGAGAAGGGCGCGAACCCGCTCGTCCGGGACATCAAGGGACAGGTATCCGTCCGGTTCCGAGGGACGGAGCAGGTCGTCCCCGTCCACTTCTCCGTCCAGATCGAGCACCGGACCTGCACCGACTGCAGCCGACGGTCCGGTCATTACTACACCTCCATCCTCCAGCTCCGCGGCGACGGCACGGGACGCCACGAGTCGGCGCGCGATCTTCGGGCCCGTCTCGCCCGGGTCTGGGACACGGCGCTCAAGGAGTGCCGCGCCGACTGGCACCACGCGCTCGCGTTCAAGGAGGAGCGGCCCGAGGGTTGGGACATGTTCCTCAGCGATACGCTCGTGGCGCGCGCCCTCTCCCGATGGATGAAGACCCGCTTCCACGCCGACCTCAAGGAGTCGGCGACGCTGTGGGGACGAAAGGACGGGCGCGACGTGTACCGGGTGACGTTCTGCCTGAGGATCCCCGCTCGACCGGCCGACGAGATCGAGCGCCCCGGGGCCCGCGAGGCCGACGCGGCCCGCCCTACGGGACCGGCTCGACCAAGAGTGCAACGGTAGACTTAAGAAGCCAGCGCCCCTCGAAATCGACGGAAGTACGCTCGCCATGATGAATCGAAAGGGGATCCTCCGGCGCCATCACGGTTCGGACACGCTCGAAGAGGGATCGTTCATCGATCTCGGCGCCATGCAGTTCGAGGACGAGCTGGAATCGTTGACCGGGGCCAAGTGCGCGGTGCGCATGGCCGAGATCCTCCGGTTCGAGGACCTGCACCAGGTCTCCAAGATCGCCTACCAGGGCGACCTCGTCATCCTCGATTATACGTCGATCGCGAACGACCCGATCGCGGTCCGGCGGATGAGCATCGAGCTCAAGAACATCGCCAAGGACACCAAGGGTGACGTCGCCGGGATCGCGAAGAACCTGCTCGCGCTCACGCCGGCCGGGATCCGGATCGACCGGAACAAGCTGAGACCCAACCTCTAAGTCAACCCCCGCCCTCGCCTTTCCCGTCATGAAGCTCGGTATCGATCGCCGGGAGATCGGCCAAGGGTCTGTCGACGCGGTCATCAGCGGGGTCACCGAGCGCGCTGAGAAGGAAGAAACGTTCCCGCGCGTCCTCCAGAAGGAGGACCACGCCACGAGCGGCCTTCTCCAGAAGGCCTGGGAGCGCAAGGAGTTCAAGGGGAAGCGAGGCGAGGTCACCGTCTTCCATCGTCCGGACGCCAAGGGCCGGGTCGTGACCGTCGGCCTCGGCCTCCGCGAGAACCTGGACGCGGAAGGTGTCCGAAGGGCGGCCGCCGTCACCGTTCGTCACCTGAAGGGTCGGGCGGTCCGCACCATCGGTTTCCGGTTGACCACCTTCGTGGGCGAGAAGGTCCCGCCCGAGATCGCCGTCCGGGCGATCATCGACGGCGCCGTGCTCGGCGGGTATGAGTTCCTCAAGTACCGGACCTCGCACGAGGGGTCCGTCGAGGAGGTGACGATCTTCCTCGGCGAGGAGCATCAGCGGGAGGAGTCGGCCCTCCGCAAGGCGCTCGACGAGGAGATGGACATCGCGGAGACGGTGCTCTGGACGCGCGACATCGCGAACCTTCCGGCCGATACGGCCACCCCGGAGCGCCTGGCGGAGGAGGCCCGAGCGCTCGCCAAGGAGATGGGGCTCAAGGTCACCGTCTTCGACGAGAAGAAGCTCGCGGAGCTCCATTGCGGTGGGATCCTCGCGGTCGGGAGCGGCAGCATCCACCCGCCCCGCATGATCGTGCTCGAGTACGCGGGGGCCGGCCGCAGTGGCAAGACCATCGCGGTCGTGGGGAAAGGGATCACGTTCGACTCCGGCGGGATCTCGATCAAGCCGGCCCTCCACATGTCGGAGATGAAGTTCGATAAATCCGGCGCGGTCGCCGTCCTGGGCATCCTGAGGGCCGCCGCGACCCTCAAGGTGCCGCCCCGCGTCATCGGGGTCCTGGCCTGCGCCGAGAACCTCCCCGGGGGCGGAGCGTACCGACCCGGCGACGTCGTGCGGACCTACAATGGGAAGACGATCGAGGTCCTCAACACCGATGCCGAGGGCCGGGTCGTCCTCTCGGACGCCCTGGGATACGTCATCGACAAGTACCATCCGGACGAGGTCATCGACCTCGCCACCCTCACCGGCGCCCAGGTCATCGCGCTCGGGGACGACACGGCCGGGCTGGTCAGCACGGACGACCGCCTCGCGAAGGGCCTGGCGGACGCTTCGGTCATCACCGGCGAGCCGATCTGGAGGATGCCGCTCACCGATTACCACCGCGAGCTCGTGAAGAGCGACATCGCGGACGTTCGCAACGTGACCGAGCTCACCGTGGCGGGGATGCTGACCGCTGGTGCCTTCCTCGAATCGTTCGTCGGACGGACCCCGTGGGCCCATCTCGACATCGCAGGTCCCGCGTACACGACACCCTCCACCCGCAAGTACCAGCCCCAGTACCAGAACATCGGGGCCACGGCCTTCGGGGTCCGGCTGGTCACGCGGTACCTGATGGACCGCGGCCGGTAGTCCGGTCCCCCCGGGCCGCGACGATCAGTTGTCCACGATCTTCACGGACTCGCCCCCGTGGCGCGTCGCGCGGGGACGGACCTCGCAGAAGAGCGGGGTATGATAGCCGCCGCCGGTCACCAGGGCGACGCCGACCGGGAGGGACTGGATCATATCGGTCATCCCGTCCGTGAGGCCCTCGATCGACTGGGCGATGGCCTTGAGGTCGAGCGGATTGGTGACCTGCAGGATCAGCTGGGTGTTGCACTGGGACAGGACGGTCTTGTCGATCCGTGCGGCCCGCTGGGTCACGACGCAGAGGCCGAGCCCGAACTTCCGTCCCTCGCTCGCGATGTTCTTGAGGACGCGGGAGCACGCGGCCGTTCCCTGTTGCGGAGCGAAATTGTGCGCCTCCTCGATCACGAGGAAGAGCGGCGGGATCTTGCCCTTCTTGCGGTTATCGAAGAGCGTGGCGGCGATGCGCGCGACGACCAGCTCTTGGACATCGGGGGCCACGCCGCGCAGGTTGATCAGGGTCGCATCGCCCTTCTTGACGAGATCGTTGAGGCTGGTCCCCTGGGGGGCCAAGAGACGGGTCTGCTCCACGTACTC
>JBARHO010000025.1:0-25671 GCA_049799275.1 Thermoplasmata archaeon
CCGGCGAGCGCCACGTTCGAAGGCCGGGACCTCTTCGCTCCAGCGGCGGGCATGCTGGCGACGGGTCATCGGATCAACCGGCTGGGCTCCGACCATGCGCCCTTCCGACTCACTCCCTGGCGGGTCGAACAGGTCCCGAACGGGATCGCCGCAGAGGTACTCCACATCGACCGGTTCGGCGACGTCATCACGTCCGCCCCGCCGTCGGCGGCGGGAGAACCACCGGGAGACGTGGACCTCCGGTTCGGCCGCCGCCGGTCGCTCCGATTACCGGTCGTTCGGACCTACGAGGACCTGGCCCCCGGCGCGCTGGGAGTTCTGATCTCGAGCTTCGGTACTCTCGAGGTGAGCGCTCGGGAACGAAGGGCCAGCGAACTCGTGGGCGCTCGCGTCGGTGACCCGGTCGTGATCCGACCTCGGTCGGTGGTCGATCTCGGCAAAAGACCGTAAATAGGCTCGGCCGTAAGTCCCGCGCCGCCGAGGCGGAACGGTCCCGATCCATCGAGCTCACACCAATGGCGAAGCGCGATTACTACGAGGTGTTGGGGGTACCTCGGGACGCCTCCCCCGAGGACATCAAGCGGGCCTATCGACGTTTGGCCCGTCAGCACCACCCCGACATGAACAAGGACAACCCCAAGGCCGCGGAGGAGAAGTTCAAGGAGCTCTCCGAGGCGTACGAGGTCCTCGCGGACGAGAAGAAGCGGCAGAACTACAACGCGATGGGGTTCGAAGGGGTCGAGACGGACTTCGGGCCCCAAGGGTTCACGTGGCAGAACTTCACCCACGGCCAGGACCTCGAGGACCTGCTGGGGTCGGGACTGTTCGAGCGGTTCTTCCAACAGGCCGCCGCCGGCGAGACGTTCGGGACCGGGGGACGTCCGGGACGCTTCCGGGGTCGGGCCGGTAGCGACCTCGAGATGTCGATGCGGGTTCCCATGTCCGTCGCGATCACGGGCGCCCATCGGGCCATCGAGATCCCCCGTTCGCGCGAATGTCCCGACTGCAAGGGCACGGGTGCGAAGGACGGGAAGGCGATCGAGACCTGCCCGGAGTGCAAGGGAACCGGCCAGGTCCGGCGGAGCCAGAGCCGTGGATATACCCAGTTCATCACGATCGGCGAATGCCCGGTCTGTCACGGGACGGGTCAGCGGATCAAGGAGAAATGTCCGACCTGCCGTGGCTCGGGCTCGGTACGGGAGGTCGGACATCTCGACGTGGAGATCCCTCCGGGGATCGAGGATGGCGCGGTCCTCCGGCTCGGGGGACAGGGACAGGCCGGTGGTCCCGGCGCTCCCCCGGGGGACCTCTACGTCCAGGTCCTGCTCGAACCCATGCCGGGTTTCCGGCGGGAGGGGCGCAATGTCTTCAGCGAGACCGAGGTGCCGCTGATCACCTGCCTGGTCGGAGGGGAGGTCCGGGTGCCGACCGTGACCGGAGAGGCGGTGCTCAAGATCCCCTCGGGCACCCAACCCGAGAGCCAGTTCCGTCTGCGGGGGGAAGGGTTCCCGCGACTACGGGGCCGGGACCGGGGCGACCTCATCATCACGGTCCACGTCCGTATCCCGACCTCGCTGAGCACCCATCAGAAGGAGCTCCTCCAGGAGGCTTTGGGTGCGCCCACCCCCGGCGCGACCATACCGGGCCGGCGCGGAACGCTCTTTGGACGGCGGTCGTGAGCGATGGCCGCCGCTGAGGAGGACCGGGCCGAGGACGATCCGGGCGAGACGACCCAGTACTTCGCCACGCATCCCCGCGTCCCGTCCCAGCGTCGGACCCTTCGCTTCCTCTATCGGGGCAAGCTCCTGAACTTCGAGGTCGATCGGGGGGTGTTCGGCTCCCAGGGCCTGGACCCCGGGACGGCCCTGCTCATCGAGGCCCTGGAGGTCCGCCCCACCGATCACATCCTCGATCTTGGCTGTGGCTGGGGCGCGATTGGGGTGGCGGCCGCCCGCAGCGCCCCCGAGGGTCTCGTGGTCCTCACCGACGTCAACCGTCGAGCGATCCAGCTCGCGCGGAGCAATCTTCGACGCAACCTCATCACGAACGCGGAGGTCCGGGCCGGGAACCTGTTCCAGCCGATCGGCGTGGACCGGTTCGACGTGATCGCGACGAACCCGCCGTATCACGCGGGTCGTCCGGTCATCCTTCGGCTCCTCACAGAGGCCCCGGCGCATCTGGCGCCGGACGGTCGGCTGCTCCTCGTCGGGAAAGGGAGCCAAGGGATCCGGTACTATCAGGAGTGGCTTCGCGACCGGTGGGGCGCCGGGTCCGTCGAGGTCCGGGCGCGGAGCAGTGGCTACCGCGTGCTCGAGGCCCGTCCGAGGGGACCCACCCTCCAGACGTAGAGCCTCCCGAGATGGCGGACGTAGCTGCGGACCTCGGTCCCGCCGAGCTTGCTCTCCCCCGCCAAACGCGGGGCGAACCGGTACGGGATCTCCCGCAACGGGTCGGGCCGGCACTTGACCAGCATCTCCAGAGCGATCTTGTATCCCACGGGCGTGAGCGCCGCACGATCGACGATCCGTCGATCCATCGCGAAGAAACCGGACATCGGATCCGAAACGTCCGTGAGCGGCCGGGCGAGGAGCGACGCGCCCCAGGAGAGCGCCCTCCGGGCGCCCGGCTGTCCGTCGTCCCCGCCGCCGGGGAGCCGACGGCTCGCGATCACCATCTCCGCCTCGCCGCGGACCACCGGATCGATGAGCGCCGGAAGGAGCCCCGGAGGATGGCTCCCATCCGAGTCCATGACGGCCACCACGGGAGCTCGGCTCCGCGCGATCCCGTCGAGCACGGCCGACGCGAGCCCGAGGCGGCCCGACCGGCGGATCAGGACCAGCGGTATCCCGTGGTCGAGGTCCTCCACGAGCTCTGCGGTCCCGTCCGCGGAGGCGTCATCGACCACGATCAGCTCGTGGTCGTACCGCGAGAGCACCTGCTCGAGGCGGGGGATCAGCTGCTGCATCGAGCCCCGCTCGTTGAAGGTCGGCAGGATCACCGACACGGAAACGGGCTCGGTCACGGGTCTCCCAAGGGACCCGGAGTATACTCGCTTCGCCCGGCATGGGCGCGGCGCGTCTCGCCGCGTCGTTCTTTGCGAAGCGCTTAAAAGGATGGGCTTTCTCGCAGGGCGCGCCCCCGAGCCGGTGGTCGTCTGATGGACCGGTGAACCGAGGGACCATTCCACTACCAGGAGAGTGAGCATCGCGCCCAAGGATCCGAAGGAGGGAGAGGCCTCCGAAACCCCGGCCGCCCCCGAGGCCCCCGTAGAGGCCGAGAGGACCGGGAAGAAAGAGAAGGGTCCGAAGACCAAGGAGGGCAAGGACGGCAAAGAAGGCAAGGAGGGGAAGGGCAAGACCCCGAAGGCCGGCGGAGCCCCCGGGACCCCGAAGAAGGGCGCCAAGAAGGCCCCCGACAATCCGAACTTCCGTTACATCGTTCGGATCGCGGAGAGCGATCTGGACGGTCTTCGCGCCACCTCGCTCGCGCTCAGCAGCATCCGGGGCGTGGGACTGCGTACCGCGGACGTGGTCTGCCGATTGGCGAACGTGGACGCCCACGAGATGATCGGGAACCTGCCCGAACCGACGGTGGAGGCCATCGAAACGCTCCTCGGCGAGCTTCCGCAAAAGGTGCCCATCTGGATGGTCAATCATCCGAAGGAGTACGCGGTCGGCGCGGCGCACCATTTCATCGCCGGTGACCTCGAGACCTCGCGTCGGGATGATGTGAACCTGCTCAAGATGATCCGATCCTACAAAGGCGTCCGCCACGAGCGGGGCCAGAAGGTACGAGGCCAGCGCACCCGTTCGAACGGGCGGACCGGCATGGCCGCCGGCGTCCTGAAGAAGGCCGCGAAGGAAGCCGCGCAGACGAAGGAGAAGGAGGGCGCGCCCGCCGCCGCGGCCACTCCGGCTCCGGCTGCCACACCGGCCGCAGCCGCCCCGGCGAAGAAGGCGTAGGGGTACCATGGGCGATCCGAAGTTCCTGCGCCGGACCTATGAGACACCGAAACACCCGTGGGAGGCCGCACGGATGGAGGAGGAGCGCAAGCTCCTCGAGAAGTACGGGCTCAAGAACAAGCGCGAGCTCTGGAAGGCCCAATCCATCCTCCGAGGTTTCCGCCGTCAAGCGCGGGACCTCCAGGCCCGCCTCCGCGCAGGAGAGCCCCAGGCCCAGGTCGAGACCGAAGGGCTGATCGGCCGGCTCATCCGGCAAGGCGTCCTCGCCCCCGGGAGCCCGTCCTTGGACGACATCCTTGCCTTGAGCACGGAGGATCTGCTCCGTCGCCGCTTCGAGTGGATCGTCTTCACGAAGGGCCTTTCCCTGACCACGCGCGGCGGACGACAGCTCATCGTCCACGGGCATCTCTCCATCAAGGACCACCGCGTCACCCGGCCGGGGTATCTCGTTCTGGCCGAGGAGGAGCGGACGATCGATTACTCTCCGACCAGCCCGGTCCATAGCGAGGACCACCCGATGCGGATCGCGCTCCGCGAGCGTCTCCAGGCCAAGGGAGAGGCGCCCGCTCCGGTCCCGGCCGAGGGAGGAGCGTAGGGCCTCATGGCGAAGATCGGCATCGCGCACATCTACGCGAGCTACAACAACATCCACATCACCGTGACCGATGTCACCGGCGCCGAGACCCTGACGAAGGCCACCGGTGGCATGGTCGTGAAGGCGGCCCGCGACGAATCGAGCCCGTACGCCGCCATGAAGGCCGCCGATCAGGTGGCGGCGGCGATCAAGGAGAAGGGCTACGACACGTTGCACGTCCGCGTGCGCGCACCGGGGGGCAACCGGTCCCGTTCCCCGGGCCCGGGAGCGCAGGCCGCGATCCGCGCGCTCTCGCGCGCCGGTCTCAAGATCCAGCGGATCGAGGACGTCACGCCGGTCCCCCACGACGGGACGAAGCCGAAAGGGGGCCGACGAGGTCGACGCGTATGACGATGCAGGTCAGTGTCCTCGAGCTCAAGCCCCGGGGGCTCAAGCTCGAGCTCTCGGGAACGACCGCGGCCCAGGTGAACGCCATCCGCCGCACGTTGCTCTCGGACGTCCCGAAGCTCGCGATCGAGGACGTGGAGTTCCATCTGGGACCCATCCGCGACGAAGCGACCGGTAAGGACTACGATTCCTCGACGAGCATGTTCGATGAAGGGGTCTCGCTCCGCCTGGGCCTCCTCCCGATCCCGACCGACCTCGGACAGTTCCGGCGGAAGTCGGAGTGCACCTGCGGGGGACAAGGCTGCCCCCAGTGCCAAGTGATGTACTCGATCGACAAGAAGGGCCCCTGCACGGTCTACGCCAAGGATGTCGTCCCGCTCGGCGACAACACGCTCGCGATCCTCGAGCCCGAGATCCCGATCGTGCGCCTCGGGGCCCGACAGGCGATCCTCGCGTACGCGACCGCGATCGTGGGCACCGCGCGGGAGCACGCCAAATGGCAGGTCGCGCACGCGGTCGGGAGCTCCCCTCACCCCGAGATCAAGATCAACAAGAAGGCCGGTTGTTCCGACGCGTGCCTCAAGCGGGTCGCTCAATCCTGCCCCACGGGGGTCTACGATTTCTCGGATGGCAAGCTCACCGTGGTCGACGAGACAAAGTGCATCCTGTGCTGGGCCTGTGAGAAGGCCTGCGAGCACGGGTCGATCAAGGTCGAGCCGGATGAGAGCCGGCGGTTCCTCGTCTTCGAGACCGACGGGAGCCTCACTGCCCGCGAGGCGCTCCGCTTCGCCCTGAAGGACCTGAAGCGCCGGCTGGAAGAGCTCCGCGAGGCCGTTCAGGCTATCCCCTAGCGGGTCCGCGCGGACGAGGTCCGCGGCCGGGTCGGGGCCCAGTCGAACCGGAGGATCGCCCCGATATCCCCGAGTCCGTGCAAGCGCCGTCCGGCTTCGCCGTCCCCCCGCACGATCAGGACCTTACCGCGGCCCGCCCGGGCCTGGTCCAGGACCGTCACGACCGCGGGGTCCCTCAGGCTCTCCTCCCCGATGAGAAGGGTCTCGACCGCGCCCCCCTGGACGGCCTCGGTCACCTCCTCGCGGCCGACCGCCGCTCGCCGTCCCCCGCCGAGCGCGGTGACCAGCTGCTCCACCAGGTCCGCCTCGACCGCGGCCACGCTCTGGGCCAGCGTCTCGCTCGCGCGCCCGGAGCGCAGGAGCTCCTCGATCCCGACCCGGCCGGACCCCGAGGTGGGAACGATGGTGAGCTTCTTCTTCACGGCCGGATCCGCCTCGATGAGCCGTTTCGCAAGCTCCTCCTTCAGGAAACCCGGGCCTGCGACGATCACGCTGGAGGCCGACTCGATCTCGGGCAGGATGACCTTCACGAGCTCGATCACGTACTGTCCCCGGTCCTTGTCCCCTTGGCCCCCCTTGTACTGTTTCCCGGCGAGCGTCCGGTTGACGTCCGCCACGTTCTCGATCGCCCGGCCGCGGAGCCGCACCACGGTCGACTCCCCCCAGTCGACGCACGCGATGAGGAGCCGAGGATCCCCCTTGGCCGCGAGCCCTTCTTCCAGCAAGGCCCGGTCCGCCGAATCCAACCGTTCCTTTTGGACCGTGAGCTCGTCCCCGTCGGCGAGGTCGAGCGTGTGGTGGCGTCCGATGTCGAACGGACCCTCCACGATGGGACCGGTCACGCGGACGTGCTTCGAGAAGCCGTGGAACTCGACCTGCTCGGCCCGGATCGTGAGCCAGACCCGGCGACGCTCCCGCTGCGCGCCGGGGGTCTCCTCGGGCGCTTCGGGATCGCGGCGGGTCGTGCTCGCCGCGACCCGGTCCCCGATCGCGATCAGGCGGGAGATCCGCCAGAGATCGCTCGGCGTCTCCAGGCGAAGACGGAGGAGTCCGGTACTGGGATCCTGATGGAGCAGTCGCACGAGGTCCCTCGCTCCGGGCGTCGACAGGGCCCGGCTACATATCCCCTCGGACGCCGGGGCGCGCTCGCTCGGCGTAGATCCCGGGTGAGCCGCGAGCCGGACCGATCCGACCCCGGTTCCTCGTTCTCCAAACCCTTATCGCACGGTCGTATGGTCGGCCGACGTGGGGGGATAGGAGGATCCCGAGCAGCTATCGCTCATTGCTGGGGGTGCCCACCTTCCGGTCGCTCCTCTTCGGGGGCGCCCTCTCCTTCGCCGCGCCCTCGGGGGTGCTGGTCGTGCTCGTTTGGGCCATCACGGTCTCCTTCCCGATGGACCCGAGCGGGAAGGACGCGGCCCTCGCCCTCACCCTGCTCGGGCTGTCCGCGACCATCCCGACGCTCGCTTCCGCGCTCTTCTCGGGAACGATCGCCGATCGGTTCGACCGCCGTCAGACCATGTTGGCGGTCAACGCGATGGGCATCCTCTCCGTCCTCCTCATGGTCGCCGTCCTCTACGCCCATCCCGACGGGTCGGTCGGCGTCCCGGAGGCCCGAGGTTTCACGCTCCCGGAATGGATCGTGCTCCTGTACCCGCTGTGGGCCGTCCTGACGGTATCGAGCGCCCTCTTCCGGCCAGCGTTCAATGCCTCCCTTCCGCGCGTGCTCCCGGTCCGCGACCTCGGAACGGGGAACGGGCTCATCTATTCGGTCGCGGTCGTGGCGAGCGTCGCGGCCTCGGTGGGGGCCTCCGCGCTGGTCGAGACCGAGAGCGCTTGGCTCGCTCTCGTGATCTCGCTGGCCCTGCTGGTGGCCACCCAGGTCGCGATCCGCACGGTCCGCGCCCGCCTCGACCCGGACCGGACCGGGCCGGCCCGCCGGTTCCTGGCGCAGGCCGCGGAGGGCTACCGGTACCTCTGGAAGCGCAAGGAGCTCCTCGAGATCACGCTGGGCGCGCTCGCGATCAACTTCTTGAACGCCCTCGCCTTCGTGGAGCTCGGCGTCTACGTCCGGGATTGGCTCGGGATCGGTCAGGCCGTCATCTACGGGACGATGGTGGCCGGCTCGTCGCTCGGGGTCGCCGTGGGGGCCCTCTATGTGGCCCGACTGCGTTTCGAGCCCCGCGCCGGACCGCTCGTCATCCTCTGCGCCTTCGGCATGGGACTCGCGGTCCTTGCGCTCGGGCTCGTCCGGACGGTCTGGATCGCGATGCCGGCCATCTTCGTGTTCGGGATCTTCCCCGGGATGCTCACGACGGTCCTGTTCGCGGCCCTCCAGGCCACGGTCCCGAACGAGCTCCTGGGCCGTGTGATGGCCGCGGACGAGGTCGGGAGCTACGCGCTCGTCCCGGCCGGTCAGTACGCGGGGGGTCTCGTGACCCTGTCCGCCGGTATCCAGGTGACCTACCTCGCGGCCGGGGCCGGCACGCTACTGGTCGGCCTCGTCCTGAGCCTGTTCAAGCAGCTCCGGAACTTCGGTTTCGAACCGGAACCGGAACCTCCGATCCCTCCGCCCCCGAGCCCCATGACCGAGACCACGGTCGAACCGAGCCCGCTGGGCTGACCCTTTCGGCGCCCCCAGGGCGGGGGCGGTCCGCCCTCTGGGGGGCCTGGGCTCGATGTTTAGAGTCCTCAACGCTCCCGCTGCTCGGACCTCTTCCATGTCCACCCCGCTCGACCCGGCCGCACGGTTCCTCCCCCCGGCCGCGAACCCGATCCGCGTGGGAGCAGGCCAGAGGTTCGGGCCGGCGGCGCAGGATGCGATCGCCGCGTTCGAGTACGGGGTGAGCGAGCACATCGGCACGATCCTGTTCACGGACCGCCAGTACACCTGGGACGAGCCGGTGGTCATCCCGGAGGAGCAGACGTTCGGGGTCTTCGGACAAGGAGGCATGGGGATCCCCAAGACCACGGGGACGCTGATCCAACCCTCCGCCAACTTCTCGGGCGACACGCTCCTCACCTACGGGAACCGGCCCACGCCGACCTACAGCATCGCGGGGGTCCGCCGTGGGAACGTGTTCGCCGGGCTCTACTTCCACGGCGGGAACGTGCCGCTTCGGGCCGTGGTCGATCTGACGAACCCGGAAGGTTCGACCTGCAACGTCTGGAGCCTGTGCTCGTTCGATCCCGGGAGCGCGCCCGCGCAGTTCAGTGCGATCTTCGACGGCAACGAGGACTCGGTCCTCTGGTACTGCAACTCGCACGGGTACGCCAAGGTCCGTTCGCCGATCCGGTTCGATGCGTACGGGGGGCAGTTCCAGGTCGTGGGAGGGGCGTACGACTGCCCGTTCCAGGCGGGGTTCCAATCCGCCTATTTCGACAACTGGGTGACGAGCGGGGGGCTTCAGATGGTGCACGCGACCATCCCGCAACCGACCGCGGCGTTCGTGAACGTCACCGGGAACAAGCCGGCCCTGGCCGGGACACCGCTCATCGGCAATTCGAGCGGTCGCCCCCTGTTCGTCCAGATCATCGGGGGTCTCTTCCACGAGATCGGCGGGACGCCGTTCTTTGCGAGCCGGAGCCCCCAGGACCTCTTCACGATCTACGAGGTCGGATCCGTGTTCATCGCCGACGACCACCTCGCGACCCCGATCTTCGATCCTCGGTTCCCAGCCCAGCTGGCCGAGTGGAAGCCCTCGAGCCTGATCAACGGCGTGTTCAAGCCGTAGCGAGATCCGCGATGCCCTACATCGAGTACGACGAGATCGAAGCGATCTGCTCGGAATGCGGGAGGATCTTTCGATCGGAAGAGGCCCTGGGCGACCACCGGAAGGAGGCCCACCAGGGCGGGACGGACAGTGCGGTGGTGTCCGTTCCGGCCTCGGTGAAATGCTCTATGTGCGGCCGGACCTTTGGATCCGTCGACGCTCTTCGCCGCCATACGCAGTCCCATCACAATAGGTAGGCACGGACCCTCGCCCGACGGGTCTCATCGGATCGGGGGATGGGGATCCCGGATCCCGCGGCGATCGGTGAACGGAAGGCGGGGCGAGGGGTACGATCCTCAGCGATCGTACCCGAACGGGTTGGATCGGTTCCGTCGAAGCCCGTTCTCTTAGTATCCCGAGTTGGGAGGAGAGGTGCGAGTCGTGTCCACGTTCACGGTCGTGGGCGGCGCCGGGGCCGGCGATTGGGTCGGGACGACCACTACCGAGGGCTGGCTCACGACGGGTTGGACCACGGGAGTGGTCGTCTGGGTGGTCACCGCGCTCGCCCCAGTGTATAACACGAGGACGATGCCGATGATGAACACGATCCCGAAGAGAAGGAGGCCGATCTCCCCGGTCGTGTGGCCCGAGGACGTAAGGCAGACACCGTTGCCTCCTCCGCAGCGGTACAGGGTCCCGAGGTCAAAGGCCAACAGGACGAAGGACAGGACGAGCAGGCCAACGCCTGCGATCCAATAGGGATGGTCGATCGTGAAGCTCTCTCGGGTCGTCGTCGCGGAACCTATGGTCGTTGTCTCGTTCATACAGGACTGTCGAATCCGTAAACATACTTACGCGCACACATCCGACCCGATCAACCGGAAAGGCTTTAGCCTGCCCTTACTGACCCTTCGAGGGCCCGAATCCCGGCGGGGGCTCCGAGTCCTGCCGGCGTGCCCACGAACTTCGTACCGACCAGATAGGTTGCGCCGGGCTCCCTTTGGGAAGTAGCTCACTTGGACGAACGGCGGGATCGGCTCTTGGTGGAAGCGGGGGATTTGCGTCGCCCCGAATGGTTCCCGCGCGCGCCTCCGTCCTGCTTGTTCACGGTCGCCCAAGCTCGTTTCGCGGCTTCCGTGGTCGAGACGCCCTTTTTCTCGTAGCCTTCTTCGATGTGTCTCGCTCGCCGCTTTTGTTTGCGGCTATAGCTGGCTTTGCTGCCTCTCGCAATTTTTTTCCCTCCCGGGAAAGCGACTCCCGTAAGGCCCGAAATGTCAAGTCATTTCCTGGAACCGCCCTCTGGGCCGTCCGTCGGCGACTCCCAGACCGCTCTTGCTCACGGGATAAGGTTCGCGAGACCGACGCGGGAAGTCGGTACTATCGGCCGGTCCCGCTGCCTCAGTGACCAGGATGTACGCTCAAGATCGAGAGCAGAATCGGTTGCGAGAACGCGTGCGCTCAGTATCCTGAGCTCGGGGGCGGGGTCCTCGGGGGGTTCACGTTCACGGTCGTCGGGGCCGACGTCGGCGGCGCGGCCGGCGGAACGATCGTCACCGGGGGCGATGACACGACCGGTTGGACGACCGGCGTCGTGGTCTGCGTCGTCACCGCGCTCGCGGCCGTGTACATCACGAGGACGATCCCGATGATGAACACGATCGCGAAGACAAGAAGACCGATCTCCCCGGTCGTATGGCCGGTACCGGAGATACAGATCCCGTTCCCGTGCCCGCAACGGTACAGGGTCCCCAGGTCGAATGCGAGAATGATGAACGAGATGACAATGACCACGACCCCAGCGATCCAGTAGGGATGATCGACCCTGAAGCTCTGTCGCGTCGTCGTGGAGGATCCGGTGACGGCGGTGGTCATTTCGGGGGCTCCGCCCGCGTCATTCGACTTGGATACTTATGCTCGTACATGCGATCGAGGAGAGAGGTTTTATTTCTTGCCCATCGATCCGTCCGGTTTGCGGCTCCTTGCCTCTATGCGGGAGGTCGATCGGCCTCTTTCGGCGTGGGATCCTGCCATCTGGTCATTGGTCAGGACGTCTCCTGGAAGGGCCGGCACTGCGGAGGCTCCGATCGTCCGGCGAAGCCTCACCTCGGCAACTTCCTGCTAGCTCTCTCTAGGCCCGTCCAAGGGGCGCTCGTGGGACGGCGACGATCCAAGTGGCCCGGATCCTGCAGCGAACGACCCGGCTACTGGCTCACCCGGATGGGCGGGGGAGGTCCGTCCTGCCGTGATCGAAGGCGATCGACGAACTGCTTCCGGAACTTCGCCACCTTGGGCGCCACGACCAGCTGGCAATAGCTCGACTCGGGATTCCGCTGGAAGTAATTGCGGTGATACTCTTCCGCCGGATAGAACACGGTGAACGGGGCGAGCTCGGTCACGATCGGCTTCTTCCAGATCTTGGCCGCGTCGATCTCGCGGATCACTTCCCCGGCCTGCTCCTTCTGAGTTGGACCGTGGAACAGGATCACGGACCGGTACTGAGTGCCTACATCGGCCCCCTGCCGGTTCTTCGTGGTCGGATCGTGGACGGTGAAGAACACTCTCAGGATGTCCTTGAACGAGACGGCCTCGGGATCGAAGGTCAATTGCACGACCTCAGCGTGACCGGTGTTCCCTCCGCAGACCGCCTCATAGCTCGGGTTCGGCGCCTTTCCGCCGGCATACCCGGGGAGGACGCTCTCCACGCCGACCAGGTCCGAGAAGATCGCTTCCGTGCACCAGAAACAACCACCGCCCAGCGTGGCGAGCTCCCGAGGACGGGACGAGGGCATGTTGGGAACGGGATCGCTCATGTTGGGGTTCACCGGGCTCTCCCCATAAAACTTCGTCGCCGGCGTCGGACCCACGGGCCGGGTCGAAGGGCCTTCGCTTCAAAGCTCTGGGCCGGGGGCTGCTGGGGGTATCCAAGGTATCCGAGCGGGAGGGCGCCCTAGGAGGTCTCCGGGTCAATGTGCAAGATCTCGCACCGGGAGGGGAACCCTAAGGAGTAACGGATCAGTTCAACACATTGAGGAGCGAATGTCGCCGGTTCATAGACGACCCGCCGATGGAGCTCGTCCGGAGTGATCCAAAGGACCTCGCTGATCTCCGTGGGGTCCGGCCGGATCGTTCCGTCGTAGACGAACGAGAACATCCCGACGATCTGAACAAGGCAGGCGGAGGAAAGGGCGGTCTCGGATCCTCGCCGCAGGTCGACCCGGAGGATCCGGACCTCTTCGTGCGTCCCACCCTCGACCCCAAGCTCCTCCTTCAATCCGCGCTGGGCCGCCTCCAGATAGGTCTCTCGCGGGGCGACGTGCTCGCCGATCGACGCCTCGAGGCGACCGGGATCGTTGGCCTTGGTGGCGGAGCGACGGGTCAAGAGGACATTTCCGTCCGGGTCGGTGAGCGTGACGTAGCTCCCCCGGTGCCACAGACGATCGGCGTGGATCTGTTGCCGCGTGCCCAGGCCCACGAGGTGGTCGTCCTCGTCCACGATCTCGAGCTGTTCGTCCGTCCCGTGCACCAACCGTCGTTCACGGCACCGGTATAGATGAGCGCGGTGGTCGGCGCGAGCGACCGGTGATCCAAAGGCCGCGGACCACATGGTTCGAACGAGGACCGCACATCTCCCCGGCCCGGGTTGCCTGCCCTGAACCAGCCACCCCCAGATCAACGGTGTCCCGGGTCCAAGGCGCTCCTGGATGCGCCCGCGTTCGCGCGGCGTCGCTCGGGACGCTGGCGATCAAGAGATAACCGAACCGTTGTTGGCGGCCGCGCCCACCTCTCGACGTATCGCCTTTGTGGGCGTGCATGATGATCGAGATCCGTCCTCCGGAGAGCATCTTTCAGACCGACGGGGTCATCCAGAACGGGACCTTCCATGGTCGTTGGCACTTCTCGTTCGACACGTACCGTGACCCGGCGCACATCCGGTTCGGTACCCTTCGGGTCTTCAACGATGACACGCTCAGCCCGGGTGCGATCTGGCCGCTCCACCCGCACACGCAGAACGAGGTGGTCACCTATGTCGCGTCGGGAGAGTTCCGGCACGAGGATGAGCACGGAAAGGGGGGGCTCCTCCGGAAAGGGTGGGTCCAGCACACCACCGTCGGTCGAGGGATGTTCCACTCGGAGATCAATGCCCGCAGCGACATGCCCATGCGTTTCATCCAGATGTGGTTCCTTCCGGAGGAGCTCAACCTCGAGCCGTCGGTCGAGCAGAAGGCCGTCGACCGAGCGGACCGGACCGGTCGATGGTTCGCTCTGGTCTCCCAGACCCAGCCCGGGGCCCTCCCGATACGTTCGGACGCCCATGTGTTGGCGGCCTATCTTCCGCCGGGCGGATCCCTCGAGCACGATCTCCCTGCAGGCCGGGGAGCGTACCTCTACGTCGTGGAGGGCGGACCGATCATGCTCGGGGCGCAGCAGATGGTCCCGCTCTCCGCGGCGGCCATTACCGGCCCCGAGACGATCGCGGTGAGCACCGCCCTGGAGGCCGAGCTCCTCTTGATCGATGTGAACCTGGGCGACCTCCGAGCGCCGTAGCGCAACGCGACGGTGGCCCGGCCCTTGTGCGCTCGGCCGTGTGCCGGGCCCCCCATGCTGAGCGCGCGGTCGCCTCACGGGGGGCCGTCCGGCCCTCGGAGGGACGGGATCATCCACGGAACCGGCGCCGGTCGCGCTCCGATCGGAGAACGATTTCGAGAAACTCGCTGTGCTTATATGGAAGCGTTCGCTTAGTGATACCAGGAATACTTGCGATCGACTGGTTAGCCCTCCGAAAGGGAGCCCGCTTCGTTCGACCGCGGGGATCCCCAATGAAGGTACTGCTATGATCGCAACCAAAGCTCCTCGCGACACCTGCCCCGCCGCCCGACCGTTGACCTCGACCCCTCAACAGGGAGGCCTTCCATGACGCGGATCCATATCTGGCGCGGTCACATCCGGGTCCCGCATCTGGATCTGATCCTGGTGCGGCCTCAGGACGAGCCTCTGAGCCGGACCCTCGAGCGTCTCTCTCAGTTGGGCTTTGACACGCGGCCCACCGAGATCGAGCTTCATGGGTTCGCCGGAGCGGAAGATCGAGGCGCCCTTGGCGCCTGATCGCCCTCCTCGACTACTGGTCCGAAGGACCTGCGACTTCGATCGCGCGTTGGCGGATCTCGGCACCCCATCTGAGGATATCCCCAAGTTCGCTCGTCAGGCCTGTTCGCCGGAAGAACCGGAGATCCACGATTACCCGGCTCCTCCCCCTGGGGGGAGCCCGTACGCTCTCTGCAACGGCCACATCCGGGACCTGTTCCAGCTCCTTGCGGACCGGAGGACGGTCGTTCCTCCTGCGACGACCTAGATCGGAACGTCGTTCAGAGGGGCCGCATAGCCCCAGGACCATTCCCACTCCGGTGCCCCGCCGATCTACCGGGGGACGTCGGGCAAAGCGCTTTCCAGCTCGCGAACTCAGGGGTGGGCGGCCACTTGGACCATGAACCGATCCGAGATCCTCGCGTTGTTCGATCGGCAGATGCGATCCGACCCGGCCCCAGAACCCGGCGTCCGGATCGAACGGGTCGGTCGGATCGTCCGCGCCATCGGTCCGGAGGATTGCATCTTGTTCTCGGACCTCGGGACCGATCAGATCGAGCCGGCCATCCTGGAACAGGTGAGCCACTTTCGATCGTCCGGTCGTCCGTTGGAGTGGAAGGTATACTCCCACGACCGGCCCCCGGAACTTCGGGGCCGTTTGATAGAGCACGGTTTCGTCCCGGACGAGACCGAGAGCCTGATGATCCAAGATCTCGGTGCCCGATCGGACGCGCCGGGGGAGATATCCGGGTTGGAGATCCGTCGCGTGACCGATCTGGCGGGTCTGCGGGAGGCCGCGGCGGTCAGTTCGAAGGCCTTTGGCAAGGAGGATCTCGAACGGATGCTCCAGTTCGAAGGTCGGCTGACGGACCCGACCTTCGGGCTCTTCATCGCATACCTTGATGGAGCTCCGGTGAGCGCGGGACGAGTGGAACTGCCGAAGGACCGGTCGTTCGCGAGCATTTGGGGAGGGGGGACCGCGCCCGAGTTCCGGCACCGGGGGATCTACCGGGCGATGGTCGCCGCGCGCGCGCAACTCGCCCGAGACTCGGGGCACGCGTATCTGGCCGTGGAAGCGCTCGAGACCAGTCGACCGATCCTCCAACGGCTCGGGTTCGTCAAGATGGCGGACGTGACCGGCTTCGTTCTCCGACCCGCCGTCTCTGGGTAGCCATATGGTTGGCGAGCCCGAACGTGCTCCCGGAGGATGCCCCTCGCACGGGCCTCGGTCGGGAGGCGTCGCCAGTCTCTTCGCTCTGACGGCGTGAACTGATTGCTGGACTCCACACCCGGTTCGGCCTGAGCAAAGGAATAAATATTCGACCCGGCATCTGTCAATTGTCTGACAAAGAGAGGAGCATTGTCGGACGAGCAATGGTCGACACATCGGAGCGAGTGACCGTTCGCATCCCGCAGGATCTGCTGGAGAAGCTGAAAGCGATCCAGCAGGCGAAAGGGACCCAGACCATCTCCGACACGATCCGCGAGGGTCTGGAGCGGTACATCGAGATGAACCTCCCTCCCCCGAACATCCGCAAAGTGGTGGTCGACCTGTCCCGTCAGGACAATAGCCAGCTCGAGGAGTTCGTCCGAGAGGGGAACTCGGTCTCCGTCGACGATGCGATCCGATCCGCGGTCCGGGAGTACATCCGGGCCCGGATCGAACATCTCGGTCCGAGCGCGGTCCGTTCCCGAAGGGACGGCGATCAGGTGGCCGCCGCCGAAGGCTCCGCTCCTCCCTGATCCTTCGGGGAGGGGAATGTGGATACCGATTCGGTCGAGGCATGGGCCTCGCTCAGCCGCAAGGATACCCTAGCCCTCGTGGGCCTGGGCGGCGCGGGCGCCGAGGCCGCGCACGACATCGTCCAGTTGGGGATCCCGGGTGTCCGCGCCTTCGCGATCAACACCGACGCGCGGAACCTCATGAAGGTCCAGGTCGAGGAACGGATCCTGATCGGGGAACGGACCCTTCGGGGCCGCGGGAGCGGGGGGAACCGCTCGCTGGTCCAGGACGCGGCCGAGGAGAGCCAGGAGGAGATCGTCCGCCGACTCCGCCGGTTCGAGGTGGTCTTCTTGTTGGCCGGTCTCGGTGGGGGGACGGGTAGCGCCCTCCTCCCCTACTTCACGAGCCGCCTTCGCGCGACGTCCACGCTCGCGATCCCGGTGGCGTTCCTTCCCTTCCACCTCGAGCTCGAGACCAATCCCGAGCGGCGGGAGAACGTGCTCGGGGCGCTGGACGAGCTCGAGGATCTGAGCGGCCTACTGATGGTGCTCGCGAACGAGAAGCTACGACGGTTCGAGGCCCTCCCGCTGCCTCGGGTCTTCCACCTTCGGAACACCTACCTCCACAACCTGGTCGCGAGCCTCCTCGACATGATCGAGAACCCTTCCCAGCTCAATGTCGACCTCGCGAGCCTCAAAGGCCATCTCCGGGACTCGGGGCTCTCCACCCTTCTGTGCGGGGAGTACCACATCTCGGAACCCGAGAAGGTCGTCCAGCAGGCGCTCACCGAGACGCTGATGGACTTCCATCTCACAGGCGCTCCCACGGCCCTCATCCATCTCGACGGCGGCTCGAACTTCACGTTGCGGACCTTGGATCGCATCCTTCGATCCCTGCGACAGCGCCTCGGGGAGCCCCGACGTCTCTTGTTCGGGACGCGGGTCCATGCGGAGCCGAAGGAGGTCATCCGGCTGACCGCGGTCGTCGGGGGACTGCGGCCCCGGAGCGTGCGGGACTCGCTCGCGCTCCCGTAGATCGGGGGTCTCGCCCGTCCTTCCCGCGAGGGCGTTACGGTCCGGGGACCGGTCGTTCGGTCCCCCGCAGATCGAACTCGTTGTGCACCACGTCGATGCACTGGGAACTTCGGAGCGAACGCGGGCCTACGGAAAGGCAGGGGATCCCGCTCGCCTGGACCGACGCGGCCTCGGCCTCGGTCAGATCGCGGTCGTCGCTGATCACCGCGGCGAACCCGCTGCCATCCCGGATGTACGACCGGATCGGGCTCCCGGTCTCGTTCAACCAGAAGGCGCCGGGGATCCGGAGGAACCGCTCGAGCTCGGCCGGAGGGTCCGCGGCGGCGACCAGGAGCCCCGGAGAGGTCTCGATCTCGCGGTCCACGGCGAGCGAACGGACCAGGGCGTTCTTGAGCAGCGCGGCCGTGGACCGTTCGTCGGGGTTGAGATATCGGAGCCGGTCCCCGAGGAGGCGGATGCGGCGGGCCGCCGGCGCCGGCTCAGCGGTGAAGAGGATCGTCAGCTCGACGTCGCGCCGCAGGTCGTTCGAGAGCGTGAACGCCGTGGAGACGACCCGGGCGATCTCGTCCATCCGGCCGGCCCCTCCGGCCAGGTCGTTCAACGTAAAGTTCCCGGAGACCGGGACCCGGTGGGCGAGGACAAGGAACCGACGCATCGCGCGTCGGAACCCGATCAGAAGAAAAGGTTGGGGCTCGCGTCGGGGACGCGGTCGGTCTACGACGGGCCTTCGCGGCGGGGCGCGCGCGGCGCTCGGGCCGGCGCGTCGGTCTGGGCCGGGGCGGTACGCCGCTCCAGCCAGATCTCGTCCCCCAGCTCGTGATATACGGCATGGGCGGCCAGACCCGTCCCGTGCTCCCCGTGGGGCAGGCGGAACGCTCCCGAGCGCATCGGGTTCGAGGAGTAGACGATGTCCTTCTCTCCGGCCTCGGCCATGGCCTGGGCCTCTTGTCGCGCGAGATCGAAGATACGGTCCTTGCGGAACATCCAGTAGTGGATCCGCCACTCCCGGCCGTCGTAGAGCGTGGTCTCGTCCCGCTCGGTCTCGAGGATACCCGTGTCCTCGAGCATGTAGAAGGTATCGCGATCGTCGGGTTCGAGCACGTTGTCGATGATCCGCTCGTTGAACCCGAAGAAGTTGAGCACGTGCGCGGCGATGGAGCGCGCGTCATCCGGGCGCATCCCGTCATGTCCCACGGACCGCCGGATGGCCTTGGCGAGAGAGTCATGGTCCACCGGCCCGGCCAGCGCAAGCGCCGCGTCCTGGGGGATACCGGCCCGGGTCGTCGTCAGGTCGATCTCCGACCTCAGAGGAACGGGGTTCCTCAGACGATAGCCCGGCTTCACGTCCTTAGGGTTCGACCGTTGCATGACTTAGAATTCGCGTCCGGGCTATTAATACCTTAGGAACCCGTAAGGTTATCCGTCGCACGTCTCAGATCACTCCGAAAGCCGGGAACCGGGGGAGATCGCGGCCCGGCGCCCTCGGACGACACGGGGGAACGCGTCCAGCCGGGGCCTCCACTCCTCGAGCTCGATCCGGTTCTCCAGATCGGAGAGCTCGCGGGGGAAGGGGAGCAGGGACTTGGCCAGGTAGACGTGGGCGAAGCCCCCCGTGGAGGGACCGTTCCAGGCCTTCTTCGTGCGCTCGCGGGCCCGATACTCGTAGTACTCGGGGGCGGGGAGGAACCAGATGAGACCGTCATCCGTCGACCGGGTGCCGGAAGGGGCCTTCGTCGTCACCTTGATCCCCAGGTGTCGGGTCACGGTCGCCGGCAGGTTGATCAGGAGCCGCTCGTTGGTGCGGGCCACGGCCAGGAAGCGGTTCCGCAAGGTCTCGACCCCGAGGACATCGCGCGCTCGGAAGGAGGGGATCACCCGGACGGTCCCGGGCCCCCGGGCGAGGAACGCGATCCCTCGGCCGGGAGGGTGCAGGTCCCGGTCCTCGCCCGCCTGGTACTGGATCAGGTCGGCGACCTCCCGCGGCAACTGGAGCACGAGCCACGAGGGGTGGACGGCCCTCAGGATCACGTACTCCATGGGCCCTAGGATCCTTCACCATCGGCCCGATATATCAATCGCTGGCCCTCGCATCGTTCGGTGGCCGGGGAGATAGTCCGTCCAGCGCCGGCAGGATGAGACGAAGGTCGCTCCCCTTGACGGTCGCGTCGGCCGCCGCGTCGACCTCCGGCCAGCGGCTGTTGAAGGAGATCCCACCCCCCATCTGCGCGAAGAGCGCGGCGTCGGCCCACCCATCCCCGACGTGTAGGGCCTCGTGGGCCGGGATATCGAGCGCCCGGAGGAGGGACCGTAGCCCTCCCAGTTTGTGGGCCCGGATCGTTCCGAGCGGGGCGACCCGGCCGTGGCGCACCGAGGCCCCTTCGGTGGCCTCGGACCGCTCGAACCCATACTTCCTCTCGTACCACTCACAGACGTACCGGGGATTGTGCGTCAGGAGGGCGGTCCGGACCCCGCGCGCCTGGAGCTCCTCCACCGTCTCGGCGATCCCCTGGACCTTCGGCGTGTCCTCCAAGATCCCCTCGACCTCCTCGATCGATAGCCCGACCGCGAGCTGCAACAGGTCCCGAAGATGTTCGGTCTCCGAGATCTCGTGGGCGAAGAAACGCTGGGTGGTCGACTCGAACTCGGCGAGCCTTCCGGTCCGCTGGGCGAGGAACCGCCAGCCGTGGACCGCGGTCAGGGTGCCGTCGATGTCGAAGGTGACGAGCCTCCAGCCATGCGGGCTCATCGCCCGGTGGGCGGCCGTCGTTTGGCCCCCATCGCCGTCCCCATGAGGATCCCGCCGGCCCAGAGGAGGAAGAGCCCCGCCCCTCCGACCGCGACGGTCCGACCGAGCTCCATCCCCGTGGACGGAAAGATCAGCGTCGCGAGGAAGATCCCGGCGAAGGTCACGAACAGACCGATGACCGCCAGCCTCTGACGGGCACGGGAGCGCTGGACCTCCTCGGGATCGACCCCCGAGACCATTCCCGCCGCCATCGCTCTCCCGAATCGATGGCCCACATAATCCTGCCGCTGGGGCCTCGTCGCCGCGGGGTCCGGTTCGGCCTGGAGAGGTCCGGGGATCCCGGGCCGGACCTTCCGGTCCGTTGGGATCCGAGCGGTCGGACCCGGTCAGCCGGACCCTACGGCCGGAAGGGGGGCCCCCTCACTCACTGGGCCGAAGTGCCCTCCGAACGAAGAAGATCGCGATCCCGACCAGAACGGCCGTCCAGGCGAACAGACCGAGCAGGTAGATGCCGGGTCCGTACGGGTACGCCGACGTCCCGAACAGCGTCTCCCGGATGACGTTCACGGTCAGGGACACCGGGTTATACTGCGAAACGTTCCGCAGCCATTGGGGCATGCTCCCCCAGGGGTACAGGGCGTCCGAGGTGAGGAGCACCGGCAGGTTCAGCAGGTTGACCGCCGCGAAGTACGTCTGGGGAACGTCCAGCAGGATGCCCATCGTCAGGAAGAGCGTCGCGAACATCAGGGCGAGGAGGACGATCGCGAGGATGATCTCGATGACCCCGAGGGCCCCCACCGACGCGGTCACCTGGAGACCGCTCAGCCCCGGGATGTGGGCGAACAGGAGGGCCAGCCCGAGGACAAAGAACGCGTAGAGGATGGGCTGCGTCGAGCCGGCGATCAGTCGGGAGCCGAACACCGCGGCAGAGGGAGCGGGGGTCCCGCGGGTGCGCTTGAAGATCCCGAACAGCTTGTCGAAGATCACGTTCGCCCCGATGAAGAGGGTCGCGGTGACGGAGACGAAGCCGACCATCCCGGCCGCGAAGTACGAGTAATAGTTCGGCGCCCCGCGGAAGTACGCCTGGTTGAACGCCGCGATCTGCGCGGAGCTCGCGTTCGGCAGGAACGAGGCGGGATTGATGTTGAACCCCTGGCCGAAGAGCAACAGGTAGAGGATCGGCAGCAGGAGGGCGGTCCCGATCGCCGCCGGGTTCCGGACCAGCTTCAGGTACTCCCGACGGGTCAAGGAGGCCAGTTCGCGCAGCATCAGCGCCTCATCGCGCCGCGGACGCGTTGCATCATGACCGCCCGGTCCGTCGCGTTCGGCCCTTCCTCTTCCCGGAACTCCCGCCCGGTGAACTCCAGGAACACCTCGTCGAGGCTTGGTCGCTTCACAGTGATGCCGGTGACCCCCACGCCCCCCCGTGTAGCGGCGTCCACAGCGAGGGGAACGAACGTCTCCCCGCTCTTGCACTTGACGCGGTACGAGCCGTCGGTGTGCTGGACCGACGTCACGCCGGGAAGGGCCTGGAGCACTGAGGTGATATCTTGGGCAGCGGCCGCGGTCTTGACCGTGACCACATCCCCTCCGAGACTGTCCTTGAGCTGGTTCGGCGTCCCGGTGGCCATGATCTTCCCGTGGTCGATGATCGCGATCCGGTCGCACATCTCGTCGGCCTCTTCGAGGTAGTGGGTGGTAACGAAGACCGTCATGCCGGTCTCCTTGCGCAGCTTCTGGATGAATCCCCAGAACCCGGCCCGCCCTTGCGGGTCCAGCCCGAGGGTGGGCTCGTCCAGGAAAAGGATGCGGGGCCGGTGCACGAGGCCGACGGCCAGCTCCAGGCGTCGGCGCATCCCGCCCGAGTAGGTCTTGGCGTACCGGTCGGCCGCGTCGGTGAGCTGCATCTGCTCGATGAGGGCCCCGGCCCGTTTCTTCCCCTCGGCGGCCGAGATCCCGTAGCAACCCGCGGCGATCTCGAGGTTCTCCCGACCGGTGAGGTCCCCGTCCGCGGTCGACTCCTGGAAGATGACCCCGATGTGCCGCTTGACCTCTTCGGGGCTGGCCCGGACCTCGAGGCCGTCCACCACCGCCCGCCCATCGGTCGGCCGGAGCCCGGCCGAGAGCATCGAGACGGTCGTCGTCTTCCCTGCCCCGTTGGGCCCGAGGAACCCGAAGACCTCTCCCGGCTTGACCTCGAAGGACACGCCATCGACGGCGCGGACCTTGCCTCCGTACACCTTTACCAGATTCTGCGCTACTATCGTCCCGTGCTCTACCATGGTTCTTCCTTCAGTTCTTGAGACGGCGGAGCCGATCCACGACCGAATCGAGCTCTGTCCGGATGCTCTTGAGCCCATCGGGCTCGGACCGGGTGAGGTCCTCGAGGTACGCGGTGAGACCGGAGATCTCCCGCATCACGTCCGCCGGGGTACGCGGGCCGGTCGGAGCCGGCCACGACCATTGGGGATCGACCTGGCCCGAGAGCTCGTAGCGGCCGTCCTCGCGCTTGGTGATGGATCCCTCCTTGACCATCTCCTCGAGGAGCGGGTAGACGGAGCCCGGGGAGGGACGCCACCAGCCCTTCGTCATCACTTCCATGTCATCCATGATCTCCGCGCCGTTGCGCGGGGCCCGTCGGAGGACCATCAGGACCCAGTTACGTAGGCCCCGCTTCTTTCGCATGCCCCACATGAGTCGGATTTCCGATATCGGTTATTCGATTTCGGTACATAAGGCTGACACTCTTTGAGTGTGCATTGTTGGATACTCCGGCCCGCCGGCCTCTCCGTCGATCGTCGCTCGTGGCCATGGCCGAAGCTCTTCGCGGTTCAGGCAGCTGCGACGAGTTATGTCGGATCGTCACCTTTCGGCCGCTGGGTGCAGCGCACTTGTCCGACCCTCGTTCCTCCGGCCCCCGGCCCCCTCCTCCGTCAAAGGACACTTCGGTGCACCAGCTCCGAGCGGAACGGCGGACCCGGGCGCGCGAAGAGCCCCTCGATATCCGATGGGACGCTCGCCTGCCGTTCGTCGGGGCCGAGGTACGGAACCCTCGACACCGTACCCGGTACCACGTTTACCTCCCCCTCTTCCCCTCTCGGGAAGGGGCCATGTGCACCTGCCTCGATTTCGCCCTGAGACGCGAGATCGGGACGTGCAAGCACGTGGAAGCGGCGTTGCTCGCGCTCGAGGAAGAGCCCGCACGACCTACAGTGGCCGACGACCCGGATCCCGGGGCCGCGCGATTGTGGGCGAGGATCGATGAGCGGCTCCAAGGATCGAAGGACGGGAGAGAGCCCAGAGCGATATGGATCCGACGGCCTGGGGCGGTCCTGTTCGAGCGGATCGAGAGCTAGGCCGGACCCGCCGCCGAGCTCGGAAATGGCAGATAGGTATCGAGCCGACCCCTAGAAAAGAAGAACCCCCCAAATGGGGGGACAGCGCTACGGCGGAATGAAAGGGTTCGCGGTCGGCGGACGGATGCGTCGGATCCGGTCCTACGTGCTCATCCCGGGGGCCCCCTTGAGGGCCTTGATCTTGTAGTACTCGGGATCGACGACGACCTCGCCGTTGACGCCCATCGTCTCGATGGTCCTCAACTGGATGCCGCTCTGGCTCTTGGCCTTCTGCCAGTCCGGGATGGGGATCGAGAACTTCTTCTCGACCTCGGTCCGGTAGATAGGGCCCGAGTTGTACGAGCAGAACGGGATGATGCGCCCGTCCGGGACCGCATAGTGGATATCGCAGCGCATCAGGCGCTGGATATCGTAATCGTACGCGTCCTGGAAGTGCATGTTCCCCAGGTAGAGGGTGCGCCAGGTGAACTTCGCGAGCGCCTCCTTGTTCCCTTCGGTGAAGATCGCGGCGATGACCTTCACGCAGTTCTTCTCGTTGAGACCCTCCGGGGCCTTCGAGAAGTCGAAGTACTTCGAGACATCGTGGAGCAGCTTCGCGCCGGCCACGGCCGTGCGGACCCGAGCGAACCGGGCGTCCCGGTACTTCTCGATCATCGCCTCGACGTTCTCAAAGAAGCCGTCGACGTCCATGAACCGCGGGAGCGGCGTGATCGTCTTCCCGTCCTTCGAGATGAAGGCGAAGGTGGCGCATCCGCAACCCGGATGGGTCGTGAGCGTCATCTTCTCCTCGCCATGGATGATCGAGACGAGCTCCGAGATCGGGGCCACCGACGGCACCGGGAAGAAGTCCGACTTCTCGAACGGCCCCTCGGTACAGAGGATGCGCACCAGGTCGGACTGGGTGAAGCGCATCTGGAAGCGGTCCTTGTCCGGGATACGGGCGGTCAGGGCGACCGGCTGGAAGTTGACCCCGCGTACGACGTCGATGTTGTCGATCGCGAACTTGACGGTCGGCCAGATCTCCTTCTCGTTGAACCCACCGACCAAGGTCGGCACGAGCACGACGGAGAGGGGTTTGTCCGGCTTCCCCTGGGCCAGCTCGGCCTGGGACGAATGGGTCTCCCGGGCGGCCTGGATGGCCTTGGTCTTGACCTTGAGGAGCGGGACGCCCCGCACCTTCCGGTAGATCTCATCGTCCAGCCCATCGAACTGGAGGTAGAGGGTATGCAGACCCGCGTCCCGGCACGCCTGGGCGAAGCCGGGCTCGTTGGCGACACGGATCCCGTTGGTCGCGACCTGGACCTGCTTGAAGCCGAGGTCCCGCGCCATGCTGACCGCATCCAGGAAGAGCGGGCTCAGCGTCGGCTCCCCGCCCGAGAACTGGACGGCGACCGTTCCGACCGGCTTCTGCTCCCGGAGGGTCTTCAGCATGAAGTGGATCTGTTCCCGCGTGGGCTCGTACACGTACCCCGCGGCGTTCGCGTTCGCGAAGCAGACCGGGCACTTCAGATTGCAGCGGTTGGTCAGATCGATGAGCGCCAGCCCCGTGTGGGACTTGTGGTGGCTGCACATCCCGCAGGTGGTCGGGCAGCCCCGGAACTTGTCGTAGTACGGGTTCTCATAGCCGACCCCGTCGTGGGCATAGACCTCCATCCGGAGGTAGAAGTCCACGTCGTTCGAGATGATGTCCCAGAAGTACCCGTGGTTGCGACAGGTCTTCTCCATGATGACCCGGCCATCCTTCTCCCGCACGATGGCGGGAATGACCTTGATGCACTCGGGACAGACGGACGCGGTCTTTCGCGGCAGTCCGCGCGGGGCTTGGAATTCCTTCATCACTCGGGCCGGCATTTATTCCTCTTGTTCGGTCCTTTGGCGCATCGGACCTAATCGCCACACCCACTCGTTCCTACATAACCCATCTGTCGTGCATGACGCGACACAAAGGCCTCGCCGTGACGATGGTTCGCATGGCCTTTCTCGCTACAAACGCCAGATATACGTCCCAGAACGGGTGGGTTTTATCCCTGAAGAGCCCATGCCCGCGGGGCAGTTATCCGACCATGTCACCTCCAACCAAGAGACCAGTGAAACGCACCACCCGCCCGCGCGCGGCCCCCCGTCGTAAGGCCCGATCGTCGAAGGCCTCCCCGCGCACGGGGCCCGCTCCTGGGTTCGTCGGTCGCGCGGGATCCCCGGTCCTCGAACGCTATCCCAAGAAG
>JBARHO010000026.1:0-4616 GCA_049799275.1 Thermoplasmata archaeon
AAGGAGTTCCGGCGGCAGGTCCAGATCGTCTTCCAGGACCCGGTCGGCTCGCTCGACCCCCGGATGCGAGTGTGGCAGATCGTCTCCGAGCCGCTCGGGGCGCAGGAGGCGCTCCCGCGGGCCGGGCTCCGGGAGGCCGTTCGCAACATCCTTCCCGTGGTCGGCCTCCCCCCGGACTGTCTCGATCAGTACCCGCACGAGTTCTCCGGGGGAGGGCGGCAGCGACTGTCCCTGGCGCGGGCCCTCATCGTGAACCCGAAGCTGATCGTGCTCGACGAGCCCACGAGCGCGCTGGATGTCGCGGTCCAGGCGCAGATCCTCACCCGGATGGTCGGGTTGCAGAAGGAGTTCGACCTCTCGTACCTGTTGATCACGCACAACGTCGCGGCGGTCCGGTACGTCGCGGACCGCGTGGCGGTGATGTACCTGGGCAAGATCGCGGAGATCGGGCCGGTCCACGATGTCCTGGAGCACCCGCTCCATCCGTACTCCAAGGCCCTTTTGGCGGCCGTCCCGGTCCCGGACGTTCGGCGTCGCCGGACCCGGTTCAAGGTCACCGGCGAGATCCCGACCCTGATCCACCCTCCGCCGGGCTGCCGCTTTGCGACCCGATGCCCGTACGTCATCGACCGGTGCCGGGTCGAAGAACCGCTCCTCCGGACCCTGCCCGGCCATCCCGACCACGAGGTCGCCTGTCACCGGGCCGAGGAGGTGGGTGATATCCCGCCGGATGCGCTCCTCACGACCGAGAGCTCGCCGCCCGTGAGCGTGGCCGAGACCCTGACCGCGGCCGAGTGAGGGCCCGCGGGCGGCGCGCCCGCCGTTCCCCGAGATCAGGCGGATTCCGTGTTGAAGAACATCGTGAACGGGAGCGCGCTCCCCATCGGGTTCGACACGATACCATGGAGCCCGTTGTTGTACACCTGGAACTGGGTCGGCACGACGAGCCAGGCCACGGTGTAGTTGTCGTACATCAGGTTCGTCATGCTGGTATAGTCCGCGGTCAGATTCGCCGCGTTGTGCTCTCCCGCCGCATCGATCACGAGGTTGTCCATGGTGGCGTTGTTGTAGCCGGCCATGCACGTGTTGGCGCTCCCATAGCTGATCGCATCGTTCTGCGTCCAATCGTCCGGAGCGATGTAATCCGAGGTGTAGAACTCCTGCCCGATCGGGAACGGCCCGCCGAACTGCGTGGTGTTCGTCGGGCAGGCCCCGTTGACCGGGGTCTGCTCCGTGTAGAGGTTGTCGAGGGTCATGGGGACCAGGTTGAGGTTGATCCCGATCGCCGCGAGGTTCGATTTCAGGATGGTCGCGACCGTCTCCCAGTCCCCGTAGCTGAGGTACTCATAGTTGAGCGAAGAGGGATAGCCGTTCGGCCAGGGTGAGCTCTTCATCTCCTGCTGGGCCAGCGCCAGGTTCGTCGCGTAGGGCGAGAGGTTGGCCGGATTGTAGTCCGGGTACCCGGGAGGGACCGGGCCCACCCATTGCTGCGCGTACCCACCGAACCCGTCCTGGATGATCTGCGTGTAGTTGATCGCGTGAACGACCGCCTCGCGCACCGAGAGGTTATCGAACGGGGCCACCCACTGGTCCATGTAGACCCACCAGGCGCCGCTCGTCGAGCTGTAGGTCAGATTGAGCGGGTTCACAGTGATCCCGCTGATGCTCTTGAGCTGGTTGACCTGCGATGGTCCGAGGTACGCGAACGAGGCGCTCACCACGTTCCCGCACTTGAGGTCGGTGATATCGACGCTCGGGTCGGTCTGCGAGTTCAGCTGGATCGTCGCCTTCGCCGGCTGGACCACATTGTTCCAGGGTTGTTGGGCCGCGACCGCGCCGCCCCAGTACGACGGGCTCGGGACCAGCGAGAAGCCCGTGCCGGTGGAACTGTACGTCCCTTGGAGCGTGTAGGGGCCGCTTCCCAGCATGTTGGCCCCCATCCAGTCGTTCGGTTGCCCCTGGACGACCCCGCCGTGGGCATCCACGACCGCCGGGTCCACCGCGGAGGCGATCGGAGCGCTGATCTCGGCGTAGAAGTAGGTGTACGGGACCTCGCCGAGATATCCGTTGCCGAGGTCGAGCTGGATCGTCTGGTTGTTGATGACACGGAAGGACTGGTTGTTCGCTTCCATGTACGTGATCGCCGCGGAACTGGGCGTGAAGAAGTTCCACGTGTTGAGATCCGCGGTTAGGTTCGCGGCGGTGGCGTTGATCTGATCGGTCGAGGACGACGAGTTGACCCCCGGATACCAGAAGTTCTCCGCGAGGATGAACTGCGGTCCCTGGGCCATGAGGAGGCCTCGATAGAGGCTGTACCACATTACATAGGCATTGATCGGGTCCCCGTTCGAGAAGTGCTCGGACGGCCAGAGCGTGAAATTGTAGTTGAAGCCCCCGTTCGAACTGGTCCAGTTCTCCGCCAGTACCCCGACGAAGTTCGTGACGCTGGACCCGTTGTACATGACCAGCGTCTGGTATACCTGCTGCACGGCCCCCCAGCCGGGGGTCGAGAACGTCGTGGCCGGATCCATCGAATCCGGTTCTTCCGACTGATCGAACTTGAGCGGATTGGTCGCCTTGAGCGCCGTGGTGCAGCTCGGGTGGGTGAGGACGTAATAGACGGCCACGCCCGAGACCACGACGATAACGGCCACGACGATGACGACGACCCTGGTCCACTTCGGGTCCACAGGCACTTCCCCCGGAGGCTAGCGGCTGCCACGGTCTTCGGATTGATAAAGTGTGGCACGCCCGCATCCGATCCGGATCGACGCGCGGTCCGGTCCCGAACAGCTGGACCTCGTTCCTCGCCCGATCGGATCCTTTCCGCTCTCGACCCGTGGAGGGGGTGGGTCCGGCCGACCGCGCTCCTTCCGTGGGGGCAAACGAGCTCGTTCCCGACGCCGCCGACCAAGGGAAAATCCTCCGGCGAGCGAGACCGGGACCGGGGCGGGACCAACATCGGTTCCGGCGAGCGACCGGACGCCGGACCGGATCGCGGTAAGAACATCTTTACCAGCCGCCCTCTTCCCAGAACCGGTCCCGAACATGAACGCAAGGATGCTGATCGACGGCGAGTGGGTGAGGGCGTCCGGCGGATCGACGGTCCCGGTCGTGAACCCGTTCGACGGCAAGCAGGTCGGCGAGGTCCCGAAGGGAACCCGTGAGGACGTTCGGAAAGCGGTCGACGCGGCCCGCGAGGCGTTCGACAAAGGCCCGTGGCCGCGGCTCCCGCCGCGCGCCCGGGCGGAGATCTACCTCAAGACCGCGGCGCTGCTCACGGAGCGAGCGCGCGCCATCGCGGAGCTGGAGAGCCGCAACCAAGGGAAGACCATCAAACAGGCCGCCGACGCCGACATCCCGTTCTCCATCGACAACCTGGTGTTCTACGCCGGCGCCTGTCGAACCCTCGACGCCAAGAGCCCGGGAGAGTTCACGGGCGACGGGACCACGATCTTTCGCCGCGAGCCGGTCGGGGTCGTCGGCTCGATCACTCCATGGAACTATCCGTTCATGATGGCGGTCTGGAAGATCGGCCCGGCGCTGGTCACGGGCAACACCGTCGTGCTCAAGCCGGCGAGCTGGACCCCTCTTACGACGCTCGAGCTCGGCCGGGCCTTCCAGGATGCCGGGCTCCCCAAAGGGGCGCTCAACGTGGTCACCGGACCGGGCGAGGAGGTGGGGGACGAACTGTGTCGTCATCCCAAGGTGGACATGGTCTCGCTGACCGGCGATACGGCGACCGGGAAGAAGGTGATGGAGGCGGCGAGCCAGACCGTGAAACGCGTGCAGCTCGAGCTTGGGGGCAAGGCCCCGTTCGTGGTCTTTGAGGACGCGGACGTCCCGGCGGCCGTCGAAGGGGCGATCGTGGCAGGGTTCGTGAACGGGGGCCAGGACTGCACGGCCGCCACGCGACTCATCGTGCACCGGAACATCCGGGCCAAGTTCGAGAAACGGCTACTGTCCCAGATCGCGAAGATCCGGGTCGGGAACCCGCTCCTGCGCACCACCGATCTCGGCCCGCTCGTCCATCGGACACACCAACGGCGCGTGCTGGAGTGGATCGATGAGGGGCAGGGCGAGGGGGCGCATCTGGCCGCAGGGGGATCGGCCGGAGGACCGAAGGAGAAGAAAGGGGCCTTTGTCGTGCCCACCGTGTTCGACGAGGTCGCGCCGGACATGAAGATCGCCCAGCGCGAGGTCTTTGGACCGGTCCTGGACATCTTGGAGTTCGAGAAGTTCGATCAGGCGATCGAGATCGCGAACGGGATCGACTATGGGCTCGCCGGGAGCGTCTGGACGAACGACCTGCGCACGGCGGTCCGGGCAGCGCACGCGCTCCGCTTCGGGGATGTGTGGGTCAACGACCATCTCCCGCTCGGGTCCGAGACGCCGCACGGGGGCTTCAAGCAGTCCGGTTTCGGTAAGGACCTCGGCACCGACTCGCTCCTGGACTACACCGTGGTGAAGAACATCTACATCGATCTGACCGGACAGGCCCGCAAGGCCTGGCACTACACCACGTACGGGGACCCTTCCTGAGGCCGGAGGCCACAACGCTGGATCCTACGGCAGCGTTCGCCCGGGGGGCGGGGGCGCCGGCGCGGGATGGGGAG
>JBARHO010000027.1:0-3203 GCA_049799275.1 Thermoplasmata archaeon
AACGGGTCCTGTCGGTCAGCCGACCGGAAGCGAGTCGCCGTACTCTCTCTGAGCATCCCGAAGAGGGGGCCAAGGTACTCTGGGGCGCTCCATCCCGACGCGCACGCATGCAGATTTAACCCTCGGAGGGCTGGGCCGGGTCCAGAGGTCGTGCGGAGTGGGTACCTCCCTCAACAGCCAGCGGACAGGGGCCCCTGCCGCGGCACGGGAGCCCTCCCCGAGGACGGACCATCGAGGGGTGTTCCTCGTATCCGTGGGTCTTGTGCTCGTCCTCCTGTCGGGCTCGGTCGCGGTCGCGAACGCCGGAACGGTCGCGGCGCCCCCGCCGGTGCATGCTCCCACCGCGAACGTTCCCACCGGCGGGGATTATCCCACCTACCTTGGGGGGGTCACCCGACTTTCTCAGTCGACGACCGAGGTCACCATCAACCGATCGACGGTCGCCGGTCTGAAGACCCTCTGGACGTATTCGACCGGAGGTAGCGTGCTCTCACAGGCCACGGAGGACAACGCCACGGTCCTCGTCGGTGCGGGGGACGGCGACGAGTACGCGCTCAATGCGACCACGGGCGCTCTCCTCTGGAGGACGTTCCTCGGTCAGATGACCCCGTCGACGAACGACACCGGCTGCGACGGAGATGGTCAACCGGCGCTCGGGGTCACCTCGACGGCCACGGTCTCCAACGGGACCGTGTACGTCGGCGGCGGATATCCGTACCTCTATGCGCTGAACGAGAGGACGGGTCAGATCCTCTGGCGGACGCTGATCGGGGTGAACCCGCTGGGTCATGGTTTCTACAATTGGGCGAGCCCGCTCATCTACGGGGGGTACGCCTACGTGGGCATCGCAAGCGTCTGTGACGAGCCGTTGGTCGGCGCCGGGCTCGACCGGATCTCTCTCGCGACGCACGCGGTGGTGGACTACTTCAACTCGAGCGTCCCCGGTACGATCGGATCGAGCGTCTGGGGTTCCCCGAGCCTGAATGCCGTGACGAACACGGTGTTCCTCTCGACCGGCAACCCCCTCACGAACACACCCACCAATTACAGCGAGGCGATCATCGCGCTCAATGCGACGACCCTCCGGTACAAGGCGGAGTTCCAGGTCCCGACCGCCCAAGTGACCGGGGACGGCGATTTTGGGATCACACCGACCGTCTTTACCCCGCCCGGCGGCGTTCCGCTGGTCTCGGGCGAGAACAAGAACGGCTACCTCTACGTGCTCTACCAATCCAATATGTCGCTCGCGTGGGAGGCGAAGATCTGTTGCTCGGCCGAGGGGTCGACCGCGGGAGGGGGCGACAACGGCCACACCTCGAACGCCTACGCGAACGGGGTCCTCTATGTCGTCGCGCCCGACTCCATGGTCGACGGAAAGTTCGTGAACGGCACTGCGCTCGCGTTCAACGCCCGGACCGGGACCCTCCTCTGGCAGGACGGCCTCCCCACGAGCCCTGCGGGCGGCTACGCGGCCCCGCTCTACTTCAACGACTTGCTCCTCGTCCCCTCGGACCAGACGATCTACGTCCTCAACGCGACCTCCGGGGCCCCAGTGACCCAGCTGGCCCCCGGGGGGGCCATCGCGGCCCCCGCGTCGGTCGCACGCGGGCAGATCTACGTCGGGACGGAGGAGTCGCGGGTGTTCGATCTGGACACCTCCCTCGTCTCCCACGTCCAGATCGCCCCCCGGAACGGAGGCGCCCCGCTCTCGGTGGCCTTCAGTGTCCAGGGAGAGGGCGGTCTCCTTCCGTACACATACTCCTGGAACTTCGGGGATGGGACGACCTCGCTCCAGAGCGGCACCCACGCGTTCGCGTCACCCGGGAGCTACGCGGTCACCGCGACCGTGGAGGACTACCTCCATCAGAGCTCGTCGCACAAGTTCATCATCAACGTGAGCAGCAACGCGACCGGCGGGCCGGGTACCTACCTGGTGAGCGGGCAGGACATCCTCGCGAACGGGACGCCCGTGGCCGGAGCGAGCACGAGCGTAGTGCTCGGCACGCGCACCGTGACCCATCTGTCGAGCGCCTCGGGGCGCTGGACGTTCCTCGTGGCCAACGGGACGTACCGGTTCACGATCACGGACACCGACTACGTCCCCGCTCATGTGACCGCCACCGTCCAGGGGAGGAACGTTTCTGTGGGGCGGGTGGTCCTGACCCCATCGACCACGCCTCCGACCCCGTACTATCGCGTGGCCGGGGAGGTCGAGAGTTCCACCGGCGTCGGATTGGTCGGAGCGACGGTCAGCTACCCGGCCAATGGAACGAACCGGTCGGTCACCACGACCAGCGGGGGGACGTTCAGCCTCGTGCTCCCGAACGGCACCTTCCTCCTGACCGCACGGGACACGGGCCACGAAGGCGAGCAGCAGAACGTGCTCGTAGCCGGAGGGAGCCCGGCCTCGCTCACCTTCCAGCTCCTCGTGCCGACCTCCGCGTCGACGTTCACGGTCTCCGGTCGGGTCGTCTCCTTGTCGGGGGCCGCGCTCGCGGGCGCGACCGTGAAGGTCGTGGTCGGCGGAAGGACCGAGAGCGTCACGTCGAGCTCCGCGGGGTACTGGTCGTTCCTCTTGGGAAATGGCACGTGCATGTTCACGGTGAGCCTCTCGGGGTACGCGACCGTCTCCCTCACCGTGACCATTGCGGGCTACGCTTTCTACACCGGCCACCAGGTCCTGTCCCCCGGCCCAGATGGATCCGCCTCCCGTCCGGGATCGACCGGCCTTCGCTAAGGAGGCCCGCTCCTACACCCGCCACCTACGGCTGAACGTGGTCCGGTCGGTCGTACCGGAGCGTCCTCGCGTCCTTCGTTCCGTCCCACCACCTCCGAGCCGTTCGCATCGGCCTGACCGGGTCAAGAAGACTTATGTATGGTGGCGTAGACCCGCGCATTCGTGAAGCGATCGCCGTTCCGGGTCCTGGGTGCCGTGGTCCTGGCGTTGATCATGATCGGTTCCGCCTGGGCGGTCCTGTCGATCCCGCTGACCGGCGCGAACAGCTCGGTCCCCTCCGGGGCGTCCTCCGGCGTCGTGGTGGCCGCGGCTGTACCCTCCGATCTGGACCTCGCATCCCTGTTGACCGCTCCGACCGCCGTCGTGCCCGACTCGGAACCCGGTCTCGCGCTTTCCGGTTCGCTCGACGTCGGTCCGGCCCCGGCCACGCCGGAAACCGTCCTCGTGACCCTGGCGTACTCGAACC
>JBARHO010000028.1:0-6047 GCA_049799275.1 Thermoplasmata archaeon
AAGCGCGCCCGTGCGCTGCCGGTTCGAGACCCGATCTCACGCTGGGCGGCGCTCGGACCGATCGCTCAAGAACTACTAAGAGGCACGAGAGGATGACCGGACATCAGCGGGCGGGACCTCTTTCAGAGGAGTGGCCTGTAACAGCCAGATGCCGTATTTTGTGGACCTTGCGTAGGATCTCACTGGTATCCTTGGTCCACGTGAAGGGCATCGACACCGCGTTGTGAGCGGCCGCGTATTCCCGGATCGCTCTCGTCAGCTCCGGGACGCTGGCGAAGCTCCCCCGCCTCAGTCTCTTGGTCGTGAGCTTGGAGAACCAGCCCTCCACCGCGTTGAGCCACGAGGCATGGGTCGGGGTGTAGTGCAGGTGGAACCGAGGGTGAGCCCTGACCCATCGCTCCACCTCTTCGGTCGAGTGAGCGCTAAGGTTGTCCGAGATGACATGCACGTCGTACTCGGCGGCGGCCTGTCGGTCCAAGGTTCGTAGGAAGGAGAGGAACTCCTGGTGTCGATGACGATGATGGAACTCGGTGACCACCTCTCCGGTGAGGATCTCGAGCGCCGCGAAGAGGTCGATGGTCCCGTTTCGTTTGTACTGATGGGAGCGCCCCTCCGGGAACCTTGGCCCCACGTGGAGGGTTCTCTGCTTACGCTCCAGAGCTTGGACCTGGGGCTTCTCATCCACACTGAACACGATCGCCTTCTCGGGCGGGTTCAGGTAGAGTCCCACGACGTCCGCGAGCTTCTCTTCGAACTGGGGATCATGGCTGAGCTCGAAGGACCGGCTACGATGGGGCTGTAGACGACGGGCCCTCCAGATCCGGTGCACGGTCATGTGGCTGACCCCGAAGTGATCGGCGAGGGTCCGGGTGGACCACTGGGTCTCTCCCGGAGGGAGAGAGTGGAGCGTAGTATGCACGATCTTCTGAACGAGAGCGGAGGGGATGGTGGGGTTCGGTCCAGGGCGAGGAGCGTCCTGACGGATCCCCTCCATCCGAAGGAGAGCGAATCGCTGGCGCCAGAGACCGACGGTGTTCGGTCGGGTGTTCAGCTCGTCGGCGATCTCCTGGTTCGGACGGCCCGCGGCCGCCCGAAGGACGATCCGGGCTCGGAGCACGAGACGGTGTGGCGTGGAGCGACCGCGGGACCACGATTCGAGCTCGGCTTGCTCCTCGGGGGCTAGAACGATCGGGAGAGCAACACGCATGGGGACCCCATGCACAGCTCAGAGAATATACTATCTCCGAATAGTGTTACTAGACACTAGCAATGGCCGGAAGCCCAGATCGGCCTGCCAAGTTCGGCGGACCGTGTGAACCGGGCGCGGCCATCCATCCGACCGCATTGCCTCGGTAGTTCGGCCGAAGTGCCAATGCCGAGATGTAGGGGGGAGGGGCACCGTTCGTAGAGAGATGTCCAACGAAGGCCCCCGATCTTGGTCCCACCTCTATCGTGAAAACTCGGTCTCAAAACAGAGCGCTTCTTGAAACGGTTTATGTATAGGGACGCATTTCGCCCCTTTATGGCACGCCGGGCATTTGCGATGTTTGGAGCGATAATCTTAGCGCTGATCATGGTCGGGTCTGCCCTCGCGGTACTGTCGACACCGCTGGTCTCGAATAGTCATCCCTCGAGCCCGGCCACTCCGACACAAGCGACGACCGCGCTGGCACCGATCTCGGCCCCCACTTCCGGGCCCACTTCAGCTCCCAGCGCCCTCTACCAGGGAACGTTGGGAATCGACCAGAACCTGGCCAGCGTGGTCAAGAACGACGAGAATACCATCAGGGCGAACGGTGGCGACATGGGACTTTTCCTGCCACCGAACCTTCATAGCGCCCCCCCGCCCGCGAAGACCGGCGGTCACATCGTTCCTCTCTACAACATTGCTCCGGCCCCGATGGGCGTGTCCGATCTCGGGTTGACCAACACGACCGGCACCACCGTCGGGTCGACCACGAACACGTCGAGCTTGCAGGGCTTCTTCTCGACGTCCGACAACTTAGGGATCGAGACGGAGGAGTTCGAGTTCGGCAGTCAGCAATCGTACGGCGCTCAGCTCAATGCGGTGCTCGTGAACGTGACGGTCGAAGGACAACAGGGGTTCGGCGCGGGTCCCGACGCCCCGTCGGCCTGTCCCTCGGTGCTCGGCTACGTGGCGCTCGCCGGTAATGAGTGCCCGAACGAGTACTGGCTGCAGAACGTGATCGGCTACAATCCCGGCACGCACACCCTCTCGTTCGAGAACAACATCTGGAACTTCTCGAACTTTGACGCCGAGCTCTCGAAGAACGCCTTCGCCGGCCACGGCAGCTTCAACGCGTGTCCGGGGGGCAGCATCTTCAACTGTGAATATTACGCGACGGGCGGGGCCTCTTTCACCAACCTGCCATATCCGTTCACCGTCGCCCTCTACCTCAACACGACCCGCGGAACGTGCGTGGTCGGAACCGTGGGGGTACCAGGCGCGAGCAACTGCAACGGGCTGACTGGGACGGATACCGAGGTCTGGTTCAACTACACCGTTTGGAACGGGGCGGGCCAGAAGCTGTGTCCGGCCACGGAGGCCACGGGCCTTGTCTGCGGGGAGTACGACGACGTGTTCTTCAACGCGGGAACCTGCCAGTACCCGGCCAACGCCTCGTGCAACACGCCGGGGGCGGTACCCGAGCACGGCCCGAGCGGCCGCATCGGCTCGGCGACCATCCAGGCCAACGGTACGGCCTACGACCCCGTCGCTCTTCCGAACGATTACGAGATGGACTGGGGGATCGCCTCGAGCAGCGGTGCCACCACTGGAGACGTGTACGCGAACGCCACGGTCGGAGTCAACTACTGTCAGAACGCGAACGTGTCGACCGCTCCGGGAAAGTACAACCAGTGCCAGTCCTACACCGCCCCTCCGTCCGCCTACGATTTCGGATCTGAGACCGGAGAGACGAGCACGGGCGCGAGCGGCTATTGGACACCCGAGACCGTCTCCTCGGGGCCTATCCCCCGGTTCCTGAACGTCGCCCCGGGTAACCCGGTGGCGCACATCGTCACCGGCCCCTCGCTGCTCCAGGGACTCTGGAACGCGACGGGGGTCCCCTACACGCAAGGCGGCGGCCCAATCGCCGGCGGGGGCGGGTTCGAGGCCCTGAGCTACGCGAACATCGCGCCGGCCAATGCATGGGTCGGGATCGCCCAAGGCGCGGGGGTCACCAGCCAGTCGGAGTTCCAGGTCGCGCCGACCTTCGGGTTCTGGTCCCATTGGGCGGGATCTGGCGGGTCGCCGGTCCCCACCACCTTGGGATCCGATTTATTGCTCCAGCCCGGGACCTATACGGTCGAAGTGATGTTGAGCGGTTACGACCCACAGATGCAGACCGTGGTCCTGAACGCTCCGAGCTTGGCCGCACCGTTCACGACGGTCGCTCCCACCATCACCCTGGTGTCGGATCCCTCGACGGGGGCCTATACGCTCGATTGGGCGTTCAGCACCTCGGATCTTCAGAACCTCACGGCCACGCCGGGGACGGCCTGCGGTACGTCGGGTAGCCCGTGCAACCTGATCGGTAGTACCCCGACGGTGGGTGCTCCGTACGGAACGGCCGGGTCGTTATCGTGGTTGTTCTCGAACCTGAACGACTACATGTTCATCCAGTGGATCGGGGTGTACATCAACCAAACGACGGCCTATGCCGGCTTCGATCCGGCCCCGTCGATGTACATGGCCTACCCCTCGTGGCAGCTTTCGGCCTTCACGAACTTCAACGTCCCCAACACCAATCAGTTCGCGTGGTACTTCTTCCACACGCAGAACTTCGACGTGGAGGGAGCTAGCCACCTCTACATGTGGACCACCGACGAGGCCCAGAACAACTACGACGTGGTCTGCAATACGTGTGCGAACGTGCTCTTCGCCGACAACCATTTCGTGGTAGCGAACGAGGGGCTCGACTTCACGGGTGGCGGGACGGTCCTTCCGTACGTGGCCCCGGTACCGAACCCCAATAGTTTCGTCAACCAAGGGACGCCGGTGCTGAAGAACTCCCGGAACGTCGTGTGGGGCAACACCTTCACGTCGATCTCGCAGCCGAACTACACGGGTCTCGAGCCGGTGGCGAAGCTCGTGACCGGTGCCGAGGCCTTCGACCGCATCTACAACAACATGTTCGCCAACATCTCGGCCCCGATCACCAACACGGCGACCGGGGATGTGGACTGGTGGAACGCCACCTGCGTGAGCGGCTACAAGCCCCTCTCGCAGGAGACGTACCCCGGGACGGGACCGACGGGGGTCTGCGAGCCCACCTCGTACTCCCAGTCGATCGACGGTCTCACGCTGACCGGAGCGATCAATGGGGCGAGCTACCAGGGTGGGAACGCGTGGGCGACGTACGGGAACAACCCGAACCCCTACGCCAACATCCCGTTCGTGTCGCGCACGACCTCCGAAACCGGGACCGCCGAGATCTCCTCATCGGGGGCCTCGCCGGCGTACCGCGGGGGCGACTACGCGCCGTTGATCACGATCTCGGTGTCGGAGCTGTCGGTCCACGAGACCGGGCTCCCGAGCTCGGCGACGGCGACGGCGTTCGAGGCACGGATCACGAACTCGACGGGCTACGGGTGGTTCAACGAGACGGCCACGACAGTGTCCACCACGCTGAACTTCTACGTGCCGTTCGGGACGTATGGGTACTCGGGGGCGAGCACGCTGGCCTACGGGGCGAACCCGGCGACGGGATCGGTGGTGTTCAACACGCCGTCCCAGATCGTGACGGTGGCGTTCTCGGCGGCGTACACGGTGACGTTCACGGAGACGGGACTACCGGTGTCGACGCGCTGGTATGTGAACATCACGGGCCAGGCGCCGATCATCGCGACGAGCCCGTCGACCGGTAACACGGGGACGGCGACCGCGACCCTGCCGAACGGGACGTACACCTTCTCGGCGGCGACGGTGAACAAGCAGTATGCGCCGAGCTACACCCCGCACTTCACGGTGAGCGGGGGACCGGTGGCGGTGGCGATCACGTTCACCTTCCACCCGTACCTGGTGACGTTCACGGAGAGCGGGCTGCCGTCGGGAACGAGCTGGAACGTGGCGATCAACGGAGGGGCACCGAGCTCCTCGGTGACGACCACGGTCACGTTCGAGGAACCGAACGGGACGTACCACTACGCGGTGGGGCTCATCTCGGGCTACCACGCGGTGGACACGGGAAGCTTCGTGGTGAACGGGAACATGCCGAGGATCCACGTGACCTTCGCGCCGACGACGTACACGGTGAAGTTCACGGAGACGGGGTTGACGTCGGCCTGGCACACGAGCTGGTGCGTGACCTACAACAGCACCACGACGTGCAGCACCGGCAGCTCGATCGCCTTCACGGGGATCCGGAACGGTTCCTCGTACACCTACTCGATCGGGCACGTGGCGAACTACAGCCTGAGCGGGTCGTACACGGGATCGGGAACGATCTCGGGTGGCGGTGGCCAGGGCCAGATCGTGAAGACGGTGGCGGTGCCGTGGAAGCTGGTGAAGTACACGGTGACGTTCACGGAGAGCGGGCTCTCGGCGCACGGGAGCTGGCAGGTCACGATGGACGGCAAGACGACGGTGTCGACGGGATCGAAGATCACGTTCTCGGTGTCGAACGGGTCGTATGCGTTCACGGCGGTGGCGGCGGGATACAGTGCGGTCGCGAACCCCCCGAGCCCAGCGGTCGTGAACGGCGGTCCCACCGGGATCACGGTGACGTTCACGGCGACGGTGCCGCACGGAAGCCCTGCGGACACACTGCTCGCGGCGAGGGCGTAAGGAGAAGGTCGAAGGACGCTCCGAACGGAACAACAGAACCCCTTCGAACGAGGCCGCGGGCGGCGAAGGCCCCCGCGGTCGCGTGTTCCTATTTTTCCACAGCTCCAACGATCGTATTGGTGCCATTCTCGGACGACGCCGAGGCATCGTGACCTCGAGGCCGGTGCTCGGAGGCCGGAACCCTCGGGGCCAGAACACCCAGCCTTAGGCGTTCCCCGGTCGGTTCAAACTTATCTAC
>JBARHO010000029.1:0-8410 GCA_049799275.1 Thermoplasmata archaeon
GGAATGCTCGTACGGGATCAGTGTGGTCTATACCAAGACGACCGCGAGCTTCTCCGCCGGCCCGCTCGATCTCCTCCCGCTCTGGGGATACACGCACGAGAAGGGCGTGGCCTCGGGAGCGACCGCCGTGACGAATGCCATCACGGTCTCCGGCTCCCCGCTCGCGATCTCGGTCCAGCCGTACATATTCATCTTCCTGGAGGATCTCTCGGTCAGCGCTCCGGCCCCCGCCTTCGCCTGGGCCCCGGACGTTCCGACCTGGTACCTCATGCCGGGGAAGTACGACTGGGAGGCCATGCTCGCCGATTACACCGAGAAGTCGGGATCCCTCACGGTCGGCACGACCCCCAAGACGCTCACCGCCGTGTTGCCCTATCACCGCGCCGCCGGTGTGTACACCCCTCTGTGGGCGCTGGACAATGCCCAATTGGCCGGGATCTCCTCTGGAGGGGCGGGCACCGAGACCAAACCGTACGTCCTTTTCAACAACCCGGACCCCGCCGCGGGCGGCGAACTGAACGTGAATTTCCTCACCTACGACGACTACTATTTCCCCACCTTCGCGGGGATCTTGCTGTGGGGCATCTCGGACTACGTGAACATCCATGCCGAGGTCCCCTTCCTTGTTGGATACGCCTACGGCGATGGGATGTATCTGCAGCAGGAATTGTATCAGGTACAGGATGTCAGCATCACGAACGCGGCCGACATACTCGGTTGGCCCCTCATGCCCACTCTCGACGCGTATCCCGCGGCGGACAATCCGGTGCCGGTGGCCGACCTGATGATCTGGGACTCCTCCCACGTCCTCGTCTACCGTGATGATTTCGTAGGGTCCCATAGCCCCCTGGAGGGGTATGACTACTACGCCTCTCCCGACCAGTTGCTGTTGTACGGCGGGAGCACCAACGTCGTCTGGGGCAACAACCTCACCGACCCCTCAGGCGCCACCTTGGCCACGCCGGGGTACTACGCCGGCATCGCCGAGGCCGAGAGCGGGGACCTGATCTACAACAACAACCTCAGTATCGATAACCCCGCTCCGATGATGTACGATCCGTACACCCTGGACCCTCCCTTAACGAGCTATAGCGATACGTGGAACATCAGCGAACAGGCGGCCAGCAAGGCCGCCTACACCGTGAACGGCTTCAAGCTCTCGGGGAACATTCTCGGTCCCAACGAACCGTTCCAGGGCGGGAATGTCTGGTGGAACTACGGGAACGCTCTCAATCCCGCCAAGAGAACCCCCTTCACCAACGTCGTGGACAATCCGTTCTACGGGGAGGGTCCAGGGATCCCTACGGGCGGCGATCACTTCCCGCTACCCGGGTTCAATCTGACCTTTACGGAATCGGGGCTTCCGAAGGGCACGACCTGGAAGGTCACGGTCCTGGGGGTGGGCTTGAGCACGAACTCGACCATGATCACCTTCCTCGGAGCACCGGATAAGAACTTCTCGTACACGATCGGTCCGGTTCCAGGCTATATGACGACCGATTCGGGCAACGTCAAGGTCAATGGCGGGTCGGTGGATGTGAAGGTCGCGTTCAAGACCTCGGGTGATCGGGCCGGCCCTGCGGTGGGTCCGCCCATGCGCTCGGCCGGGCTCTCTTCGGCCCATCAGACCGCTTTGGCCTCCGCGGCCCGACCGAACGTGGTCTGACCGATCCTCGTGCTCCGCTCGGAATGGACGTCCTCCCGTGGGACGCCGGTCCACTCCAGGATCTTTGAACCGGTGGACGACGGCTCGATGGATCGGTCCGGCTCCAGCCCGGTAGGCCCTGGAATGCCCGTCCCGTCGGTGAAGGGAGGCGGGTGGCGGCGTGATCCGGCCTGTCCTTCTGAAGAAGGGGGCCTCCGCTGATCCGAGGCTCAGAGCGAGAACGCGCTTCCGGTCGTACGTCGGGTTTGATGACCCTTCACGTGTTCCTCGAACAGAGGATCGGGCATGCTGAGGAGAGGTACGATATGATCGCTGAAAGGGGCGCTCACCAGTCCCAACGGGCAATCCATCGGACACTTTGGCGCGTCCGGGGCGATGACCGGCACGCCGGTCGTGGCCGGGGCCTTTGAGAAGGGCACCCCAGGAACCGACGATGCGGGTCATGCCGACCTCTTCGAGCGCTCCCGAAGGTATCCGCGATCCGCGTGGGGTAGGAGCCCCTCGTTGAGGCTCGGTCCGTGAAGAGCGGTTAAGCTCACGGACGCCTTGCAGCGTCGATGACGTTCCGACCCGTATCCGTGGCCGTGGCGGTCACGGACCGCAGAAAGGCGGCGAAGTGGTATACCGAGACGTTGGGCTTCCGCGTGTTCGATGATGACCCCGAGCACTGGACGACCGTGGGGGACCGGTCGGGAAAGTTCCTTCTCCATCTGTGCGAGGTCGGGGGCCGTCCCGGCAAGAAACCCCCGAGATCTGAGGTGGGCAACACGGGGATCCTTCTCGTGACCGACGAGCCGTTCGCGCGGAGCTGTGCCCGCCTCAAGAAGAAGGGTGCGCGCTTTTCGATGCCCCCGAAGAAACTGCCTTGGGGCTGGGTCGCCAAGTTCCTCGACCCAGATGGGAACGAGTTCACGCTCAACCCCGCCCCCTGAGCTGTGCGCCCGCGTCCGACAGGCCGGGGCCCGTTCGGTCCCCAGGTTCGACGGCCGAGCGATCTCGTTCTGTCCTAGCTTCTCCTCGGCCGCCCCCCCCGCCCGGACGACGGGCGGAGGGCTCATAGAGGAATAGGTTGGGATGGGAGCCCCTGCCGAGGATCCGATTTTCTTTGCCTCCACTTCGCTCGAGATGTTCTTCCGATCCACTCGTAGAGGATCTGACCGCCTCAGCTCGTGAACTGGACGACGATCGTCTGGGCGCTCGACGATTGCGGTACGGTCCCGCCGCTCGCGGTGTAGGGCGAGGGAGCGCCCGCCGTGTAGCTATAGCTCCCCGCTAGGACGTAGAACACGATCGACTTCGCCGAGGCCGAATCCGTCGACGCGCCCAGCGAGATGCTCCACACGGTGTTCGAGGGTAGTCCCCTCTCCTTGAAGGTCACCGAGTGGTAGGAGGCCGTGTTGAACGTCAGGGTCTCCTCCGCCTTGATGGTGACATACTGGGACCAGACCGTGCCGGGGTCCTGAACGAGCAACTTGTACGACCCGTACCCGGTCGGACCGATGTTCTGCGTGAACGATCCCCCGACGAACGCCTCGCGCAACGATCCGACGCTGATGGTCCCGCTGGGGACCGTCGTGTCGATCGTCAGCGTCGCGAGGAGGTTCGAGCCATAGCTCACCTTGAGCGGTCCCGCAGTGCCCCCGAGGATCTTGTTCCCGATCTGACCGTTGGACCCGCCGAACAGCCGGTTCGCGGTCACGTACTTGACCGACTCGGCCGTGTCGCTCCCGAAATTGTAGGCGTTCGGGACCGACTCGAAGTTGTGGCCGTTCCAGTACTGGAGGGTGAAGTACATGTTGGTCGCCGGCCCGAGGCCCGAGTACGTCCCATCGCCCGCGCCGCCCACGGTCAGCTCGGAGTCGTAGAAGAGCCCCCAGGGATTGGGAGTGTACCCGTTGACCTGGATCCCCGAGAAGTGAGAGACGTTCGTGGCGAACGGGAAGACCGGGTTGTCGAAGGTCTGCCAACCGTAGCCATCGCTGTACTGGAAGACCGCCTCGGGAAGATGCTCCGCGTTCTGGATCGCGTAGACGCGGAACTGCACCAGGGAGGGGTAGTTCAGCTGAACGTCGTTCCCGGGCTGGTTCGTCGCGCTCGTCTCGTACGCACCGATCCCATCGAACGTCGAGACGGAGCCGTTCCCGCTGATCGAGCTCGATTCCATGCTCGCTTCGTACGAGCTAAAGTTCCATACGTTGTCCTCGAACGAGATGGTCCCGTTGAGCGCGTCGTTCGCGTTGCCCGTGCAGCCGATGAAGGAGTTCGTGAAGTTGGTGATCGGGTTCGTCGACTGGCACGATCCCGAGACCAATCCCGCGACATCCTGGAGCCAGTAATCGTACAGATGTCCCGAGTCGACGAACGACATGACGACGTTGAGCTGGAACGTGACGCCGAGCGCATTGGCCGGTAGGAACGTGTTCCCAATGACCTGTACTGGCGTGCTGTTCCCGACCGTCTGGTTGGCGAGACCGACCGCGGCCGTGCCGGTCGCGGTGCTGTTGATCTGAAGGCGAGTGATGCTCACTCCACCCAAGAACGCGCTCGAGTTGTATTCATATGGAGCGTCGCCCGGCCCGATCCCATAGTCGGCGATGCCGACCGGGGCGGGCTGCTGCTGGTAGAATCCGAACGGATTCACTTTCTTGGTGTTCTGCACGAGGAGGTGGAGTGCGGCCGACGCCGGAGCGCTACCATCGCGTACCGGCGCGGCACCGAGCGTGACCAATGTCGTCACGCCCGAGAGCACCACGAGCACCACCACGAGCAACAGGATCGTTCGCGTCGACCGGTTCCCATCTTGCTCTTGGGTCTTCATGGCGGGTTTCGGGCGGGGCCATCGAGGGAGCGGCTTAAACGGGGCCCTAATTGGCGAGATAGGCCGTATACATTCGGATACGGACACCGCCTCGGTCCGAGGATCCGCCGTTCGGATGGTACAGTAAACAAATGGATAGGTCCTGAGCGATCTGTTAGGACCGCCTTAAGCGGAGCGTCCCGTTCCCCCGCGCGATCGGCCGCGACCCAGCTCCGAGGGGCGATCGTGGCCGACGGTTCAGGAGCCTCGGCCAACAATGAAGGGAACGACGAGAGGGGATCTCGGTCGGATCGGTCTGGAGCGGACGTTCTACGGGCGAGCTCTCCCCGTGATCGTGGCCCTGATCATGCTAATGAGCAGTGTGGCGATCGCCGGGGTCACCTCTGGAGCGGCGGCCCCCTCGAACGCCCGGGCGGTTTCTCCCTCCGCTTCGCCTTCCGTCGCCTACGGATCAATGGTGAGCCTGAACTTCGTCTCCGAGACCGGACCGGTCCTGGGAGGCACGCTCGATGCCTTGCCTACTCCTCCGTTGGCCCAGAGCACGACGATCGTCGTCAACCTTCCTTTCGAGAACCAGACCGCGCTCAACGCGTTCATCGAAGCGGTCTCCGATCCCTACTCCCCGTCCTACGCCCACTTTCTGACGCCGGCCCTGTTCACCCGCGAATACTCGCCGCCGCTCGCCGACCAGCAGCTCGTGGCCGGATACCTGACCTCGAGCGGTCTGACCGTCACCGGACTCTCCCCCGACCATCTCAGCATCACCGCCACCGGCACTCTAGCCCAGCTCGAGACCGCCTTCGATGTGACCTTCGCCATGTACGCGCAGGGCGCACAAACCTTCTGGGCGCCCACCTCGTCGCCGTCGGTCCCGAGCAACATCGCGCCCTGGATCTTCGGCCTGGTCGGGTTGACCGACCATGCGTCCGGCCTGCGACCTCAGCTATCGCTGGGAAGCCCCGATCAAGTGGCCGGAACGGGACTGCTGGACTATCCGAACCAGATGAACTGGGACTTCCAGCTCAACCAATTGTACAACGCGACCGGCAACAAGACGGCGGGCGTCCAGCCGTCGTTCCCAAAGGGGGTCACCATCACGCAGGCTCTGTGGGATGAAGGCCTTCCGACGCAGTGCGGCTACTCGCTCACGGACATCGACGATTACTTCGGGGACCTCGTTTCACCCGCCTTCCCCTCCGAGTTCCCGCAGCCGATCGACCACGCCTACTACAACGTCACGGGAGACCCGGGCGAGGCGCCGGGGACGGGAGCCTGCGACACCGAAGGGGCGGGAGGTAACGTCGGGACCGAGACCATCGACGACGTGGCGGTGGAGCTGACGGTCGACCAAGAGTACAGCGGGGAGGACGCTCCCGGAGCCACCCTCGCTCCAACGTACCTGAACGGAACGACCCTCGACCTCACGAACCCCGAGTTCATCATGCTCCTCAACTACATCGCCGCCGGCAACGTTCCGAACCTCTCGGTCGTCACGCAATCGTTCGGCGGGAACGAAACGGTCGCCTACCCGGGCGGCGAAGAAGCGACCGGGTACGCCGACTATCAAGAGCTCGCGGCCACGGGCGTGACCGTTCTGGCCTCCTCCGGCGACGACAACGGGGGGTCGGCCACGATGGGCGAGGCCCAGGCGTGCGAGTCGGGCGGGATCCCACCGGGCGGATATGGAGTTCCTGGGATCGAATTCCCGGGCTCCACACCGGATCTGCTGAGCGTCGGAGGAACGGCGACGATGGGCGCGTCCACCCCTGCGGACCCGGACGGGGCCCTGACCGGCCAAACGGTGTGGAACTGGTGCCCGAGCACCGATTCGGGGACCAGCGCGGGATCGACGGGTGGGGTCAGCTTGGCATTCCCCGAGGCCTACTACCAAGAGGGGATCCCGGTCGTGAACTCGGCGATGCTCAACGCGATCAATGTCACGCTGTCCGGCAACGGCAGCGCGAACAGTCCGGGGGGAGCGAACGACGGACTGGCCTACTCGGCCACGAACGCCCGGCCGGATCCGGACGTCGCGGGCCCCGCGGCCATGGACGCGGTCTACTTCGGGCAATCCTGGGTGACCGACTTCGGAGGAACGAGCTTCTCGTCCCCGGCGACCGCGGGTGTGATGGGGTCGATCGTGGCCTTTGACGGGCACCGGCTCGGTATGGTCGGTCCCGCGCTCTATTCCTTAGAGAGCCAGTACATCGCCGGAAAGCTACCCTTGGCCCCCACCTATTTCGTCCGGAACTACAGTAACGCGTTCTTCAATGGGGGGACCTACTACAACACCTCGGCGGGTTGGGGTGTTCCACAGGCGTACAATCTCGCCCTTCTCTTGGGCAAACCCTTCGTATCGACCAATCCTCAGGGTCCCGCGACGGTCGGTGCTCCGTACCCGATCTCGGCCCGGGTCGTGGACGATCGGGATCTGTCGTACGTGAACGTCTCCTATCTCGAACCCGGCGCGACCAGCTGGTCCAACGCTTCGCTCTCCCTCTCGAGCGGGACGGCCGAGAACGGGACCTGGTCGGGTGCGATCGGCGCACCGGCGGGAACGGGGGTGCTCAAGTACTGCGTCTATGGCATCGACCAGGGGATGGGGAACTCGTGGTCGCCCTACAACCAGTCGGCGTGGGTGGCCACGGGCGGGAAGGACCTGAACTTCGGCTGCACGGTGCCGTTCACGGTGAACGTCCACGCGTCTACGATCCAGCCTGTGACCTTCACCGAGTCGGGGCTCACTTCGGGAACGAGCTGGACCGTCACGGTCAACAGCACGTCGAGGTCCTCGACAGGGACGACGATCACCTTCCATCTGGCCAACGGGGGCTATACCTACACGGTCGGTGTCGTGCCGCACTACACGGTGAATCCGACCAGCGGCTCGATCACCGTGAGCGGCGCCCCCGTGAACACGCCGGTCAAGTTCACGTCCATCACGAAGGCGACGTACGCGGTGACGTTCGCCGAGACCGGGCTCCCGAGCGGTCACGAGTGGAACGTGACGCTCATGAAGATCGGCAAGCTCGCGACGACCGGGACCTCGATCGTGTTCCTGACGGTCCCCAACGGGACGTACAGCTACCGGATCGCCGTGGGGTACCCGCAGGACAGTTACAAGACCACGTTCAGCGGGACGGTGACGGTGAACGGGGCCGCGGCGACGGTGAACGTGAAGTTCACGCAGGCCCAGTACAAGGTCACGTTCGAGGAGACGGGGCTGGCGAGCGGGACGAAATGGACGGTGGATGTGGGGAGCGGTCCCAAGACCGTTTCGGGGACGGGGACGAGCCTATCCCTAACGCTCGCGAACGGGACCTACACCTGGACGGCGAGCGCGAGCGGGTACGACAGCCCCACTGGGCCGGTGATGGTGAACGGGGCTACGGCCACGGTCATGGTGAGGTTCACGTAGGTCCTGGACCCGCCTTCCTCGTTTCGTCGCTCACCCCTGCTGGGAATGGCCGTCGGTGGTCTACATCGGAGTCACATGGGGCATCCAACTCCATTTTTCAGGACCGACCTAACACATCGCTGCGAGTTCGCAATGGGATCTGCTAGGGCTCGTAGGCTCCGAACGACCGGTCAGCGAAAGTCCGCTCCCTCGTCCGGGTCAATATAACCTTCCTGGCCCTCCGCCTCTGATGGTACCTACCGCCGCCAACGACGACCGGCCGGTCCTCGTCGTGGGAGCGACGGGAGACCTCGGGGGCCGTGCGCTTCGGGCGCTGCTCGCCCGGGGCAAGAAGGTGCGGGCACTGGTGCGGCCCGGGAGCGACACTTCAGGGCTCCCAACGAGCGGCGTTGAGATCGTGCGGGGCGACATGCTCGATCCTCCCTCGCTAGGACCCGCCATGACCGGGGTCTCCGCCGTCGTGAGCTCGGCGATCGGATACTCTCGACGTCGAGAGACCGATTCCCTC
>JBARHO010000030.1:0-3162 GCA_049799275.1 Thermoplasmata archaeon
ATCCTGGAACTGCTGATGAAGCGGCTCCGGAGAAAGCGCGTGGACCCGGAGCCAATGCTCGAGTTGGCTCGCACACTGATGGCTCGTGCCTTAGATCCCAACGCCGGCCGAGAGAGATTCACGGCCGAGTGGTGGGGTTAAGCGATAACACATGAACCGTTGTTGCACAAAGGATCACGCGATGGACTCGCCGGCGCTACGAGGACGGGTCCTTGATCCGGCCTACCGCGTGGGCCCACCTGATCCAACTCACGACCGGCGCGTTGACGTCGAGTTGCCAGAGTAGTGCATTGAGCTCACCACGATGCTGCAGCTCCTCTTCTACCAGATGCCAGAGCGCATCCCTTACCGGTACCTGACAGTCATGGTCCGACCCCCTCCCCTTCACTCTACGGACCGTACGTGAGAGATCGGCCTCGGTCAGTTCCGCCATGACCCGTTGGATCTGGGTCTGGATGTACGTCTCGTCCTTGTTCAGAACGTCGGTGGTGGGCGGACCGTCAGATTCATCCCCCTGCGGCGGGAACGGGAACGTCGCGCAGTCCTTCATCCAGAAGTAGAGGGCGCCTTGAGAGTGCGCGAAGATATCGAACAGGGAAGGGAACGACGCGCCCCGGTCACGCGTTAGCTCTGCGGGCGGAAGTTTCGCTAGTGTCTCCAGGTAACCCCGACGCGTGTCGGCGATGTAGGCGAACCACGCACGAATCAATTCGAGTTCAGAATCCATGGTGAACCCTTGCGCTTCCCGATATTAACGGCTGACCCAGGGCTTTCCACCCTGCCCCAGTTCCAGAGGCCAGGTCGCCCAGCCCCGAATGCTCGGCGCTCGTTGCGCTTCCCGCGGGCTGGGAAGCGTCCCAGAACTACAACAGGTGTTGCACCTATTCGGGGCCGGGCTCGCCTGGCGCGCCCAGTACGGGTCGCGTGACGAATGACCGGCGGCGAACGGGGTCGGCCCCGTTGACCCACGCCGCCCGTTCCGATAGGGTCCGTGAATGCGATGCCGAACACTGACCTCAGACCGACCCTGCTCCCATGGATCCCACGCTAGCCTCTCCGTTCCCCGACCCTCGAAAGGCCCGGCTGAAAAGAGCCAAAGGGCGGTCTGTCCCTTCCGCCGGCATGAACGTTTCGACGGGGATACGTACATGGCTCACCGGGCCAAGGTCCGATCCCAGCGTTAAGGTCCGGTACTGGACCGAGGTCGAAGGTCGCTCCCCTGAGGACCCACGCGTCAGGAACGCGCGTTCCAAGATCGGACGCGAAGGGTGGGCCGCGTCGTTGCTCTCCAGCCAGTTCCCGGACGGCCACTGGACGACCCCGGGCACGAGCGCCCGAGAGCTGTACCGCCCCAAGTACACCGCTACGAACTGGTTCGCGATCGCCCTCGCGGATCTCGGGGCAACTCGCTCCGACCCCCGCATCGAGCGAACCGCAGAGCTCATCCTTGACCGGTGGTCCAAGCCTGACGGGATCCTCTCGAGCCGATCGGGTGAGGTCTGCTACACTGGGAATGCGGTCCGGACGCTCGTGCGCTTCGGCTACCTCCAGCATCCGGTCGTGCAACGATCGATCGATTGGATCGTGCGGGAGCAAAAGCGCGACGGGGGGTGGAACTGTTTCCCCTCGCAGAAGGGGACGCTCGACGGATGGGAGGGTTTGGCGGCCTTGGCGGAGATCCCTGAGGCCGAACGAGGCGAGGCGGTGCGCCGCTCGATCGACCGCGGCGCCGAGTTCTACCTGAAGCGGGGTCTCGTGAACGAGGGGAGCGATCGATACGCCCCGTGGTTCCGGATCCACTATCCCAACCACTTCTTCTATGACGTACTGGTCGGCCTGCGGATCCTCGCACGCCTTGGGTATGGGGGTGACCCCCGCCTCCGTACGGCGGTCCGTTGGCTCCTCGATCGACACTCGCACGATGGAACATGGAGGCTCGATGCGACGCAACCGGACTGGGACCCGCGTGAGGCGGCGAGGTACGGGTTCCCCGGACCCGAGTTCCCCATCCTCCTGGAGTTGCCTGGACTGCCCAGCCGCTGGGTTACCCTTGAGGCGCACAGCGTCCTCCGACGAATCGAAGCGGCTCGAACCTAGAGCCGATCGTGCCTCGATGACCCATCGATCTTCGACAGAGTCCTCGTGGGGGAGATGCGTCCGTATGGCTCCAGTTGGGTGACTTTTAGGGACGGTCGAAGAGTACTCGAGTTAACGCGTGGCCTTGCGGACGTAGCGCGGCGCCGCACCACTCTTCACGGGCCCCGGAAGCTCATCACGGTCGGTCCCCGTCCGCGCGCGTCCCGCCTCCGAGCCAGGGTCCCAGTCCAAACACCCGGCCATGAAGGAATCAGCCCACTGTCTTCGGATCGGCGGGCTCGAGCCGTCCGAGGGGCTTGTACGTAAGGACCGCCACTCCGCTCTTGCTCGTCAACGAATCGACCAGTTGGAACCGTTCGGGTGGGAAGCCGTCCTCGAACAGCCGCGCGCCCCTCCCCGCTACGACGGGGAAGACCGCGAGCCGCAACAAGTCGAGTACATTCGCTTTGATCAGTGACCCGACAAGCGTTGGGCTTCCGTGGACCCCAATGTTTCTGCCGGGTTGATCCTTAAGGGCTAAGACCTCGTCTCGCAGATCGCCACTAACGAGGTGCGCCTGACCTTTCGTGGGCCAAGTGACCGACCTCAACGTCCTCGACACAACATACTTTGGAACCCCGTTGATGTGGCTCGCAAATGGCTCGATATCTGAATCGGGCCAAAAGTGAAGCCACTCCTCGTAGGTCCTCCGTCCCAGGATCATCGCGTCCTCGTCCGCGATCTTCGCGGCGAAGTCTCTCTCGACCTGCTCATCTATGAGCCCCACGATCGCCGCATGGACCGCGTCGAACTTTGCGACACCGTCGAGCGTGAGGATCATGTGGGCAACTACAGTTCTCGCCAAAGACGATCCCTCGCTTTCCGTAGTTGATTGAACGACCAGGATCGAGCTTTGGTCGCCTGTCTCAGTTTCCTCATCGCCCTCTCCCGACTGGCGCCCGTCGATGGAACTCGAACGTTCCGAATCGATATAGGATTCGTCGGTCGCTTCTTGTTCCAGCTCGCCCTGCGAGCTTCTCGCGCGCCCACCGCGCTCCCGCATTCGGCCGTTCGCCGAGTTCATGC
>JBARHO010000031.1:0-1601 GCA_049799275.1 Thermoplasmata archaeon
ACGTTCTCGAGCAAGAGACAGCGCCGGCCGCGGCCTTGGAGGCCCGTCGCCAGGATGGGATGCTCGAGCCGGTGCGAGATCGCCCGGATCTCGCTCAGGACCTGCAGCTCCTGGGCCGAGCTGCGGACGAGGTACAGGATGCGATGGTCCGCTGATTCGGCGTGGGCGATCAACGGGGCCAGCACCGAGACGGTCTTCCCGAACCCGCGGGGTGCGTCCAGGAGCAGGGCCCCGCCGGTCCGGCCGAGCAACGCCACGGAGGCCATGATCCGTTCTTGACCCGGTCGGGCGCGGTACGGGAAGAGCGACGGGATCGGAGGTTCGAGCGTGGGGGACATGGTGGACCTGGTCCACGTGACCGACGCAAAAAACGGGACTTGAAGGTGAGCCTTCAGTAGAAGGTCACCGGCATCGCGTGGACGCGCGGAGATCACTCGGGGAGCTTCGCCAGAAGATCGAGGTCCTCGCGGACGGCCGCGGCGCTCTGGTCGAAGGCCGAACGCTCCGCCGGGGTCAGGTCGACCTCGACCACGCGTTCCACCCCTTTCCGACCCAGGACGATCGGCACGCCGAGGTAGAGGTCCCTGAGCCCGTACTGACCCGAGAGATGGGCCGTGGCCGGTAGGAGCCGGTGCTGATCGCCGACGATGGCCCGAACGAGCTCGAGCTGCGAGGCCGACGGGGCATAGTAGGCGCTCCCGGTCTTCAGCAGGTCCACGATCTCGCCGCCGCCTTTCTTCGTGCGTTCGACGATCTCGGCGAGTCGGTCGGCCGGTAGGAGCTTCGTTAGAGGAACACCCGAGACGTTGGTCAATGAAAGGATCGGGACCATGGTATCCCCGTGCGTGCCGAGCACGAAGCCGGTTACATCGCGGGAGGACACGTTGAGCTCCATGCCGACGAACGTCCGGAAGCGCGCCGTATCGAGGGTACCGGACTCACCGAAGACGCGCGCCGGAGGCAGATCGCACGTCTTCCGGAAGTAATGGGTCATCACGTCGACCGGGTTGGTGACCACGATCACGATGGCCTGCGGGGCCAGTTCCTGGACCTTCAGCGCATGGCCGCGCAGGATCCCGGCGTTCTTGCCGAGCAGGTCCGAGCGGCTCATGCCGGGCTTACGCGCGAGCCCCGCCGTCTCGATGACGATGTCCGCGTTCGCGAGAGCGTCCAGCGAGGTCGAACCGTGGACCCGGGTCGTAAAGCCCAGGATCGGAGCGGACTCCTGGATGTCCAGGGCCTTCCCCTGAGGGAGGCCGTCCACGATGTCGATCAGCACGAGCTCCTGCGCGAGGTCCGCCTCGGCCAGCCGTTGGGCCAAGGTCCCACCGACGTTCCCGGCTCCGAGGATCGCGATCTTCTGTACAGGCGCCATCGACGGTCCGAGGGACGGCTCCCGCTATATCGTCATGGGCCGCGCGATCCGGGGGAACTCGTCCAGCGGCTGGCAGCGTAGGACGTTTGGTCCGATGCGCGCGAGAAGCCGTTCGCCCTCGGTGTTCGGCGCCGTGACCGACACCTCATGGTCCGTGAGGTCAGAGGGAAGGGGGGATCGGATCGGGATCCCGGTCCTCTAGGACGCTCGCTTCCCACTGGCGGCC
>JBARHO010000032.1:0-24033 GCA_049799275.1 Thermoplasmata archaeon
GGAGGAGCGGGAGCGCCGTCTGGGGATCGTTGGTCGCGAGACTGAGCCCCGCGCCGGGGCCCCCGGCGGGGGTGGTACCGGGAGGGACCGGGGTCAGGTTCATCACGAGCTCGGGGACGACCTCACCGTACTGAAGCACGACCACGGTGCTGTTCGTGAAGTAACCGGCCGCCGTCCCGGTGAGGATGTAGACCCCGCCCGGGATCTGGGTGAAGTTCGTCCAGCCCGAGCGGCTGGCGGTCAGGTTGAACGTCCGGTTGATCGAGACGTTCGCCCCGGGGATCGGTCGATGCGTCGCGGAGTCGAGGATGAGGACGTCCAGGGTCGCGAGCGGGAGCGGCGTCAGGTCGATCGTCAGATGGATCTGGTGGGAGGGCCGCGCCTGGACGACCGGCGCGGAGGAGTTCTGGGCGAAGCCGATCGCCCAGGCCGTGATGGAGTAGTTGCCCGGCGGCAGGGTCGTGCCCGCGCCGCCGGTGTTGTTCGTCAGCACGACCAGATGCGTGAGGCCCGTCGAGATCGGGGTCACGTTCGTCACGTTGACGTACGCGTCCGAGATCCCGCGCCCGTTGACCCGATCGTCGACCTGGACGGTGAGCAAGGGGAACGGCTCCGCGGTCAGGGTGAAGTTCGCGTCAACGGAGCCGGTGAACGGCAACGTCACGCTCAGGTTGCCGGCCTCGAACCCATAGACCGAGGCCGTGACCTGGACCGGGCCCAAGGCGTCGGAGGTCGCGTTGAGGCGTCCCCCATCGTCGGTCATCCCAGCGATGGTCCCGTTGATCCGGATGAGCACGGTCTGGAGCGGGGTCACGTTCCCGTCGGCGAGGTCCCCGAGCACGTAGGCATGCACCCGGACCTGGGGAACCAGCTCCAGCGTCACGTTGATCGCCCGGCCGGAGGCGATCGAGACCGTGGTGTTCTGGGTGTGGTACCCCGGATACCAGCCGCTCACGTTCGCGGTGAAGGGGCTCACGCCGGTATAGTTGGCATACCCGGCCGCGTTCGTCAGCAGAGGAGGGTCTGCGACGAGCGCTCCTTCGATGCTGATGTTGGCATCCGCCCCCTCGATGGGCTGGCTGGTGGTCGTCGTGACGCGAACGATGACCGACCCCGGAGGGACCGGCGTCAGGTTGAGCCAGATCGTGAGGTCCACCGCGGGGGGGACCCAGAGAGAACGCACCAGGATGGCGTAGCCCGGGGCCGAGGTATTGAGCGTGATCTCCGTGGCCGGAACGAAGGTGAGCTCCAAGGATCCCGACGCGTTGGTGAGACCGTGCGAGGAGTTGACGAGGCGGACCAGGGCGTTCGGGATGGGAAGGCGGGACGTCAGGTTCGCCACACGGATCGTGAGGTTCGAGACCGGGGAGAACCGCCAGGCGTCGGACAGGGTCGAGTTCCCGGTCGTGCCGCCGGTCATGAGGAGCGTCTCGTTGCCGGGGACGGACAGGAAATCCGCGGCCGAGCGGGCACGGGCCGGGGGCGAGGTCGGGGAGTACGCGGGCGTCCACTGGCCCGAGCTGGGCGCAAAGAGAAAGGTGTCGTTGAGGGCCCCGGTCCCGTTGGTCCCTCCGAACAGAACGACGACCCCCTGCACGGGATCGAACGTCCATACCGCGTTCATCCGCGGGCCGGGAGAGGTCCCTCCCGTCACGACAGAGGACCAGCTCGAGGTCGCTACGTGGAACGCCCACACGGCCGCCGAGCAGGGGTAGCAGCCTCCGAAGAGGAGGAACTCGTCCCCCGCTGGATACCACACGAGCGAGCCACCATGAACGGGTCCGGGGCTCGGGCTCCCAGGGAACGCAAGATGGGTCCAGACGTCGGTCGCTAGATCGAGCTCCCAGGTATCGGAATACACGATCTGGCCGGTCCCGGTGAAGTTCTGGTCCCACCCGCCGAACAGGAGCGCGATCCCGGCGCCCGGATCCACCGCGAACGCGGCGTCCTCCCGCGGCGCCGGAGCGAAGGCCTTGGTCACGTTGGTCCACGCCGGCGTATGGAACGAGAAGATCCAGGTCGAGTTGGTGACCCGGTCCTTCGCAAGGTCGGTCAGTCCCCCGAACAGCACCGCCGTGCCGGCGGTCGGGTCCGAAGCGAACCCGAAGTCGCTCCGGGCCGAAGGGGAGGGCGACACCGAGAGCGGGGCCCATCGGTCCAGGGATTCGTTGTAGAGCTGCGTCGAACTGCTCAGCCCGGTCGAGGTGATCCCTCCGAAGAGGACCGCGTCGCTGCCCGAGGAAAGGGCGGCCAGGCCGGCACCGATCCGGCCCCCGGTCGGGAAGGGGGTGAGAGGGCTCCAAGCGTACGCGTGACTCTCGTTCGGCGGCGCCAGCGACGACGAGCCCCCGCTCGTGCCGGCCTCAGGACCCTTACAGTCCGACACGGCCCCGAGCGCACAGGGACCGGCGGCACCGACCGCACCGAGCGGGGCCAGGCCGACCGGCCCCAGACCCACCCCATGGGGCGTCGGAACGGCGGGAATGAACAGGACGAAGACGACCACGACGAGGAGCAGGCCTCCCGGGGGCCAGCTTCGGTCCATCAACGTAGGCAATCTCTCCGCACTCGTTAAGGTTCTTCCTTGGCCCCCGGGCGGACCTCGGCTTCGGAAGGCCCACCGGCGGGCCCGATGCCGGCCGGAGAGGAAACGCGCGGCGACCTAGGGAGAGGATCCCTTCGTCCCGGTGGGAGCGGCTTCGCGTGCCGAGCTGGGCCCGGCCGGCGCGACCGTCTCGGGCACGAAGACGAGCGAGATCGAGTTGACGCAATGGCGGGTGTTCTTGGCGGTGAACCGTTCGCCCGTGAACACGTGCCCCAGATGGGCATCGCATCGCGCGCAACGGATCTCGACGCGCATCCCGTCCGGATCCCCGAGCTTCTTGACCGTCCCCGGGATCTCGTCATCGAAGCTCGGCCAACCGCACCCCGAATCGAACTTGGAGACCGAGCGGTATAGCGGGGCACCACACCGCTTGCATTCGTAGGTGCCCGGTTGGAAGTGATGCTCGTACTCCCCCGTGTAGGGGCGTTCCGTCCCGCGGTGCACGATCACGGCCTCCTCTTGACGGGTCAGCTTTCGTAGCTTCGGTGGCTCGGCGGTCCCCATGGCCGGAAGAATCGTCGTGATCTTTTAACTTGAACTACAGTGCCGCCCCCTTGGGGTGAGCCCGGTCCCGTGGACGAGCCCCCGATCCCCACTCTAACTTCGGACGCACCCGGCCCGCCACCGGTGGCCCTTCGCAAGGCGATACGGAGGCGGAACGCGGTCGCGCTCTACGTGAGCTCCGTCCTCGGGTCCGGGATCCTGGTCCTGCCGGGGCTGACGGCCCATCTCGCCGGGCCCGGGTCCCTCCTCGCCTGGGTGCTGCTCGCCTTCGCCAGCATCCCCTTCGCGCTGACGTTCGCTTCCCTTTCGGCGCGTCGTCCCGAGTCCGGCGGGGTCTACGGTTTTGCGAAGGAGGCCTTCGGCCCCCGGATCGCGATCATCACGGGTTGGCTGTTCGCGCTGTGGGTCGTGACGGGGGCCCCGGCGATCGCGCTGATCGCGGCCTCGTACCTCGGCTATGCGTTCCCGCTGTCCCACCCCGAGACGTTCGTCATCGGTTTCGTTGTGGTCCTCGCGGCGTTCCTCGTGAACTACCGGGGCATCGTCCTGAGCAACAAAGTGCAACTGTCCCTGATCGTCTCGATCGTGGTCCTCCTGATCCTGGCCGTCGCGCTCTCGCTCTTCCGGGTGCGCCCGGAGAACTTCCAGCCGTTCCTGCCGTACGGGCTCGTTCCCGTGGGGACCGCCTCGGCGCTGATCTTCTGGTCGTTCCTGGGATACGAGAACGTCTCCAACGTGGCGGAAGAGTTCGAGGACCCGAAGCGGGACTTTCGACGGGCCGTCTATCTCAGCATCGTCCTTGTCGGGGCCCTCTATTTTGCGGTCGCGTTCGTGACGGTGGGTACCCGGGCGTATGTCGCGGGGGGAGGGGTCGCCCCCTTCGCCGCCATCTTCGGGAACGTGTTCGGGGGCTACGGGGCCGCGGCGACGGCGGTGCTGGCCGTGTTCATCGTCTTCGGTGTCGGGAACGCGTACACGACGGGGATGTCCCGAGTGGCGTATGCGACGGCCCGGGACGGGGGGTTCCCCCGGGCGATGGCGCACCTCGATCCACGGACGCAGGTCCCCGACCTCGCCCTGCTGGGACTTCTGGGCGCGGCCGCGGTCGTGTTCGCGTGCTACTACCTGTTCGGTATCGGGCTCACGACGGCCCTGCTGGTCGCGAGCGGCGCCGCGATCACGGTCTACATCATCGGCTCGGCGGCCGCGGTCCAGATCCACCACCGGGCGGGACGGTCCGGCCGGACCCTGATGGTGCTCGGCGCCGTTTCGCTCGGGATCTCCGTCGTCGTTCTCCCGTTCATCGGTTGGCCGATCGTGATCGCGGGCGGGGTCGTGCTCGGCGGGCTGGTATACACGTCACTCGCCTGGCGACGACCCGGGAGCGTACCTCCGACACGAACCGAGGGATGAGGGACGGGAGCGGCCCGGGCTCTCACCTGCAAGCTTATGGGCCGCGCCCTCGTCTGAGCCGGCATGCCCCTGAGATACTTCGGGATCCGGGTCCGCAACCTCGACCGCTCCCTCCTCTTCTACGGTCAGGCTCTCGGGCTGAAGGAGGTCTCCCGGGGGGACATGAGCGAGTACGGCGCCGGGCGGTGGGTCCTCTTAGAGGACCCTCGCACGCATCAGCGCCTCGAGCTCAATTGGTACCCCCGCTCCTCTCGTTTCGCGACCCGGTACATCCCCGGGGAGGGTCTCGACCACATCGGGTTCCTCTTGGGCAAGGTCCCTCGATCCCGGCTGGAGGCCGAGTACCGGAGGCTTCTCGGGGCGGGGGCTCGCCCGACGCCCATCACCCCCAAGCTCACGGACGGCTGGGTGGCCAACGTGAAGGATCCCGACGGGAATTGGATCGAGATCTTCCGGTGGCCCACCCCGGCGGAGATCCGGGCCCAGGCGAGGGCGGACAAGCCGAAGAAGCCGCGCGAGCCCAAGGAACCATGATCTCCAAAGCCGTCTTCCTCGGACGCAGAGGTACGGGATGAGCACGGCGCCCCCGAAGCGGCCTCGCATCGTCATACCGGAAGTGGCAGCCGGCCGGGCGGTCGAGGTGTACCCCGCCCCCGCCGTGTTCCGTCCGGACCGGGACACGGCCGCGGGCCGGTATCCACTCCTCAAGGTCTTCCCCGGCGTTCAGCGTACGATCCCGTTCCGAAAATACCCCGGGGACGACGACCGGATCCTCGAGATCGCTCGGCAGACCTGGGCCAATGTGACGGAGGGCCCCGGCTGGATGTACGTGGCGCCCCGTCGGACCCCCCCGGAGGTCCGGGCCGCCGGCTTCCGGATGGTGGAGAGCCAAGAGGACGAGATCGTGGTGGCCCGCGCTCACTTGGCCAACAGCTCCAGCATGGACCTCTATCTCGACGTCATCCACGAGTTCTTCCACATCCTTCAGCGTCGGCAGGGACGGGAGCTCTGGGCCGGCCCCAAGGTGGCCTATGTGGATCGACCCACCGAGGTGGAGGCGTACGCGTTCTCCGTGGCGGAGGCTCGTCGGCTCGGCGTTCCGGACACTTACCTTCGGGAGTACCTGAGCGTGTCCTGGGTCGGAAAGGCGGATTCCCTCCGTCTTCTCCGGCATCTCGGCGTCACTGCGAAGTAGAGCGGCTCGTCGGCCGACCGCGGATGCGGAGAGGGCCCCGCGGTCCGAGATCGTTCGACGACCGGTGGTGCCCGGGGCGCGAAAGGGGGGTCCAGTGACCCGAGGGCACCCGACGCAGGAGATCGGCATGCCCGCTTCGTGCCCTCGGTCACCGCGGGGAGGGGAGATACGATCACGACCCCCGGGTCCCCGAGTCGGCACACGACCTCCTGGGAGCGGATCCGGACCGTTCGGGGTTATACATCGGGTTTGATAACCTCAGGAACTTTCGCCGTAGACAGGGTCGACCATGTTGCCAAGGTTCGGCACGGAGAGCCGAGGAGAACGCCGACCGAGAGGGACACGGACCGCGATCGCGTGGGCGGTCCTCATCGCGGCGATCGAGCTGGCAAGCCTGTTGGCGGGAGGGGTGATGTCGAACCCATCTCGGGGCGGGGGGGCCCCCCCGCTCCCGGTCGGGTCCGCCGGTGGGGTCGACGGCGCGGCCGGCTCCCCGCTCTCGGCGGCGGAAGGCTCGCTCCAGCACGGACAGGGCCCGGCGGGGGGAGTTCCCTGGAGCTGTTCGGGCGTCGGGGGCCCAGATGGCGGAGCGCAGTGTGGCGACGATCCCAGCTCAAGCTCCATCGGCCCGCTCGTGACGACCACCACCCCGTCGTGGACCCCGATCGCGCCGGCAGTTCCCGGTGACCGGAATCTGGCCGGCATGGTCTTCGACGTTCGGGATAACTACGTGCTCCTGTTCGGAGGGTACAGCTCCGGTCCCCTTTCGGATACGTGGAAGTACTCCGGAGGGGTCTGGACCCAGCTCGACCCGCACACCTCCCCGTCCGCACGGTACGGGACCGCCATCGCGTTCGATGTCGCGGACAACTATGTCGTCCTGTTCGGGGGGTACGGGACCTCCCTGCAGACGGATACCTGGAAATTTGTGGCCGGGAGCTGGACCAAGCTCTCCCCCACCACGCACCCCCCCGGGCTGTACTACTCGTCCATGGGCTACGATGGGAAGGACGGCTACGTCGTTCTCTTCGGGGGGTCCGACTCCTCCGGGGACTACTCGGGTACCTGGACGTTCGTGGGGGGCCAATGGACCCAGCTCTCCCCGACGTCCCACCCGACCGCGCGCTACGGATCCTCCATGGCGTATGACGCGAAGGACGGGTATCTCGTGCTGTTCGGGGGGTATAGCGGGTCATATCTCGCGGACACCTGGACCTTCGCGGCCGGGCAGTGGACAAAACTGACGACCGCGACCCACCCGAGCGCGCGGGTCCATTCCTCGATCGCCTATAGTGGTCAGGATGCGAAGGTGGTCCTCTTCGGGGGATACATCGGTAGCGGGAGCGTCTCGGACACTTGGACCTTCACGGGGGGAGCATGGACCAAGATCAGCACCCAGGTCCATCCGTCCAGCCGCGACGCGTCCATGCTCGCGGACGGGAGCGCCGCCGGTACCGTTCTGCTGTTCGGCGGCCTCGCGCCGTCGGCCCAGTTGCTGAACGACGCGTGGACCTTCCATGGGCTGGTATGGACCCACGTCCTCCCCCCCATCCCGACGGGGCGCGAGAGTGGCTCCATGTCCTACGATGAGGCGGATGGGTACGTCCTCCTGTTCGGTGGAGTGACCATGAACAGCTGGCTCGGGGACACCTGGAAGTACTCTCACGGCGTTTGGACCCAACTTCACCCCGCCCTCTCCCCCTCTCCTCGGCAAGCTTCCGGGATGGCGTATGATCAGGCGGACGGGTACGTGGTACTGTTCGGAGGGACGGGTCGATCGGGTACGGACCTCGGGGACACCTGGACCTACCATGGCGGGAGTTGGTCCGAGGTCTCCACCTCCACCGGACCGTTCGGGCGATACCACCCCGCCATGACGTATGACGCGGCCGATGGGTACATCCTGCTCTACGGAGGAGAGAACAGCTCGTTCGGGGGGCTTACGGACACGTGGGCGTATTCGGGCGGGGTCTGGTGGACCCCGAACGGTGCGTCCGGCCCCGGCCCCTACTATGCGGACGAGATGGCGTATGACTCCGAGGACGGGTACGTGGTGCTCTTCCAAGGCGGGGAGGGGGACAACTACGCCTCGACCTGGACGTACCTGGGGGGGGTGTGGACCAACATCACCTTCGCTCTCGGGACGAGCCCACCGTCGGTCGGGTACGGGGGAATGGTGGACGACACGTACGACGGGTACCTCCTGCTCTACGGCGGTCTCGGCCCCGCCGGCCAGTCGAACCAGACGTGGGGCTTCGAGAACGGGGCCTGGGCCGAGCTGTTCCCCAGCACGAACCCCGGTTGGAGCTTCACGATGGGGATGGCGTTCGACCCTCCGGATGACTCGGTCGTTCTCTTCAGTGGTGACTCGTCCGCGGGCATTGTCGCCGACACGTGGACGTACTGAGGCGGACCGGCTGCCGCGACCGGTCCGAGCAGGGGGTACGCTCCGTGGGGCCCGAGAGCGGCCCCGGCGATGCCGGGACCCATCGACGATCGGGGACGCCCGCGGGCGGGGGACGGCCGAGCCCAGGAGAGCTTCTGGAACGCGGGGACCCCCGCAGCCGCCCCCGGCCGTCAAAGAAGGGCCACCGGCCCCGGGCGCGACCGGGATCGATCCTTCCGCGCGAACGCCGTCCCGGGGTCAGCGCGGGGGTGCGTTCGGGCGATGGATGGGGTGGAGCGGCAGACCGTAGAGACGGAGCAGGGCGATGAACCGCGGGTCGTCCCGGATCCCATCGAAGTAGACCCCTCGATACCAGAGCCAGAATACCCGCTCGCCCTCTCGATAGTCCTCTTCCAGGAGATCCAGCGCCCGGCTCCCTTCTCCCAGCGCGCCGTATAGCATGGCGAGGAAGGTCCGGGAGGTGTAGGTCCTCGCCTCGCCCCGCTCCGCCTCCGCGACGACCGCACGGGCCTCTTCCGGTCTTCCGACCAGGGCGTTCAGGAGGGCATGATCGAACCGCTCCGGCGCGTCCGGCCCGGGGAGCGGTGGATCGGCCTCCTTGAGCGCATCCGCCGTTCTCCCCGCCGTCAGGTAGAACATCCCCAGGGCCACGTGCGCACCGACCGACCCGGGGTCGCTGTCCCGGTCCCGCTCGGACATCGCGATCCCGGCATCGAACTCCCCGGATTCGATCAGGGCCCACGCGAGCAGTCCCCGGTGCGACCCCCCCGGATCCAGTCGGATCGCCCGACGACTGATCTCCATGGCCTCCCCGTACCGGGCGAGGGCGAACAACATGAGCGCATAGAACCGGAGCGCGACCACATTGCTCGGATTGAGCGAGATCGCCTCCTCGAACTCCGCCTCCGCGCGGTCCCAGTCATGATCGAACTGAAAGGTGATGTTCGCGAGAGCGGCGTGCGCGTCGGACGATCTCGGGTCCAGTTCCAGGGCCCGCGCGACGAGCTCACGGGCCCGCGGTATCACTTCGCGCATGGGGATGAAGTCCCCGGCGGCCGCGACATAGAGGTTGGCCCACGCGGCGAACGCTTCGGCGAACTGCGGGTCGAGCGTGGTCGCCTGCTCGAAGCACCGGACCGCCTCATCGAAGTGTTTGCCCTTCAGATCGGCCGCGGCCGCCAGTCCTCGGAGATAGAGATCGTACGCAGCGAGGTCGGCCGTGGGTCGCCGGGGGACCTTGGTCCTCTCGGCCGGCGAGAGCTCGAGGCGCAGCGCGGCCGCGGTGCGTTCGGCGATGTCGATCTGGACGGCGAAGACGTCATCGAGCTCCCGATCGTAGCTGCTCGCCCAGATGTGCCGTTGCGTGGCCACATCGACCAACTGGAGCGTGATCCGCATGCGTTTCCCCGCCTTGCGCACGCTCCCTTCGAGGACCGTGTCGACCCCGAGCTCGGCACCGACCTGAGCGATGGACCGGGGATTGGTCTTGTAAGGGATCACGGAGGTGTGCGCGGTGACACCGAGGTCCCGGACCTGGGAAAGGACCGAGATCAGCTCCTCGGTGAGGCCGTCCGCGAAGTACCCGTCGCCCGGGTCGGGGCTGATGTTGGCCAGCGGCAGGACCGCGAGATGGCGGCCGATCGCCGGACCCGAGACCGTCGCCTCGGCCGGAGCGGTGTCCCACGGCGCCACGATCTTGTAGACGCTCATCGGGAGGCGGATGTTCTTGAGAGCGACCGGAGGCATTCGCACGATCGGTTCCGAGATCTTGTTCTGGACCTGGTCGTAGGCCTGTTGGCTGAGACAGATCCCGCCGGGATCGGCCAGCGGTTCGATGCGCGAGGCGATGTTCACCGCGTCGCCGAGCAGATCGCCGCCGCTCCGCTCTACGTCGCCGACATGGATCCCGATACGGATCCAGATCTTCCACTCGTCGGGGGACGACAGATCGTAGTCATGGAGGGTGCGCTGGAGCTCGAGGGCGCACCGGACCGCGTCGAGCGCGCTCTCGAACTCCACCAGGAAGGCGTCCCCGATCGTTTTGACCTCGTGCCCGTGGTGCCGGGGGAAGATCGGGCGGAGGAGCCGGTTGTGCCGGTCCAGGACCGCGAGGGCGGCCGCCTCGTCGGCCTGGGCGAGGGCCGAATAACCGACCATGTCGGTGAACATGATGGCGGAGAGTCGCCGCCCTGATGCGACCATGCACCTAGAACTCCCGGGCCGCAAGATAAGCGCTCCGCGGCACGTACGCCGTACGGCGGTCCGAGGGCCGTTGCGTCCGAGCACCTCTGGGGCCCCAAGAGGGGGCGCGGCGTTGGAGGCGGGTCGCTCGACGCGGCCCCGGGACGCCGGACCCTCTGGGAGCCTTGGTCAGTGCCCGGAATGTCACAACCTACTTACCCCCCTGGGCATGATCCGACCGCCCATGCCCTGGAAGTACACGGAGGAGTATTACCGGGAATACACCCGGTCGACGTGGAACGACAGCGCGGAGGCCTACGTCACCCTGTTCCGCAATCTCGAGCCGTTCCGGGCCGACCTCGCGGACCGACTTCGGGCGAAGGAGGGAGAGACCGTCCTGGATATGGGTACCGGACCCGGAGAGCCCGCCCTCACGATCGCCGGCCGGGTCGGGGCCGGGGGGCACGTGGTCGGCGTCGATCTCTCGGAGAACATGATCGCGATCGCCCGACGGGTCGCGGCCGCGCGGGCGATCTCCAACGCCGAGTTCCGTGTGATGGATTGTTCCGCGCTCGAGCTGGGCGACGCCGGGTTCGATGGGGTCGTCAGCTCGTTCGGTTTCCAGATCTTCACCGACACCGAGAAGGCGGCCCGGGAGGCCTACCGGGTGCTCCGTCCGGACGGGCGCATCGCGGTATCGGTGTGGAGCACCGCTGACCGGGTCCCGTGGATCGACGCCATCGTGGGGCCGATGCTCAAGCGCGCCGAGCCGGATGAGACGGGATACATTCCCACCCCGTACGAGCTCGGGGCCCCGGGCGAGATGATCGGTTTCCTCTCGGCGGCCGGATTCCGTCACGCCCACGAGGATCGCGTCACGCATCCGATGGAGTGGGATGGTGAGGAACAGTATCTTCGGTCGATCCTGAAGGCGACCCCGATCGGGCACTCGCTCTCCGAGGAGACCCCGGAAGTGCAGCAGCAGGTACTGCGCGAAACGCATTCCAATCTCGAACACTGGAGAACGACCGACCGCATCTCGATGCCCTCGGAGTGCGTCATCGTGACCGCGACGAAGTAGTACCGCCGGCTTCGCCACGGTGCAGACCACCTCGGCGCCCGGACGCGGTCGATCAGAATGAGCTGGAGCTCGGAGCGGTGACCCGGCTCTCGTTTCTAGCGCTTGGGGAGGACGGATCGAAGGTAGTAGTGGTGCCGGGCACAAGGTTCTTCAAGCGTCCCTTCGTCCCCCGACCTCGGGTCACGGAGGGAGGATCTCTTGCCGGAACGCTGGCCGGGTCCCCGGTACGAATTTAGCCTGGAGTTCAACGCCCCGCTGGAGTTCGTGTACCGATGGTGCACGGACTACGCGCCGGAGGACGGGCGATTAGAGGGAGAGGAGTACGAAAGACGGGTCGTCCGCTGCTCTCGGCGCGAGGTGGTCTATGAGGATCTGTCCGAGACCAAGGCCGGCTGGCGCTGGGCCCGACACGTCGTTCGCCTCTCGCCCCCCGATCGCTGGCATTCGGATTCCGTGGGGAGCCATCGAGCGGTCTCCTTGGACTATGAACTTTCGAGCCTTTCGGGGAACCGGACGCGGATGATCATGAAGGCCCGCCGCCGGCCATACGGCATCGGCGGGAAGAACCCATCGAGGGCAGCGTGGGAACGCGAAGCTAGGGAGGGTTGGGAACACTTTGCCCGGGCCCTAGAACGGGATTACCGGAAGGCAGGTCACCGGTGAGATGTTGACCGGCCGGATGGACTTGCCCGCCTGTGGGCCAAGGGTCCTTCGCGGTGGGGCCTCGGACGGGCGCACGGGGGAGCGGGCCGTATGCCCCTTCCGCCCGATAGCTCAATGAAAGACGACTCCAGGCAACCCGCGGAGCTCCGGGTCACTTGTGTGGAGCTCGGCTCCGAATCTTTGGGCCGTCGCATAAATGATGGCATGCGAGAAATGGAGGCGCAGGGAGAGCGAGTAATCCGCGGCCTCTAGGGCGAGCTGGTCGTCGAACGGGACCAGCTCGGTCGCGCGAAGATGGACCACCGCGCTCAGGGCCGCCGACTCCCCCTTCATGGGTCTCAGCTTCTTGTAGACCTCGTAGACGGTGACCACGGAGGTCACGATCTCTTCCGTGGGCACGCTCGAGAAAACGCGATTGTAAGCCGGAGCTTTGGGGCCCTCGAGCAGCCGTTCGATCCACCCATAACTGTCGATGCTGATCATCCGGCTGCCGCCATCGCTAGAAGCGATCGGAGTGGTCACGGAGGTCGCGATGGTCGACCTTGGACCCCTTGAACATGCCCTTTGATGCCTCAAATGGGCGAACGGGCACTAAGTGAACCACGCCGTGCTTGACGATCACCGCGAGCTTGTCCCCGGCGCGTATACCGTGGCGACGGCGAACCTTCTCAGGGATCACTACCTGGAACTTTGAGGATACAGTCACCGTATCCATCGTAGGGCCTCTCGTTGAACGAGATGCCTATCGATACATCAATCTTAGGTGGAGCTCAGTATCGACGGAAGATCCTCAGTGGGACGAGATCGTGCTTGGAGATCCGGTAGAGCCTGGTGTCCACCCATGGATTCGACCTGGTCTCTAAGAACCAGGACCGCGGATTGAGGGGCGGATCGCGACCGGTACTTGTTCGGATCCGTGATGGGCCCGGACGGATTTGAACCGTCGATCGACCGGTTATGAGCCGGACGCTCTGGGCCGGACTAAGCTACGGGCCCCTGATCCCAACTCCCGGACACCCCGAAGGCGCCGCCGAGCGGATTTCCGGTCGTCCACGCGTGGTCGACGACGTTCGAACCGCTGACCTTTCGGTTAACAGCCGATCGCTCTACCGCTGAGCTACGGCGGCACCGAGGCGCTCGAGCATGCCTGCGGCTAATAGCCTTTCCGACCGGAAGTGCGCTCCCGGTACTCGGCGGCCCGCTCCTTGAGGTGCTGGATGAGCCCCGACATCCGGTCCAGGGACTGGTCCAACGAGGTCCAGAACTCCCGGGCCCGGTCGGTCACGACCGCTCCGTCCGCGGACGGCTGTATCACCCCCTCCCGTTCCAGGAGATGCAACGAGTAGCGCACCTTGTGGATCGGGAGGCGCAGGGCCTCACTGAGACGGATGATGCCCATGGGGGGGTTCCCGGCCAATCGCTCGAGGACGTCGACGTTCCGGACCAAGAGCTCCAGTTCACTACTGATGCGGTCCACGAGCTGGGCGGTCTCGCTCGCCCCGGTCGGGGCGGGTTCCCCTGGCCGGACCGTAGGTTTCCCGAACGCCATGGAGAGTTCCAATGCCGATATCGGTCGCGATTACTTGAGCATTATCGAGCGGGCCGACGTTCGCTCCGAGCCCGGCTCCCCTCGAGGTCGATGGGGAGGTTCCGGGCCCACATGCCGCCCTCGTCGGAGGGCCGCGTTCCTCGCCCTCTCGCCGATGGGGAGAACGGCCTTCTAGTTCCGGAACAAGGAGTAGCATCGGTCGTGCCCCGCGCATGAGCGCTCCGCGCCGATACTATCCGCCTCAGTACTTGGGCCGCCCAACCCTCCGCGACCGTCGGCGCTCGTGCCTATCGTCGCGGGCGCAGTACTGTTCGGTCTCACGATCCTGTCGCTCGTACCATTGCTCCTCCCGGGCGAGCTCGACCCTACGGGCCCCTCTTACCACCGATTCGGACCGTTAGGTGGGACGGCCATCTTCCCCTTCGTCCTTCTGATCGTGCGCTTCAGCGCGCGCGTGGCTTCTGGAGCTCACGGGTCGGCCCCTACAGCCGGCCCGGGGCGGGGGATCGCGGCGAACTCGGAGCAGACCGGCCCGTGAGGATGGCCCGAATGCGGGATGCGCGTGGGGGGATATTGCGGGACCAGTGCGCGTAGATCTGGACCGACCTGAAGCGGCTGCCCGGCGGTCCCCGATAGAGGACGGGCGCGAAGGCTGCCGCGAACGTCGGATGCCGCTCGGCGGGTTCGAAGGGGAGGGACGGGCGCCGGATCCGAGACGCGAACCTAAAGTCGGACGGGGCGATCGGAGGACCGTGGCTGGAGATCCCGGAGAAGGAGGCCCGGACGTCCCTTCCCGCGGATCCATCCAGGCCTGTCCCCTGTGCCGGGGCGTCCTGAGCGAACCGGTGAGCGGGGACGTGCATTGCTACGTCCAGTGCCTTTCCTGTCGGTCCAGGTTCCAGCTGGACGATCCGCGATTGGAGGTACGGACCAAGTGACCTGGAGGACCCCGGGGTCAGGGGCGAGCAGCGCCGGTGCGAGGATCGAGAACGCCCCGGGCCGATCTCCTGCTTGAATCTCATCTATGGGAGTACGCACCAAGAGGGTCTACGAGCCTCCGTCCTCGAGCGATGGGCGGCGATACCTGGTCGACCGCTTGTGGCCCCGAGGGATCCGGCGGAGCGATATTCGGCTGACCGAGTGGTTGAGGGACCTCGCGCCGTCCCAGGGGTTACGGGTGTGGTTCGCGCACGACCCCCGACGGTTCGTGACCTTCCGCCGACGCTACCTCCGGGAGCTAGCGGACCACACCGCCCTGCTCGATCGGATCGCCGAGGAAGCGGCCCACGGGGACGTGACCCTTCTCTTTGCCGCGCGCGATCCTGCACACTGCAACGTTGCGGTACTGCGGGAGCTCCTCGAGGAGCGGCTAGAAGCGGGCGGAGGCGCGCACGTTCCTGCACCGGGAACGAGACCCGGTCGTCCCCGGGGCGGGGACGGGTCCCGACGCCGGCCCTCCACGGCCCCCGCCCGTTCCAAGGGGGGGTCTAAACGCCGGCACAGGCGACGGGCTCGGATTGCTCCCGCGGACGATCGAAGCGATCGCGAGGTCGGGTCGCGAGGGTGTGTGTTGGTCCGAGAGCTCTCCCGATCTCGACGTGAACCTCGTGGCATGGAACTCCCAGCACGGCGTGGTCACGCACGTCAATGATGCCGCCGATGTGCTCCTGGTCGGGATCCTTGGGCGGGGCCGGGTCGAGTTTGACGAGCGCCCGCACGTGCTAAGCCCCGGCAGAGCTCTTCTCCTGGCCCGGGGCCCACGTCGGTCCATAACGGCCGAGACGCGCCTCCTCTACCTCACCTGCCATCGCCGCCAGCCTCGGACCTATTCGCCGGAGGAGCTCCTCGGCCGGGCGGACACCGGAGGATGCTGAGGGCGAAATGGGAGGACGCCGCCCCCGGGCCCGAGCGCCCAGACTTAGTCCCCGATCTGGGCGCAGGGGGACTTAGAAAAATCTCGCCTTACAAAAGGATCGCACGGCCGGAGAAGGATCCCAGCGTTCCGTAAGCGGCCCGTTGATAGACGGCACGCCCTTTTGATGACACCTCCGTGATGAGCGCGGGGGCGCCGACGCGAGCGGGTCAGCCGTTCGACTCGTCAGACCCGGCGCTTCGGGCAGAGCGTTCCAGGTTTTGAACGATCTTGGCAAGAGCGCTCGACATGACCTTGCGTTCCTCGGCCGTCAGTCCGGCGGTTGTCGCGCGCCTGAACTGTCGTGTCGCTTCCTCGATCGGCCTCCTGACCGCGCGACCTCGATCCGTCAGATAGAGGTGAACGCGGCGTCGGTCGCGCGAGTCCCTGCGTCTCGTGATAAGCCCAGAGGCTACCATGTGCGAGGACATCTTCACAACAGTAGGAGCCGCGAGGCCCAGCTTCCGAGCGACCTCGATGGGCGTAAGCCCATCTTTCTCGTACAGTGTCCAGAGGATGCGGTTCTGCCCGCCGCGGCCTCCATATTGCTTCATGATCTCATCAACGGCGGATCTAGACAGCTTCGCCACGCGGACGAAGTCGTCCCAGAAATCCGGCGTCGCCACGAGAGTCCTGCTAACCTCCTGTCGCGCTAACCCTTAAATCCATCCCATGCGTTAGCCGGCTAATGATTAGCCGTGCATTGGAGATGTCAGAACCCATTCTCGTCACCGGCGCCACCGGCAAGGTCGGCTCTCACCTCATTCCTCGGCTTCTGACCCAGGGTCTTCAGGTTAGGGCCCTCGTCCGTCCCGGGACCAACGTCCAAAAACTTCGAGAACTGGGAGCGGAGATTGTGGAGGGAGATTTGCTCCGGGCTGAGTCCATGGACGTGGCCCTGCAGGGGGTGGAAACCGTGGTTCACCTCGCCGCGTTCTTCCGAGGCGCTACGCCCGAGCAGGCTCGTGAGGTGAATCTGGTGGGTACCGAGCGCTTGGCGGCTGCAGCCCGACAGTCGGGCGTCAAGAAGTTCATCTTCGCCAGCACCAGCAACGTCTATCCCCCAGGATTGAATCGCCCCGCGCGGGAAGGCGATTCCCCGAGGCCGGAGCCCCCCTCCCATCCCTACCCCGCCTCGAAAGTGGCGGCCGAGGCGAAGTTGATGGAGTTGGTTCGTGAGGAGGGTCTGGGACTCTGCATCCTCCGACTCGGCTTTGTGTACGGCGAGGGGGACCGTCACGTTTGGGAGATGATGCCCCACGTCGCGGGATGGAATCCGGCGCGGCGGATGCATTCCGTTCACCACACCGACGTGGGCCAGGCGGTGGTTCGGGCGCTGTCTCGGGATACCCGGGCGGGCACCGTCTACAACATCGCCGACGACGCTCCGATCACGCTCCTCGAGTTGACGGGACTCGCCCGGTTGCCAGAGCCGTCCCCTGAGAGATTCGCCCTGCCCTTCGATCCCTGGGAGGGTCTGATGGACACGCGACGGGCTCGCGAGGAGTTGGGTTTCCGGCCGCTCTACCCATCCTGCTATTCGGCCTTGGACACGGGAGCCTTCTAGCGCGCGGTCGATGTCGGGACCCCGATCGGCGCACGGCTGGAGAACGAGCCGGACGGAGCGGGTCGCACTGCGTTGAGCGGGCATTACCCCGTGTCCGGTAACTCACGGGTTTTGGACCCACCCTCCTCACAAACCACGCAGCGGGGCCGGTCACAGAAATCAAGTAAGAAACGGTTCTTACCGGGCACCATGCCGTCCGACCCGGTGCTCACCTGGCTGCTCGAGGAGAACCAGCCCTCGGTCCGATACTACGGTCTGACGGACCTTCTCGACCGAAGGGACGACGATCCCGAAGTGCGAGCGGCCCGCACCCAGATCCCTCGAACCGGCTGGGCGAGCGAAATCCTGGAACGGCAGGGACCGAACGGGTTCTGGGAACGCCGCGAACCGAGGACCGTCAAGGAGTATCTCTACTTCCTGTGGTTTCCGGAATTCTCGTCTACGATCTGGAGCGCCATCGTTCTGGCCGACCTCGGCCTCACTTCGGTCGACCGCCGGATCCAGAAGACCGCCGATCGACTCTTCGAATATAAGCTCGGGCTCAGCTCGATGATCAACCTCTACCAGGAGGAGATGTGCGCCGTCGGGAACGCCGCCCGGACGCTCACTCGATTCGGTTACGGGGATGACCCTCGGGTGAGGAGGCTATACGACTGGATCCTCGACGACCAGCGATCCGACGGGGGCTGGAACTGCAGTCAAGGCACTCCCGGAACGCTGGAGAGGTGGGAACCCCTGGCGGCGCTGGCCGCGCTCCCGAAACCGAAGCGCTCGAGCCGGATGGAAGAGTCCATCGCTCGGGGGGCGGAGTTTTTCCTCAAGCGAGAGCTGTTCCGTGAGGGTCCGCGGTACGCCCCCTGGTCCCGGTTTCACTATCCGAACCATTACTTCTACGACATTCTCGTCGGACTTGACCTCCTCACGAAGTTAGGATACGCGGGTGACCGAAGGCTCCGACCCGCGGTGAAGATATTGGGCGAGAAGCAGCGGCGAGATGGCTCTTGGATCATCGACCGGGCGAATCCCGACGCGCCCGCATCGCTCCTTCATTTGCACGTGAAGAAGGTGCGGCCGCTGCAACTCGAGCCGCCGGGCCGACCGAGCAAGTGGATCACGCTCACCGCGCTCCGGGTTCTAAAGCGGGTCGAGGAAGCGAGTTGAGCAGGGCCGTAAGGGTCGGAGTCGCCCCTGATGTCGATAGGTGCGCCGAAGGAGGACACGGAGCACACCCCCGGGTCGTCAACGCACCGGTTTCGATCCCGCTAAGTAAGGGGAAGCGGCTGGGCCGCGCGGCATGGCCCGAACTGTGCGTCAGGTCTCGGGAACTGAGTACCTTCACCTGGCCACCCAGCTCCTTCAGACCTCCAGAAGAGCGAGTGCTACTGGTGGTGTCTGGGAGGCCGCGGATGTACAGTGGTGGTGGCGCCGCGACCAGCATCGCGATCCCAGTGGCCAAACCTTCTGGTTCGTGGGTGATGCTCCGACCGCCGCGGTTGTTCTCATGAACTGGGGCGACCGCTGGCAGTGCGATCTGCTGAGCGCGGATTATCATGATCCTGCTTGGCCGGGGGAGGTTTGGCCAAGGGCACTCGAACAGGTCGGTACGCTTTCAGCCAATCCCGTGGAACTGATCCTTCGGTCCGATGACCACGCTCTCATTGGCCTCGCCGAGGATGCGCAATTCGAAACCTCCGGGGGTGTAGGGGAGACCGCTTGGATGAATGCCGACGAGCGTCCGATGGTGCCGGATCTCTTGCCGGGCTTCGCCCTGATGGATCGATCTGAAGGGCCGAATCGTCCCCATCCCTTCGTTCGCCGGAACGGAGAAACCATCACCGAACGTCTTGCGGAGTGTTCCCTCTATCAACCCACCCTCGACCTCGCGATCTACGCGCCGAACGGCGATGTGGGTGCCTACGGACTCTTCTGGGCCGATCCCACGACCAAAGTCGGTCTCGTCGAACCGATGCGAACCGAAGACGCGTACCGGGGGTTGGGCCTCGCGCGCCACCTTCTCGCGGTGGGTCTTGGTCGGTCAGCTGGGGCGGGCTGTTCGCGATCGAAGGTGAGCTTCGACCCGGTTAACGAACCGGCTCGCCGCCTCTATCTGGGCGCAGGCTTCCGGACCGTATCGATCACTCGCACATACGTTCGCGGCCTCTCCTCCCCCGCTGGAAGATAGTCGCGCGCAGTAGGACGGGCCCGCCGGGACTCGCCCGATGATTTCCTCCATTGGATGCGTCTTCTTGACGAGGACTACTCACTGGAAATTGCCTTGGCCCCGGGGAATCGGGCACGCGCCCGGTAAGTGCTGTCGGCCCCTGCGTCGCCCGACGACACGGAGGGGTCTCTCCAGGTACGGTGTCACAGAAGCTGGTTGAATAGCTCGGGCGTCAGACCGGCGACGCGAAGGCACGCCCGGAGTGTCCCACGCTTCAGAGATCCTTCGTGCAGTGGATCACGACCAAACCGAAGAATCCGTCCTTCGACATGATGTAATGGCTCCCGGTCTGGCGCTGAAACCTCCACCCCGCGCGCCCGAAGGCGCGGATGGCCTCACGCGGAGAGACGTTGCCGAGGCCGCTCAACTCTCAAACCGCGGCCAGCTCGACTCGGAAGGTCCGGACGGGGTGTTCCTCCGGAGTGGCGCGGGCCGGAGCTACTTTCTCAGCGAGAACCTCGAGATAGCCCTCGATGGCGTCCGTGATGTTCCGACGGATCCCCTCTAGCGTCTCCGCCTCCGTCGCGCAGCCGTGAAGCTCGGGAACCTCGGCCCAGTAGCCTCCTTCCTCCGCTTTGTAGACCTTGACCGTAAAGCCACGCTTCATGGTGGAGGTACGTTGCACCCGACCTCAGCCCTTTCCGGCAAGATGATCGTGAGGGCGACTTTGGCTGATCTTCCCGCAGGGACCGGGAGGTCGGTGCGTCATCTTTGGTTCCTAGGCTTGCTGTCACATCCCTCTCGGACTGAGGGCTGCGGGTGTAAGAGGGACCTACGAACCCTGTCAGGGTAGCGTACCCCTTCCCCCTTTCGGAGAGCCCAGCGGCAAGTCAGCTGGGACCTCAAGGCAGGGAAAACGGTCCGACCCGGATCCTCCCACCAGACCCCGGTCTCGAGTCCCTCATTCCGGCCGGCAATCTCACCGCGTCGCCGCCCGCCGCTGCGACCGCTTCCTCTGGGCGTCTCGAGAACGGCGCGGGCTGACCTCCCGCCCCCGAGCGGCCACGGGTCGCGATCGTCTCCGCGCAGGGGTCGTCCCCCATCGCGCTCTCGTAGACTTCCGCTCGTCCGCAGCGTCGGGCGGTGCAATCTCAATTCCGAAGACCTCCCCCAGCCGCTCCTCGCTCAACCTCCGACCGACTCGGGACGGACCCTTGGCAACGACCGCACGGACCGAGGCCTGGTCCACTAACTCGAGATGGTCCACGCCACGCAGGCGGAACAGAAGCTCGGGGCTTTCGTCAAGACGGGCCCCCACGCCGTAAAGGACGGCTGCCACATGTTTACACATCTCGGCCCAGTCCGGGCAAGAGCAGTCTAGTGTCATCTCACGGGGACCTGGGAAAAGGCCCTGGCTCCGGTCGGTGACTATCGACATCACCCGGTCGGAGAGCCGCCCCTGCAGCAGGTCCAGCGCCGAGCTGATTCGCCCCACGCAGAGCGACTTCACGCGCGACCAACGCTCTCGGGGAAGCGGCCTTATCTTGACATTCACGTCGTAGAGTTCGGATCCGCTCACCTTCGCCGAGATGCGTCCCGCTTGAATATCGAGATGACAGACAGCCCCGTTGCGAACGTAGGAGCGGCCACGGGGGAGCCGGTTCTCATAATCGCTGAATTTCTCCAGATGCCCACACCAGGCATCGCCCCAGAATGTTCGGGTTATCTGGCGGCCAGCGATTCGCACAGGCTGGACCTTCATCCCCTTCCGCTGGAGCCGCTCCATCTCCCGGACCGCTTGGGCTCGCCGCTGGGCCACCGACACGTACGGCGCCCATCCCCCCCACCCCATCCGCTCAGTCCTCCCCCAGCGCCGCCACGTCGAGCCGGACGAGCTCCAACAACTCCCGGTCGCTCATCTCGGTTATCATCGGGGGTGCACCACCCTCCAGGATCTCGCCGGCGAGGTTCGTCTTCTCCCTCATCATCGCATCGATCCGTTCCTCGATCGTCCCCTGACAGACGAACTTGTGCACCATGACGTTTCGTTTCTGCCCGATGCGATAGGCACGATCCGTCGCCTGGTTTTCCACCGCCGGATTCCACCAACGGTCGAAGTGGACGACGTGCGAGGCGGCGGTCAAATTCAGGCCCGTACCCCCGGCCCTGAGCGAGAGCACGAAGAACGGCGGCCCATCTTCGCGCTGGAACTCGTCCACAAGCCGCTGGCGTCGCTTCACGGGGACCTGCCCGTGGAGCACGAGCCCAGGGCGTCCAAAGCACGACCGCAGGAACCCGGCCAACGGCTCGGTGAGGGTTCGGAACTGAGTATAGACCAGCACCCTCTCCTGTCGCGCCGCAATCTCTTCGCAGAGACCCTGCAAGCGCACGAACTTGCCACTCTCCTGCGGAGGGTACTGATCTAGGGCCAACCACTGCGCCGGATGGTTGCAGATTTGCTTGAATCGGAGGAGGAACGAGAGGACCACTCCGCGCCGCGCGATCCCCTCCGCTCCGGCCAGCGAACCCGCAAGCTCCTGCACGGCCTGACCGTAGAGGGCCGCCTGCTTCCGGGCCAAAGGGCAGAACACGTTCACCTCGGTCTTGTCCGGCAGATCGGAGATCACCGACCGATCCGTCTTGATCCGGCGCAATAGATACGGGGCGACCAGTTGCCGCAGCGGGGCGTACGGTTCCTCGGGGCGGCGATCGAGCCGCTTCACAAACCCCCGGAACGCGGCGTACGAGCCCAGCAGCCCGGGGGAGAGGAAATCGAAGATCGACCAGAGGTCGGTCAAACGGTTCTCTACCGGAGTGCCGGTGAGCACGATGCGTGCGTCGGCCCGGAGCCGCTTGACGACCTGTGATAGACGCGTGCCGGGATTCTTGATTGCCTGCGCCTCGTCGAGGACGACCGTCCTCCAAGACACCGTGGTGAACCACTCCTGACGCACGAGCATTCCGTAGCTGGTGAGCACGGCATCGAGCCCGGCGACGGAGCGGGCCGGCTCCGTAGAGGCACCTGCCAACTCCTCCATCGGTTCTAGCGACGGATGCGCCACCCGGATGCGGAGCGACGGTGCGAACCGTTCTATCTCCGATTTCCAGTTTGCCAGCAGCGAGGCGGGCACCACCAGCAGCGCAGGGCTACGTCTGCGCCCGGGTTGCTTCCTTTGGACGAGGAGGAGGGATATCACTTGGATGGTCTTGCCGAGACCCATATCATCGGCCAAGCAGGCGCCGAAGCCCAGTTGCGAGAGAAAGTGCAGCCAGCGTACGCCGGTCTCCTGGTACCCGCGAAGCGTGGCGTGCAGCTCCGGGCCCGGTAACGCTCCCTTCAACGCGTCTGGCGCGCGCATCTCGCCGAGTCGTTCCGCGAGCCAAGGGCCGGCTCGGACATCGGACCAAGCTGCCGACTCCCGATCAAACAATGGGGCGAGCTCGGGCTTAAGAGGAGCGCGGGCCAGGAGACGCATCCCATCGAGGAAGGAGATTCCTTCCGGGCCCGCGTCGCGCTTCACCTGCTTCCACTGGGCGAGCGCTTCCTCGAGTCTCTCCCGGTCCACCTCCACCCAGCGGCCCTTGAGGTAGCGCAGGCCATCCCCTCCAGCCAGAAGCGTCTCCGTTTCCGCAGGCGTGAGCGGTTCGCCCTCCACCGCTAGGTCGACCCGAAAGTCGAGCATCGATTCGGCACTAAAGGAGGACCCCCGCAATCGGCCCACGGAGGCGGTGACGCGCACCCGCGCTGGCCGCTGGGACCACCAGTCGGGAACGCGCACCAGGAGCCCGCTCGCCTCGAGGAGCGGCGCATCCTTCAGGAACTGGTACGCCTCGTTAGGCGTCCAGCGCAGCGGGTGGAAGATCTCCCCGGACTCAACCAAGGCTTTCACCCACGGACACTTCCCCGAGGCTTCCTGTACCGGAGCTAGAAGCCGGGTAAGGGCCTGCCGGTTCTCCGGGTTCGCCTGCTCCTCTAAAGCACGACCCAGCGGCTGATACTGCACCCGTTGGCCGTCGAGCAGTCGGGGCGCATAGGTGGCAAGAAACGCGAACGGGCGCTCAGCATCGTGCTTGTTTTCGGCCAAGTGGAAGCAGACGCGGCCAACGCGGTGCCAGAGAGGGCTGCGCGCGCGCAACCACGGCGAAAGACCACCGGGGTGCGCTGCAATGTCGCGGTGGACGTAGTCGTCGAGATCTGTCCATATCCGCTCCATGGCCTCGGGGCGCAGATACTCCCCACCGCGCATGGGTGGGGCGCCGCCCGTCATCTCCGCGAGTACCTCCCGGGGGGGCGGAAGGGGTGGTAGCGGGCCCGAGGAGCTCTCCGGGACGCGGCAGAGGACCTCGAGGTAGCGCTCCCCGAAACGTCTCCAATAGGTGAGGACAGGGGAGAGCTCTTCCTTGGACGGTAGGGTTGCCAAGCGTAGGAGCCCCTCGCTTGGGTCCTGCGCGAACGCGGGAGCGAGGGCGCGCAAGGTGGCCCGGTCTCCCGCGACCTCGTTCTCCGGGGACTCTGCCTCGGTCAACCGTAGGTGGCCGGAGGGCGTCAGGAGGAGCTCGCGCACGGCGAACGTATGGACAGCGCGGGGTTACAACCATGACTCGCCGGAAGCACGGGTCGGTGCCCCTTGTACGGACCCGAAGGTGTTCCCCGCATCTGACCGCGAGGGGGCGGCCGCGGCCAGACCGTTACGGATGTTACGGGCCCGCCGGGATTCGAACCCGGGTTTGAGGCTCCGGAGGCCTCCGTGATATCCAAGCTATACTACGAGCCCGCTTTGGACATCACGGGCCA
>JBARHO010000033.1:0-27206 GCA_049799275.1 Thermoplasmata archaeon
CGACGTCTGCCTCCAGAAGAGCGGCCGCACGTCCACCTCGACCTTCGGCCCGGCGGTGGCCCCGATGACGACGACCCGGCCGCCGCGGGCGAGCGCGCGAACCGACCGCGGCAGCGTAGGGGCGCCCACCGAGTCGAAGATCACATCGATCCCCTGCTTCCCGCTCCACTCCCACAGCACCGCGTCGAGCGGCCGGTCGTCGGTGATGACCAGGCCGGCGTCGGCCCCGAGGGAGACCGCCCGCTCGGCCTTCGCGGGGCTCCGGCTAACGACCGCGACCTGCGCTCCGATCATCCGACCGATCTGGAGCACCGCCGTCGCGACGCCCCCGCCGGCCCCGATCACCGCCAATCGATCCCCGGCCTGGAGCTCCCCGATGGTCGTGAGGGCCCGGTACGCCGTCTGGAACACGAGCGGCATCGAGGCCGCCTCGCCCGGTGTGAGATGTTCCGGTCGGGGATGGACGTTGCGTCGAGGAACGGTGGTGTAGGCGGTCGCGGTGCCTTGCGTGTGCTCGCCCAGGATCCGATAGTTCCGGCACAACGATTCCCGCCCCGCGCGGCACGCCGGGCAGGTCCCGTCCCACATCCCCGGGTTAAGGAGCACCGGGTCCCCGATCCTGAGGTCGTCCACGCCCTCCCCGAGCTGGTCGACCCGGCCGGCCCCGTCCGATCCCACGACATGCGGAAGGTCGATCGGGACCCCCGGGATGCCTTGGAGGACGAACCCGTCCAGCCGATTGAACGCCGCCGCCTCCAGCCGGACGCGGACCTCTCCGGCGCGGGGGGACGGTTCGTCGATCGTGACATCCGTGAGCTGCTCGGACCCGCCGTGCTGCCGGAAACCGAGACCGATCATGGATCTGTGCCGCCGCGGGACGTCCGCGCCCGGGTCGACTTTCCATCGTCCTCGAGGTGAACGCCCGCTGCCGCGAGCGCGTCGCGGATCCGGTCCGCCTCGACGAAGTCGTTGCGAGCGCGCGCGCGGTGTCGGGCCTCGATGATCACCTCGATCAATGGGGCGGTGGGCGCGGCCTCCTCTCGAGGGCGCGCTCCTTCTCCGAGGCCAAGGACCTCTTCGGCCCACACGTACGGCGCATCCAAGGCCATGAGCGCCGTACCGGAGAGAGTATCCAGACGGGGGATCCATTCGGAGAGGGACCGGCCGTACGCGAACAGGCGGGCGATCGCCTCTCGCGTGTTGAGGTCCTCACTGAGGACCTCGTCGAGCTCCTCGACGAGCTCGGTCGTCCGTTCGGACAGTTCCTCCGGAAGCTCCTCGCCGGGGCGATCCGGACCGTCGCGACCGAGGACCTCCCAGATCCGCCGCCGCGGGGAGACGAACCGTTCGTAGGCCTCCTGGGCCTCCTCGAGGCTCGTGCCCTCGACGAACTCGAGCGGGCTCCGATAGTGCGCGTTCAGGTAGAAGAACCGAAGGACCTGGGGCCCGAACGATCCGAGGACCGCGTCGAGCGAGATCACGTTCCCCAAGGACTTCGACATCTTCTCCCCCCGAAAGTTCAACAGCCCGACGTGCATCCAGAAACGGACGAGAGGAGCGTGGCCCGTGGCGGCCTCGGCCTGGGCGATCTCGGCCTCATGGTGGGGGAACTTCAGGTCCAATCCCCCACCATGGAGATCGTACTGATCGCCCAGCAGCCGCACGGTGATCGCGGTGTCCTCGATATGCCAACCCGGGCGGCCGGGGCCCCAAGGGCTCTCCCACGTCGGCTCGCCCGGAGTGGCGGCCTTCCACAGAACGAAGTCCTCGGGCGAGCGCTTGGATCGCTCGACCTCGATCCGCGTTCCCGGGCGGAGCTGGGAGACCTTCTGTCCCGAGAGCTTCCCGTAATCCGGGAACTTGGCCACCTCGTAGTAGACGCTCCCGTCCACCGCATAGGCGAACCCCCGGTCGATCAACTGCCGGATCTGCTGAAGGATCTCGGGAAGGTAGTCCGTGGCGAACGGATAGTAGTTCACGGAGGTGACCCGGAGCTGCTCCATGGCCGCGATCCAGGACGCGAAATGCCGGTCGGCGAGCGCCAGCGGATCGATCTCGAGCTTCGCCCCCCGTTCGATGAGCCGGTCGTCGATATTGGTCACGTTCTGGATGTAGAAGACGCGGTACCCCCAGCGCCGGAGCGCCCGCGCGACGACGTCGAAGGTGACAGCGGTCTTGGCGTGCCCGATGTGCGCGGAGTCGTAGGGCGTCAGTCCGCAGACAAAGAGCCCGACCTTCGGGGGGGTGATCGGGACGAAGAGGCGCGTCTCGCGGCTCAGCGTGTCATAGACCCGGAAGCGACGCACGGTGCCGTCACCCCGGGTCCGCGGCGGCGACGGTGGGACGGGGCGACCTAGAAATCATGTCGATCCCCTCCGCGCGTGAAGAAGCTCAGAAGATCGTGCCGGGTCAGGACCCCGAGCGGCCGACCGGAGCCCGCCTCGCGGACCAGCACGGCCCGCTCCTCTTTGAGACGACGCACGATCTCGCCGAGCGGGGCGTCCTGGGTCACCTCTCCCAGCTTGGGACCGAGCACGCTCGTGACCGTCCGCTCGATCACGGTGTCGTCCCCGAGCGCCGCTCGCAGGATGTCCTCCTCCTGGACGGCCCCCACGTTCTCCTTTCCCGCCAGTACGGGCATCTGGGAGATCCCGTGGTGGCGCAAGAGCGCGAGCGCGTCGCGCACCAGCGTCGTCGGGTCCACACTGACCAGTGCCGGGATCGTGGTCTTGGCCCGCAGGAGCTCCTCGGCCGACTCCCCCTCGTCCACGAACCGTTTCTCCCGGAGCCATTCGTCGGAATAGAACTTCGAGAGGTACCGGTCCCCGGAGTCGGGGAGGATCACGACGACGGTCGAGCCCTCGGGGACCGGTCGGGTCTCGAGCCACCGCAGGGCCCCGACCACCGCGGAGCCGGACGAGCCTCCGACGAACAACCCCTCCTCGCGCGCGAGACGACGCGCCATGAGGAAGGACTCCTTGTCAGTGACCTCGACGAACTCGTCGAGGTAGGTGAAATGGATCGTTTTCGGGATCATGTCCTCCCCGATCCCCTCGACCTGGTACGGCACCGCCCGCTGGAGCTCGTGTGTGCGGAAGTAGGGTCCGAGCACGGACCCTTTCGGATCGACCGCGACGACCTTCACGGACGGCCGGTGCTCCTTGAAGTACCGGCCGATCCCGCTCATGGTCCCGCCGGTCCCCACGGTCCCGACCACCGCGGAGAGCCCCTCTCCGACCACCGTATCGATCTCGGGCGCGGTACCCAGGTAGTGTGCCTCGGGATTGCGCTGGTTGAGGTACTGGTTCGGATAGTAGGAGTTCGGGATCTCGGTGGCGAGGCGCTTCGCGACCGAGTAGTGGCTCATCGGATGATCCGGAGGGAGCTGGCTGGGGGTGACGATCACCCGTGCGCCGTACGCCCGGAGCAGGCGGATCTTCTCAGAGCTCATCTTGTCCGGGATGACGAAGACGGCGTGGTACCCGCGGACCGCCGCCACGAGGGCGAGGCCGACCCCGGTGTTGCCGCTCGTCGCTTCGATGATCGTTCCGCCGGGCGGGAGCTTCCCGGAGCGCTCCGCCTCATCGAGCATCCAGGTCCCGATGCGGTCCTTGACCGATCCCCCCGGGTTCAAGAACTCGAGTTTGGCAAGGATCCGGTAGGGGGTGCCCTCGACCACGCGGTGGAGCTCGAGCAACGGGGTGTTCCCGATCAGCTCGAGAACGTTGGACACCGGGCCCCGCCGACCGCTCACGAAGGGCCGGCAGCGGGCGACAGGAATAAACCCTTCTCCGGAGCTCTACGTTCTGTCGGGAATAATGGCAGGCCATACGGTCGGTGCATCACGGCTAAAAAGGGGGGCGGCCCTCACCGGCTCGATGGAACCGCCGGCCCTGGGACGCCTCGAAACCGACGTGCTGAAGTGCCTACAAGAGGTGTCCGAGGCCCCGTCCCGGGAGATCCGGGACCGGTTGGAGGACCGGGGGATCAAGCTAGCGTACACGACCGTCGCGACCATCCTGGCCCGCCTCTTCGAGAAGGGCGTCGTACGCCGCCGGCGCGAGACCTGCCGCGGCGGGGAGCGGTTCGTCTACCGGTCCGTGGACTTCGAGCGCCGCTATCTACTTGGACTCCTTCGCGGTGTTGTGACCCTGTTCGGTCCCGCCGGGGTCGTGCATCTCAACGAGGAGCTGGAGAAGTTGAATCCCGCCGAAGAGCGTGATCTTCGACGGCGACTTCAGCTCTCGTGATCCACGGGGTAGGCGTGTCGTCGCCGTTCCTCTCCATCCTCTACCTCCCGGTGGGCTTCTGGATCGGCACCGGCGTCGGCCTGGTCGTCGCCTTCCGTCGCTCTGCCCCATCGGTCGTGCTCCGACTGGCCGCGACGTTCCTGGCCCTGTGGGCCCTCCTCGCGACCACCACGTTGGTATGGGTCCTCAATAACGGGGGATGGGGGGCCATGATGAGCCTCGTCCGCTCCCCCCTCATGATCTTCGAACCGCGATACGCGATGATCTGGGTCGGCGGGACGGTCGGCGCCTTCCTGGTGTTCGCGATCGCGTTCTCCTTGAACCAGATGGTGGCCCACGGCTTCCTCCGGCTCTGGGCGCGGCGGGCCCTTCCGTGGCCCTCCCGCCTTCCGCGACCGACCGAACCCACGAGCCTCTTTGCCTTCGGCTCGGACCGGCTCGAGGCGTTCTCCTTCACGATCCTGGGATGGGATCGCGCCGAGCGGCGGTTCCGCCGACGCGAGGTGGTCCTCCTCTCCGAGCCGCTCCTTGCGCAGCTCGACCCGCTCGAGCTGGAGGCCACGATCGCCCACGAGCTCAGCCATATCCGCGGGCTCGACAGCCGCTACCTCACGTTCCTCCGCACGCTCTCGCGGCTCATGCGATGGGACCCCGTGCTGGCCTACCTCGCGTTCAGCCTCACCCGACGCGAGGAGTATCGGGCGGACACCGAGGCCGCCGAACTGACGGGGAACCCGATGGCGCTGGCGCGCGCCCTCTACAAGGCATCCACCGTGTCCGGCCCGGAGGTCCCGTTCGGGAGCGTCGGCTTCCTCGGCGCCGGCGGGAAACGCGGTCGCCGGCAGGCCATCGAGCGCATCCGCCGGCTCATGGAGCTGGCCGAGTCCGGGCGCTTCCGGGAGGGCCCCGGTGCCTAGGCCGCGCCACGATCGAGCGTCGAAGAGCTGGTCCCTGTTCGTCTCGGTCGCCGTGTTGGTGAGCTCCGGGATGACCCTTTCCGCGCCGGTCGCATGGGCGAGCGGCTACCCGCCTCTTCCGCTGGGCGATGACGCGCACTTTCTCGAGGACCTGACGTCCCCCACGCTCGGTCCCGGCTCGAGCGGCACGATCTCGTTCGTGGTCTTCGATCCGCTCTCGACCCCCCTTTCCTCCGCCTCCGTTTCGCTCGAGCTCTACGCCTTCAACGCCTACCCCGGAAATGCGTCCGGGCCCGTCCCGAGCCACGGGACCCCGCTCCTGAGCACCTCCGGTACACCGGCCACCTCGGTGACCCTCCTCGTGCCGTCCCTCGATCCGGGGACGAGCGAGCCGTTCCAGGTCACGTTCTCGGCCCCCTCTGGCGCGCCGCAGGGGACCTATGCCGTCCGGACGGCGATGACGTTCACGGCGAACGGGACGACCTACCGGCTCGAGTCCCGGGGATTCTTCTCCACCGCTCAGTGGGAGGCCGCGACGACCTCGGCGAACGGGAGCTCGACGCTCGACCTCGCCGTTCTCGGGGTGTCCGGCATCGTGCCCGAGACCGGGGTGCTCGTCCTCGCCCAGAGCACGGACCTGTCCTGGGTCCTCTACCCGATCCTCGCGATCGCGATCGGGCTGGCCGCGTTGGGTGGCTATTTCTCGGTCCGCCGGGGCCCCGGCTCCAGGTCCGGCGCGCGGGCCTCCCGGGATCCCCAGAGCGCGCCCAGGGCCTTCGGGAACAAGCGGACCAACGAAGGGGATTGAAGCAAGAGCTGACGCGCGACGTGGCTCGGGAAGTCGATGTCGCCAAAGGCGACGATCGTCTCGGTCAGTTTGGCGGAGCTCAGGGCCTCGACGATCCGCTCGAGCTCGGCATCCGTGAGGCGCACCATGAGCCGCCGGAGATACAGCGCCCGGGCGAGCTCGTCGCCGAGCTCGGCCCGCCATAGGCGGTCGTAGCGCCCGAGCGCGTTCGCGGACAGGTCCCCCGCGGCCAATTGGGCGATCGCCACCTCGGCCGCGAGCTCCGCGCACCGCATGCCGGTGAAGATGCCCCCTCCCGAGAGGGGCTTCACCTGGGCAGCCGCGTCGCCGACGAGCAGGACCCGCGCGGCGCTCGTCCGCGGTACATCACCGATGGGGATCCCGGAGACGAGATAGCTCAGCGGCGTGCGGAGCGGTCGTCCGAACCGCCGCTCCAGGTGCAGCAGCAATCGATCATAGTAGGCACGCGCCGTGATCGGTCCGGCGCGATTGGCGACCCCGATCCGGGCCCCTCCGGCCCCGTCGGGGATCCACCATCCGAACAGGCCGGGCGAGAGCGAGTTGCCCAGGTACACCTCCACCTGATCGGGATCCCCCGGGCTCTCTCCGAACTCCCCCTCGAAGGCCGGGAGGATCTCGACCGGCCGCCTTAGCCGGAACGCACGGGCGACCGCGCTGGTGACCCCGTCCGCACCGACCACGAGCCGCGCGGTCACCTCATGCGGGGCGCCGTACTCGTCGACCACGCGCAGTCGGCAGCGACCGTTCGGTGGTTCCAAGAGCCGATCGAACCGCATCCCTACGCGGAACTCCGCCCCGGCGCGGGCCGCCCGGTCCGCGAGCGCGATGTCGAGGCCTGCCCGGTCGATGACGAACCCGCGCGGCTCCACGGCCCGGAACGCGACGGACTTGAGCGAGGGGCTGAAGACGGTGGCGCCGTGGATGGCGCGGCGGACCATCGTTCGGGACCCCGCAAGATCGAGCACTCGCTGAGAGACCAGGCCCGCGCACTGGACGGGGTGACCGATCCGGGAGTGCTCCTCGATCACCTGGACGGAACGGCCCGCGCGGGCGAGATGATACGCGACGGTGGAGCCGGCCGGCCCGGCCCCGACGACCAGTACGTCGGCGTCAACGTCCGGATTCCGGGCCCCGACGCTCATCCGCCGCGTCCCAAACGATCCGTCCGCCAAGGGGTCGGTACGAGGTCGGTCCGCTGTCGTGGCTCGATGCCCGAGGTCTCGATGGGTACGGTGATCCCGGCCCGGAAGGCGAGGAGGCCGGTCCAAGCGATCATCGCGCCGTTGTCGACGCACAAGGAACGGGGGGGCGCGAACGATCGGCCCCCCCGGGCCTCGACCATCGAACGGACCATCCCACGCAACCGCTCATTGCACGCCACTCCACCGCCGAGGACCACCTCGTTCCGTTTGAGATGGGCGAGGGCACGCTCGGTGATCTCGGTGAGCATGCTGTACGCGGTCGCCTCCACCGAGTAGGAGATGGCCTCGTTGCTGAACCCGCGGTCGTGGTATGCGACGCTCGCGGTGTACATGCCCGAGAAGGCCACGTCCATCCCATGGACCGAGTAGGGCAGCGGGAGCAGCTCCTGGGACCGAAGGGCCGCGGCCTCGATGGCCGGACCTCCCGGAAAGGTACCGCCGAGGCTGATCCACAGGCGGTCGAGGAAGTTCCCGATCCCAACGTCGAGCGTCTCTCCTAGGACGCGGTACCGCCCCGAGCCGTACGCGACGACCTGCGTGTTGCCTCCGCTGGCGTAGAGCAGCATCGGGTCGTCCAGGCCACTGATCTGACGGGCGATCTCGATGTGCGCGACGCAGTGATTGACCGGTACCAGGGGACGGCCCCACAGCAGAGCCAAGGTGCGGGCTACGGTGGCGCCGGCCCGCAGGCACGGGCCGAGGCCTGGACCCTGCGAGAATGCCACGGCATCGATCTCCCGAGGACGGACGTGAGCGGCCGTGAGGGCGTCCCGGACCAGACCTGGCAAGCGCGCGACGTGATGATTGGCCGCCTCGCGAGGGTGGATCCCTCCTTTCGCGGGATGGTACATCGACGACGCGAGACCGAGCACGGTCGCGGATTCGTCCACGATCCCGACGGAGGCGGTGTGTGCCGTGGATTCGATGCCGAGTATGATCATCGATCCCCCGGACCTGTCTTCCTGATCGAAGGTATCCGGCGACCGGGCCCCACTGTCGCGTTCCTTCCGGACGGCTCAGTCTTCCGTCGATTCGATCCGAAAGTAGACCCGCTGACCGCGGAGGGCGGTCTGGATGCGGTCCGCGAACTCCAGGGTCTCCCGCACGGAGGGGGTCCGACCCCAGTCGTAGAAGAAATCGTACCCCTCCTGGTGCGGCTGGAAACCCAGGTCCTCCAGCAGGGTCGCCACCTCAGAGAACGGGGCTCCTTCGCTATCGAGCTGGAGCAATAGGTACGTCTTCAACGGTGCGGACCCTCGCGGCGCGACCCAGATCGCCGTCAAGGAGATATAACGGGTCCCTCGCGGCGGGCCGGCCCGGACCTCGGCTCACGATCCCTCGTCACCGGGCAGGAGCGCCGGAGCCTCCTCCTCGATCGGCGGCGGCTGCGTCTGACGCTCGTGGGAGGTGACCCACGCCACGATACCGCGGGACAACCGACCGATCTCGGAGGGCGCGAGCAGCAGGCGTCCGACCGCGAGGAAGCGATCCTCCCGGTCAACGAGCAGGCAGCTCGCGCCGGGATGGAGCTCCGGATCCCCCACTTCGGCGAACGCCGCAAAGAGGCTTCGCCCGCTCCGTACGAACTCGACCGCGTCGTCGCGGACGATCACGCGAAGGCCGGGCGGGGTCACGGCCGCGTGCAGGGCGCGACCCCCGACCCATCCAGGCCGGGGGATCCCGTCGTTGCCGATCGCGAACGCCCGTTCGGCGCCCAACCGGAGCATCCGGAGCCGCCCGGTCCGCCGGGACCGCTCGGCCCGGATGCCGGCCTGCCGGAGAGCCGCTGCCGCCGTATCCCCGTAGGTCCACGTGAGGATCGCGTCCACGTGCCGACGGGTCCATGCCTCCGTCCAATCCCTCCCGGCCTCGAACTCGTCCGCGGCGAACGTATCGCGGGAGATGCTCGGGACCCGGTAGGTCTCGGCCCGCGGGAGAAAATCCTCCGGGGTCACTACGGCCCCGACCGGGTAGATCTCCGAGAGCTCCAGGGGGACCGACCCGAACGGGCCATCACACTCCCACTGGACGACGCGGCCGCTCTGTTCCTCGGTCGGGATGTATCGTAGCACCTCCGGGATGAGCGGGGGGCGAGGCCCCGGGTACCGGCGGACATCGGTCCGGGGGAAACGGGCGAGCCGTTCGTGGAACCGGAGGACGGCCGGACGAAGCACGCTCTCGGGCCCATTGACCCGGTAACTCCGTCGGCTGTCGGGCTCGGTCGCCAGGAAGATCGTCGGGTGCACCAAAGCCTCTCGAAGTCCTGCCCTCATGGCGGGATGGGCAGCGGCCCGACGCTCGACCAGCTCCCAAAGATTCCCGTCGCGGATCGCTTGACGGACGACGGACACCTCAGTGGCCGAGACCAGCAGGTTGTGCTCCGCGATCCGACGCTCCCGTTCCACGGGGGCGAGCTTGGCCACGTCGGATAGGGGAAGGACGCTGCAGAGCCGGCACGCGCAGATCGGCTCCCGTAGGGCGTCGATCGACACCGTACCTTCGGGGAACAACAGGCTCCCGCGACGCGCGAACTTGTGGTACGCCGAGGAATCGAAGAGGTCCACCCCGAACAGCGCAGCGAACGCGAACGTCATCGGATGGCCGGTCCCGAACAAGTGGACCGGGCATTGGGGTGCCAGGCCGGGCCGCGCGTTCGCGAGCACCCGAGCGAGCTCCGCGAAGCGGTACTGCTCCATCAGCGGTACCACTCCGCCGACCGCAAGGACATCGGCGAGCTTCGAGGCCCCTTCGGCGGACCGCCTGCGTTCATCGGCGAAGGTCCCCCCCTGCACGGGGACCGCGAGAAGACCGGAGGTCCGTTCTCGCGCGGCGGCCGCGCGTGCCAGGGTAGTATCGACCCCTTGGGCGGCCTCCTCCCTCGGTACATCGGGTTCTACGAAGATGTCGAGTACGGTCGAGATGTCGGACCCGATCGCGCGCTGGAACTCCATGATCTCCTCGGGTCCGACCTCGACCTTGCCGTAGGCATGTTGCTGGAAGGCGCCCGAGTCGGTCATGACCGGGCCCGAGGACCCGAGCAGACCGTGGATCCCGGACCGGAGGGCCTTCTCCTTAAGGGGCGGGGTCCGCCAGGTGATGTACGCCGAGGTGATCAGTTGAGGGAGCCCGAACTCCTTCGTGATCCGGGCCGGCGGGATCGTCTGTCGGGCCGGATCCGGGTGAACGACCGGGAAAAGGGCTGGGGTGTCGATGGGGCCGTGAGGGGTCGAGAGCCGCCCCAGACGGGCCAGACCGTCGCGATCGCGCACCTCGAAGACACCCATGGAGGCACGGGACGTTCCTCGGGCAGTACAAGTGGCTTTGTACCCCCGCGGCGGGACGGGGGCCCGGCCGAGATCGTCAGTGCCCGGCGTTCTGCCACGAGGCGCGCACCCGTTCGAGGAGACCCGCCAGCATGGCAAAGGTGAGCTTTCCGGTGTTCGTGTTCTGTGGGCTCGGGTGGTAAGATCCCCATACCAACGGCCGGCCCGGTCCGAGCACCGCACACGCCCCGTGGCCGAAAGGGACGTTCGGCCTACGGACCCCGAAGGACCGCGAGGCCACATCGAGCGTCGCGTCCCACGCGAACCCCCCGAGCGCCAGGTACGCGCGAGCCTCCCGCAGCAGGGCCAGCTCTCTCTCCAGGTACGGGACGCATCGGGCGCGCTCGTCGGGCCGCGGTCGATTATCGGGCGGTACGCAGCGGACCGCGGCGGTCACGTACACGTCGGTATAGTGGAGCCCGTCCCCCCGGTGGAGGCTCGTCGGCTGGTTCGCGAACCCGGTCGCATGGAACGCTCGAACGAGGAACTGGGCCGAACGATCCCCGGTGAACACGCGGCCGGTCCGGTTGGAGCCGTGCGCGGCGGGCGCGAGGCCGATCACCACCAGGCGGGCGCTCGGATCGCCGAAGCCGGGTACGGGGCGACCCCAGTAGTCGTCGTTCCGGAACTCCCGCTTCTTCTCTCGTGCGACCCGCTCTCGATAGGTCACGAGCCGGGGGCACTTCCGGCAGGAGATGATGTCGGCCTGGATCTGGGCGAAGGAGTCCGGGCGGGCCTCGCGGGGGGTCAAGACCTCCTCGACGTGGTCGGAGAGCGGGAGCCCCGACGTTCTCCCGCTCCCATAGTGCTCACCGGACGTGACCTATCCTATTAGGCCCGCCGGGAGTATCCGTACCCATGGGTGGCCAAGAGATCCCGCGAGGCAGCCGCCTCACTCTCGGCCGAGTCGAGGGCGATCTCTCGGCCGCGCGCGATGTACGGATCGAGGCGGATGCGGGCGGTACCATCGTTGTCACCGGCTCGGCGCGGTTCGATGGCGACGCGCGGATCGAAGGCTCCTTCGAATGTGCCGGACTGGAGATCGATCACGGGGAGGTCTCCATCCGCGATGCGCTCACGGTCCATGGGGACGTCAAGGGCGATCGCTCGTCCCTGACCGTCGGGGGTCCGTTCTCCGCTCACGACGTGGACGTCGATCGGGGTCTCGAGCTCCGGGGGGCCGGAACGGCCGGCCGCGTCGAGGTGGGGGGTTCGCTCACCGCTCATGGTGCCTTCACGGCGGATCGGATCTCCGTGGGAGGTCTCCTTTCGGTCGACGGCCCTCTCACGGCCAAGCAGATCGAGGCCGGGGGCAAGGTCCATCTGGGCCAAGTCAACATCGAGTCCCTGGACGTCGGTGGGATCGCGGAGCTCGCGGGGGGAACGATCCGAGGATCCATCGAGGTGGGCGGGAAGTTCGACTCCTCGGAGGGGCTCACGTTCGGCGGCCTCGAGGTGGGAGGGATCGCCCACCTGGGGGCCCCGAGCAAGGGGGGGTCGATCGAGGTCGGCGGCCGGTTCTCCACGCAAGGGGATCTCGAGTTCACCTCGCTCGAGGTGGGCGGGGTCGCCGAGATCGAGGGGAACGCTCGGGGCGAGACCGTCGAGCTCGGCGGACGGCTGCGGGTCCGAGGTTCGCTCGCCCTTCACGGCGAGATCGAGGTCGGCGGGTCGGTCGAGGTCACGGGCGACCTGACCGCGAGCGACCTCGAGCTCGGTGGAGGGCTTCGGGCCCGGTCCGTCGTCGTCGAGGACGGCATCGAGATCGGCGGGAACGCCGAGACCGAGAAAGGGCTCAAGGGACGCACGGTGAAGCTCGAGCGTCGCTCCGAGGTACGTGGCCCGATCATCGGCGGCACCGTCCGACTTCGACGGGGCTCGCGCGCGCAGCAGATCTTCGCCCGGGACGTCGAGCTGGACGAGGACTGCCGGGTCGACGAGATCGTGGCCGAGAGCGCGACCATCGGCGAGCACTGCCGCGTCGGTCAGGTCCGCTACCTCCGGGACCTCCGGGTAGGTCGGGAAGTCTCGTTCGGCGCCGCTCCGGTCAAGGTCGATGTTCTCCCGCCCTTCCCCTTGTAGGTACCGGGCCCCACCACCGTGAGCGCCGGACCGACCCCCGGGAGCGGCCCCGTCGGGCGGCGTCGGGAGCGAACGGACCTCTACGCGACGATCCTCGAGGTCGTGAAGCGCTATCACGGCGAGGCCCGCATCACGCGGGTGTCGTACGGAGCGGGGATGCCCGTCGATCGCTTGCGAGTGTCCGTCGACAAGCTGGTCGCACTGGGCCTGCTCAAACGGACGGCTGGCGACGATCTCATCACCTACGATCTGACCCCGCGGGGCCAAGAGTTCCTGGCGAGCTATTGGAAGATGAAGGCGTTCACCGACCTCCTGGAACGACCCTAGGCCCGCGCCGGATCGTTCCCCCCGCCTGACCGTTCCTCATACCTGGCGCCACCGCAGGCCGACCGCGATCAGAACGAACCAGAGGCCGGTGAACCCGGCGAGAACGATGGAGGCGAGGGCGATCGCCGCGTACGACGACGACAGGACCGCGCTCAGGAGGCTCGCCCCCCAAGTGAGCGGCCAGAGGTAGGCGACGTACTGGGCGACCGGGGGGAGCACCGAGACCGGGTAGAAGATCGGCGCAAAGAAGGTCATCACGACGCCGACGAACTGGGCGATCTGATTGATCTGACGCGGAGAACCTCCGTAGACCCCGATCAAGAACCCGATCCCCAGCGTGGAGGCCCAGATCAGCAGGAAGCCCCCGAACAGGGCCGGCAGCAGGGTGAAGGGGATGGAAAGATGAAACAGGCTGATCCCCGCGATCAGGGTGATCGCCGCCGAGAAGAACGTCATCGGGAGCAACGAGAGCGCGAGGGAGAGGACGTAGACCGTCGGGTTCATCGGGAGCGAGACCCAGAGATCGTAGATCTTGGTCTGCTTGTCCCCACCGATGCTCTGGGCGATGACGTTGATGTTCACCAACCCCATCTCGAGCATGATGGAACCGGCGACGACCTGGATCAGGAGGTCGTGACGTACGATCTGCCCGAGGAAGAACAGAAAGCCGAGCGGGAAGACGATCCCGAACGCGATGAGGAGCCCGAGCTCCCGCATGACCTGGCGCAGGCTCATGATCGTCGCGTCCCGGAGCTGACGGAGGAAACGCTTCATGTCCCGTTCCCGATCTCCTTTCCGACGATCTGAAGGTAGGCATCCTCGAGCGACGAGGGAGAGAGGGAGGCCGAGATCCCGAGCTGGGAGAGCCGCTCGAGCTCCGAGACCGTCGCGGGCGAGAACGGATCGGCGACCTCGAACCGGATGTGGTTCTCTCGTTTGAGCACGACCTTCCACTTTCTCTCGAGGGCCCGGATCGCCTCCTGTCCGTCGGGTCCGAGCCGATCCGGATTGCGGATGTCCATCCTCCCCCGGGAACCCAGCCGGTGCAGGATCTCGTCGACGGACCCGCGGGCGACGAACCGACCGTCGTTGATGATGACGATCTGGTCGGCGAGGACCTCGGCCTCCTCGATGTAATGGGTCGTGAGGAGCACGCCGCGGCCCTCGGTCTTCAGGAGCTCGATGACGTTCCAGACCGAACGCCGGGCCTCCGGGTCGAGCCCCGTGGTGGGTTCGTCGAGCAGGAGGAGGTCGGGCGAATCGCCGGCCAACGCGACCGCGATGAGCACGCGTCGTTTGTACCCGCCCGAGAGCTCGCGTACGAGCTTCTTGCGTTGCCCGAGCAGTCCGACCGTCGTGAGGATGCCCTCGACCCGTTCATCCGAGAGGCGGGTATTGGACGATTTGATGCGCGAGAAGTACCGCACATGTTCCTCGGCCGTCAGGTTCGAGAGGGGCTCGCATTCCTGGGGGATCACCGACAGGTGACGCTTGGCCAGCTCGGGTCGGGCCACCATGTCGACGCCCCCGACGGCGATCTCTCCCGAGCTCGGGAGCAACTGGCCCGCGACCTGCCGGAGGAACGTGCTCTTCCCCGCGCCGTTGGGGCCCAGCAGGGCCACGATCTCTCCCCGATGGACGGTGAGATCGAGACCGTCGTTGGCCACCACGATCTGGCCGTGCGCGGACCGGGGGCGGTATCGCTTGCTCACACCCCGGGCCGAGAGGACGATATCAGCTTGCGACCTGCCGGCGGGCAGAGGTGGTCCTGCGCCGGCCCCGATCATCGGGGTCGCTAAGGGCTATCCATAAAAGTCGGACCGCACGAGACGTGCTCACTTCCGGTGACCGACGTCCCTCGCGCGGCGGGATGGCGGGATCGGATCCGGTCCGATCGCTGGACCAGCTACCCGAGCGTGCCAGAGGTGCAGTGGAAGTCCGTCGAGAAGGTTCAGCCGTAGCGGGGGACGTTCGGGTCCACTTCCAAGGACCATGCGTCGATCCCGCCGGTGAGGTTCGACATCCGTTGGAAGCCGGCCCGCTCCAGGTACGCGGCCACCATGGCCGATCTTGTCCCACCGTGGCAATAGACCACGATCTCGCGATCGGCCGGAAGCTCGACCTGGCGGCTCGGCACCTCGTTCATCGGGATATGGACCGACGGTTCGATGAGGGCCATATCTCGCTCGTACGGCTCTCGGACATCGAGCAGGAACACTTCTTGCGGCCGTGATCGGAGGAGCTCCGCGACCTCGGTCGGACTTCGAGCGGCCACCATCGGTGGCCGTGAGACCTCGAGAGGCCATAGGGGTTTTCTCCCGTCCCCCGGGAGGCCCGTCCGCTGAGCGAAGATCCGCAGGGTCCTGGCTCACCCTTAGAATCGGGGGGGTACCGCGGGCTCTCCGGACGTTCCCGGGACCTGCGATGGAGGGAAATGGGGACCCAATCTAGGGCGCGACATGTCCTTGAAGAGCGGACTTACGGGTGCTCGGGTCCTTGTGACCGGGGCAAGCCAAGGGATCGGCTTTGCCGCGGCCCACGCCTTCCTCGAGGAAGGAGCGCGCGTCGTGATCAACTCGTCCAACGCGGATCGCTTGGGCGAGGCGATCCGTCGTCTTAGTTCGGCCGGGGAGGTCCACGGGGTCGTCGCGGACCTGACGCAGAAGGAGGGGATCGACAAGGTCGTCGGAGATGGGGTACGAACCTTGGGTGGGCTCGACACGCTCGTCTACGTCACGGGCTCCCCCAAGCCGGGGATCTTCATGGAGCAGGGGTTCGCGGAATGGGAGGCCGCCGCACGTCTGCTCATGATCAGTCCGGCGTACCTGGCGCGTACCGCGGCAGAAGCGATGATGCGTTCCGGGTCCGGCGGCCGGATGGTCTTCTCGGCGTCGTTGTCGATCCGGGAGCCCATCCCGACGATCGCGACGTCCAACGTGGCCCGGATCGCCATTGCCGGGCTCGTCCGGACCCTCGCTCGAGAGCTCGGCCCGAAGGGCGTCCGGGTGAACGGCGTGCTGCCCGGATATATCCTGACGGACCGCATCGAAGAGGTGGCCCGTGATCGCGCAAAGCGTCAAGGGACCACACCGGAGCTCGCCCGAAAGCAGCTCGAGAGCGAGATCCCTCTGGGTCGGATGGGGACACCCGAAGAGCTCGCGCGCGTGTTCGTGTTCTTGGGGAGTGACATGTCGTCCTACGTGAGCGGAGCGCTCGTTCCGGTCGACGGGGCGCTCGCTCGCTCGGTGGGTTAGTCCCTGGGGACGGTCCCCCGCCCGCGGCCCTCGGTCGAGCCTCGGCGCACAAACCCTTAACACGAGGTCGGCTGTCGTGGCCGAAAGATGGGCGACCAGGACCTATCGAGCGAGCTCGCGGGTCAGGGCTACCAGCTGACCGGGAAGCATAGCGCGGTCAAACTGTGCTACTGGACCCGACAGTCCCTAGTGCATGGCCGCGACTGCTACAAGGGTCGTTTCTACGGGATCGAGAGCCACCGATGCCTCCAGATGTCGCCCGCGATCGATTCGTGCAATCTGCATTGCCGGTTCTGTTGGCGCAACCAGGGCTGGGAGAACGACGAGACGATGACCGAGTACGACGATCCCGAGACCCTCCTCACGAGATCGATCGACGCCCAACGAAGGATCCTATCCGGGTTCAAAGGAGAGCCGAGCGTCTCCGAGGACCGGTGGGAACAGTCCCAATCCCCGCGGCACATCGCCATCTCGCTCACGGGCGAGCCCACGCTCTATCCCAAGATGAACCGCTTTCTCGCTCTCTGCCATGAGAAGAACATCACGACGTTCCTGGTCACCAACGGTACCAACCCGGATGGACTGAGGCACCTCGATCCCCTTCCGACCCAGCTGTACATCTCCGTGACGGCCCCGAACGAGGAGATCTTCCGCCGCTTGACGTTGCCCGGCCAGGACGATGCGTGGGACCGGCTCCAGGAGTCGCTCGCGATCCTTCGGGACCTCAAGACGCGACGGGTGATCCGCCACACGCTCGTTCGGGGATGGAACCTGGGGTGGGTGGACCGGTACGCGGACCTCGATCTCGTCGGTCGGCCGGATTTCATCGAGTCCAAGGGATACGTCTACATGGGAAAGTCCCGGCAACGGCTCGGTCGCTCGCACGTCCCGTCCATGGAGGATGTCCGGAGGTTCGCTCAGGAGCTCTCCCGCCGCTCGGGATACCCGATCCTCGACGAATCTCCCGAGTCCAAGGTCCTGCTGCTCGGACAACGGACGGAAGGTCGATATCTTCCCGGGCTCGGGCCGGGGATGGCCGAAGCGCTGGCCTAGACGAACTTCCAGCTCAGGATCTCAACGAGGATCGCGGCCCCGATCCCCATCCCGACCACGATGTAGGGATCGATCTTGAGGGCCCGGGTCTCCTCCATGTCGTAGTATTGGATGAGCCCGGCCGCGGAGTGGAAGCCGGTCTTGTTACGATCGGAAGGCATCGAACGACCATACCCCGTTCGATTCTTAAGGTCTTTTGGCGCCGGCCGGCCCTGAGAGCGAGCATAGGCCGCGACCGCGAGGCGGCCGAAAGGTCCGGATCAGCGCGGGCCCAACCGAAGCTCTTGGAGCCAGTCATCCAGGGTATCGTGGAGGCCCTCCCGGAACCCGCTCCCGAGGACCGAGACCCCTCCCGAGAAGAAACGGTCGAGGAATGGGCGAGGCGGAGCGACCCGGACGGTACGCTGTGGCGCGACCGAGGTCATCCGGGCCAGGTCGTCCAAGGCGGCCTCCCGGTCCCCGAGCGCGTCCACGAGGCCCAGACGCATCGCGTCCACCCCGCTCCAGAACTCGCCGGTGGCCAGTTCCTGGATCCGGTCGACCGGTTGCTTTCGCTCCCGAGCGACCATCTCCACGAAGGAACGGTAGCTGTTCGCTCCGACGGCGTTGACCTTCTCCCGCTCCTCATCGGTCAGCGGACGGTACCCCTGGTACGCATCCTTGTGCCGACCCTGGTGCAACATCTCGACCTCGATCCCGAGCTTCGTGAGCAGACCGCGGACGGCGAAGTGGGGATACACGACGCCGATCGAACCGACGATCGAGTCCGGGTACGCGTAGACCTTGCGCGCCCCGATCGCGGCCATGTACGCGCCCGATGCTCCGACCGATCCGATCGTAGCGACGACCGGTTTCACCTGATCGAGCCGTTTGACCGCGAGGTAAAGATCCGTAGAGGGGATGTCGGCCCCTCCGCCGCTCGAGATGTCCAGGAGGACGCCCTTGAACCGCTTCCGCATCCGGATGGCGTGCAGGAGCCGGAGGAAGGGTTCGACCGCGCGCTCCCGGATCGTTCCGCGGAACTGCACGTGGGCTAGACGCTCGCGCATGACCGACCTGCCACAGGCCACCCCCCCAGAGGGATATAATGAGCGAGAACCGGTAACGAGGGCTGCGGACCCAGCCCAACGCATCCCGGGATCGAAAGGGGGCCCAACGTCGCGCAAACCCTATCTGCGGCGGCCCGTCCTACGACCCATCCGAGAATGCCGTCGAACGACGCTACGGCCATCTGGGTCGAAAAATACCGACCCCGCTCCCTCCAAGAGATGGTCGGCCAAGAGCACGTGGTCCCGCTGCTGAAGGCCTACGCTCAGAAAAAGTCGTTCCCGCATCTTCTGTTCGCGGGCCCGCCCGGCACCGGAAAGACCACTGCGGCGCTCGCGTTGGCCCGCGACCTGTACGGGGAGGAGTGGAGACAGAGCTTCCTCGAGCTCAACGCCTCGGACGAACGGGGGATCGAGACCGTACGGACCACGATCAAGACCTACGCCCGGAGCTCACCGCTCGGTGGGGTCGGGTTCAAGCTGCTCTTCCTCGACGAAGCGGACAATCTCACCGCGGAGGCCCAGGCCTCCCTCCGACGCCTCATGGAACGCTACTCGGGCGCCTGCCGGTTCATCCTCTCCTGCAACTACTCCTCCCGGATCATCGAGCCCCTGCAGTCCCGATGCGCCGTCTTCCGGTTCCAGCCGTACCTTCCCGACCAGATCCGGACCCAATTGGTACGGATCGCCAAGACCGAGGGGATCACCGTCACGCCCGGCGCGATGGAGGCCATCCTCTCAGCGAGCTCCGGGGATCTCCGGCGCGCCACGAACCTGCTGCAGATCGCGGCCACCTACACCGCGCAGGTGACCGAGGAGACCATCGGGTCGATCGCGACGACGCCGGTCCGATCGGAGGTGGAGGCGATGCTGGGCGAGGCGATCCGGGGGAACTTCATGGCCGCGCGCCAACGGCTCTATGCGCTCTTTGCCGAGCGGGGGGCGAGCGGGGAGGACATCCTGCGGGCCATCCACACCTACCTTCCTGACATCTCGGACGAACTGGTCCCGCTCCGCGCGAAGATCGAACTGATCGACTACCTCGGCGAAGTGAACTACCGATTGGCCGAGGGCGCCTCCGACCGACTGCAGCTCGAGACCGTGCTGGCGCGATTGGCCCGCATGACCGCGACCCCCCGGTGATCGTGTGACCCGTCAGCAGCCGATCCACCAGAAGCCGGTGGTCTTTCGCTCGGCTCAGGTGGTGGGGGATCTCCAGCTCTCCGCCCGCACGCGGGCCGCGATCCGCGCCCGCAGGGTGGCCAAAGGGGACCCGCTCGCGGTCGGGGAGATCGCGGGCCTCTCCGCGATGAAACGGACCTCCGATCTCATCCCCCATTGTCACATCGTCCCGTTGACCGGCTCCGAGGTCCGGCTCCGGCTGACCGGCCGCGGCGTCACCGTGCGCGCGACCGCCGAGACCCTGGGTCGGACGGGCGTCGAGATGGAGGCCCTGGTCGGAGCGACCGGGGCGCTCCTCACGGTCTGGGATATGGTCAAATACCTCGAGAAGAACGAGGACGGCCAGTATCCCGACACGGTCCTCGGACCGGTCCGTGTGATGCACAAGAAGAAGGAGAGGATCAAAGCAGAATGACGGTCACCGACCCGCCGGCGTCCCCGGCCTCTCGCCATCATCTGGGATCCACGCGCGCGATCGGCTTTGTCGTCCTTTCCGTCTCGGACACGCATACCGAGGAGGACGACGTCTCGGGCCACCTGGCCCGGGACCTCATCCAGAAGGCCGGGCACACGGTCGTTCGGTACCATCTGGTGGCCAACAGCATCGCCGATGTACGGGACTACCTCGAACCCTCGTTGGCGCAGGCGCCGATCGAAGCCGGGGTCACGGTGGGAGGGACCGGCGTGAGCTCCCGGGATCTCACGGTGAACGCCCTCGAGGCGATGGGAGGACAGGTCGTCCCCGGGTTCGGAGAGCTCTACCGATCGCTGAGCTTCGCCGAGGTGGGTCCGCTCGCCATGATGAGCCGGGCCAGCCTCTTTCTGATCAAGCGCAAGCCGGTGTTCGGACTTCCCGGATCCGAACGAGCGGTGCGCACGGCCTTAGAGCGGTTGATCCTTCCCGGGATCGAGCACCTGGTCGAAGAGCTCGAGCGTTAGGCCCCGGCCGCGCCGTCGCTGCGCATGCTGATCGCGCCCATCGGAGGGGGCCCGGCGTCGAAGGGCGGGGCCGCCGGGATGCCTTGGGCCTGACAGAACTCCTCGAAGGCGGGATTGAGATCGATATGATGCGCGAGGAGGACCCCCCGGTCCGAAAGGCCGTTCCACGCGCTGCGGAGCTCGATGCGGGCGCGGTTGACATCCGGTCCATTATCGTAGAAGAACAGGTCGGTCGCCGGCCCCTGGGCCAGGATCCCTTGGAGGTTCTCCACCGTGTTGCCGAGGGCCAGGGTCCAACGGGTCCGAAGCTTCGGAGCGACGAACTGGCCGATCACGACCTCGTGGACCCCGGGGCCCCGGCCCGTGGTCGGTCCGGGACCGAGCGATACCAGGTCACCCGATCCGTTCGCGTCGAGGGCCGAGAGGAGCCAGGCCGTCGAGTATCCGGGACGGACCCCGGTCTCGACGACCCTCCGAGGCTTGAGGGCCCGTACGAGAAGGTACAACAGCGAGCCCTGCGGCAGCTCCCGCGTGAACGCGAGGCCGGCCCCGCGATTGAGGAGGGTCTCCGGTAGATCGCTCTCGGTCAGCTCGCGCCGGTACTGTTTCAGGTCCGCGGGAGGGACCGAGGTGAGACGTTCCAAATGCTCGAGCGAGCTGTGGCGCAGGAGCAACATCCGATGCCGGATCGATTTGCGCGCGGCGGGGCTCATCAGGATGGGCTGACGAAGCGCCGCGCGTCCTACGGGCACCGCGTCCCCGCCGGTAGAAGGGTTCTCTCGATGATCGATGGGTCCCGAGGATGAAGGGCCCGGCCGTTCCATCGTGCAGTGAGAGGCGGCGAGCTACATATCGGCGCTGGTCAGGCCTCCGTAAGGCGGGGGATGGTCAACCGTCCCTCGCTCAAGCGGCGGCGCTCCGGGCCGGCGCAGAGCACGACGCGGTCGCCGGGACCTGGAGCGCTCCGGACCCATCTGGTGGACGTTCAAGGGTCCACAACATCGGATCGAGGTGCCGTTGCGGCCACGTGGTAACGTCGGGGGAATTCGACGCGTCGGTTCGATCAGTAGAGGCTAAGTAATAGGCTCGAATGCTGAAGTAGGAAAGTACCGGAATGACCGTTCAAGAGCTCGACGGACAAGGGTTCGACCGCTTCGCCCAACAGAACACCGCTGCCGTCGTCGACGTCTGGGCCCCGTGGTGCGGCCCATGCCGGATGGTCTCGCCGATCGTCGACCGTTTGTCGGAGCGTTACCAAGGAAAGGTCGCGTTCGGGAAGCTCAACTCCGACGACAACGGAGAGAAGGCGGGCGCGCTGGGGATCATGAGCATTCCGACACTGCTCTTCTACAAGCAGGGCAAGTTGGTCGATCGCATCGTCGGGGCATACCCCGAAGAGGTCATCGACGAACACATCCGCAAGCTCCTCTGACTCCGCCGCCCGGGGGACGGGCGGGGCGGTTCGCCCCGCGCGTCGTACGATGGGACGGGGCCGCGGACGCATCGAAGGTGGTCTCGATACCTCGAGCAGGCGGGTGCCTAAATGGGCGCATCCGCCGAGGACGTCCAGCTCCATCGGTACTCGTTCCAGCGCAAGCTCGATGAGATCGCGCAGGCCCGCGGTCGCGCCACGGAGCTGATCTCGCTCTACGTCCCACCGGGGAAGCAGATCTCGGACGCGATCGGGTACCTTCGGAACGAGTACGCCCAGAGCTCGAACATCAAGAGCCGGACCACCCGGAAGAACGTCATGTGGGCGATCGAGTCGCTCATGGGTCGCGTGCGCAGCTTCCGGGAACCCCCGCCCAATGGCGTCGTGTTCTTCGTGGGCAGCAAGGCGATCGGCGCCGACAAGACCGAACCGGTCACGTTCATCGTGGAGCCTCCCGAACCGATCAACACGTTCCTCTACCGCTGCGATTCGACCTTCTACCTCGAGCCACTGGCCTCGATGGCCCACGAACCGGACCTCTGGGGGCTCATGGTCCTGGACCGCGCCGAGGTCACCCTGGGTTTTCTTCGAGGAAAGCGGGTCGAGCCCCTTCGGAACAAGCAATCGCTCGTGCCGAGCAAGCATGGCCGCGGGGGACAGTCCCAGCACCGGTTCGAGCGCCTGATCGAGCACGCCGCCCACGATTTCTTCGTTCGATGTGGCGAGATGGCGAACGAGCTGTTCCTGCCCAAGAAGGATGTTCTCAAAGGGATCCTGATCGGTGGACCGGGCGCAACGAAGGAGTATTTCTTCAAAGAAGGGTACCTCCAGTACGAGCTCCAGCAGAAGGTGGTCCAGCCGCTCTTCGATGTGGGCTACACCGACGAGTACGGCCTCAAGGAGCTGGTCGAGAAGGCCACCCAGACCCTCCATGGCCTCGAGATCACCGAGGAGAAGCGGATCATCCAGCGACTGCTCAACGAGATCCGCAAGGCGGACACGGGGCTGGCCGCCTACGGAGAGGTCGCCGTGGAAGCCGCCATGAGCGCGGGCGCGGTCGACACGCTGCTCATCTCGGAGGGGCTTCGCCGGCAGTTCGTGCGCCTGCACTGCGCCTCCTGCGGTAACGACTTCGAACGCGTTGTCGCGGACGCGGACCTCGACCGATTGGTCTCAGGACCTTGCCCGAAGTGTGCATCGCCCTCGCTCTCGATCACCGAGAAGGAGGATTTCGTGGAACGGATGTTCCGTCGGGCGAGCGAGGCGGGGGCGAAGGTCCGCTTGATCTCGTCGGAGAGCGAAGAGGGGGAGATGTTGGCCAAGGCCTTCCAGGGGATCGCTGCCCTGCTGCGCTATCCTTGGTCCATGCGACCCGTCCCGGCCGCGCCCCGCGCTCCCACGACGTGAGCGAATAGACGGCCGGTCCGGCGAGGACCTACCAGAGATGGCCCAGAGGATCGTCCGGCTCGGGCTCGGCCGTCGGCGGTCCCTTCGACGGGACCGGAGCGACCTCGGGCGTAGGGAGGGGTGAGCTCCGTCCCGAGCCGTCGACCGCCGCGTACACGTGGGCGCTCGCGGGAGGGGTGATCTGTCTGCGCCGTTGCACGACGAGTCCCACGGTGAGCAGGCCGATCACGAGGATCGCTCCGATCCCCACCAGACCGAAGAGCGGGATGATCGGAGAGGCAGAGGTGTTCGGGCATGCGCCCCCGCTGAGGCAGTTGAGGTTCTGCTGGGCGGCCGGCAGGGTCTGCGGTTCTCCCTGGATGAGCTCCGACCCAGAGTACTGGGGGGTCAGGGCCGGAATGACGCCCGCATCGCTCGGGGAGAGCGACGAGACGCCCGCGTTCGAGGAGTCGTCGTAGCGGATCGCGGAGGCGAGCATCCCCCAGTGGCCGACCGGGGCGGTGGAATAGTCGAACCCCATGACCGAGGCTTCCTGGGACCCGACGCGTAGGGACTGCCAGGAGTTCCCGGAGCCATGGAAGAGATCGACCGACTGAGGTATGAGGGCGACGCCATCGAAGAGCGAGAACGGAGCGTTGAGGCTCAGCGCGACGATCGGGGTATCGATCTTGTCGGCGAGCCGCAGGCTCCCGGAGGCCGAGCCTGTCAGGCTGGCGGTGCCGTTCCTCGTGACGCTTCCGTTCGAGTACACCTGCCGGTCGACCGAGGATCCGTTCAGTCCCTGCCCGGTCAGGCTCGATTGCACCGACCACGGGGCTGAGGCCTCGTACGTGGCGGTCGAGTTCCAAGAGGGGGTGGTGGAGAGGTTCTCGGGCAAGAGCCCAAGCCCTCCGGCGAACGCTTCACTGGAATCGGAAGAGGTCTCCACCTGGAGCGTGCGATCGCCGGTGCGGGCGACAGCCGGGGCCCCGACCTGCGCGGTGAGCGTCTCGACGAGCGAGCCTTGGGCCCGCGAGGATGAGTTCAGGACCGCGGTGCCTGGAACGGCGACCCCCGCGGCATACACAAGGCCGGCGGTGGTGAAATCCGAAGAGGCGTTGATCGATTGGGTGGACCGGTCGGTGAGATTGAGGATCTCTACGGGCGACTTACAGTTCGGGGAGCAGAACACGACATGCATCTGGGCCGACGCCAGCCAATCGACGACCACGCGGAAGGTCGATGGGGTGAGGTTCTGTTGGCTGAGGACGACCTCCCATCCGAACGAAGCGTCATAGGTGTACGTACCATTGGCGGTCGATCCCGCACCCGATCCCGACCATCGGGCGCCGTAGGCCCATTCGGGGTTCGCGGGGCCGGACGCCGCGACCGGGGCGGCCAACGCGACCGCACCGACCGACGAGGAGAGAACCAGGACGACCAGGGCGCTCACGAGCGCGAACCTTAAGCGCCCGGCACGGGCTGACGGTGCCCTGGTACGTACGTTCAATGCTCGGTCCATATCAGCGATCAGGTCGGTAACCCTTCCGAGCGTTCATAAATCCATGTGCGCGTGCCCGGCCAGCTCGTTGGACCCCGTGCTATGGCATCGCTTCGCAACTAGGGAGGCCCGGTGCGAGGGCTGACCGACGCCGAGGCGCGCGTGATCGCGGTCCTGCTGGGGGCGCTGCCCGCGCCGGAGCGGGACCGTCTCCAGCGGCTGCAGATCCCTCGGTCCACGTACCATGCCGCCCGACGGCGAGCCTACGTCGAAGGGTGGCTGCGGGACCGGTACGTCCCGGATCCGGCTCGGTTCGGCTGGCCCCGCGTGACGTTCGTGATCGCCCGTCCGTTCCTCGACCGGGCGCAGGACCTGTTGAGAACATGGCAGGATCTCGAGGAGAACGTGTATCTGACCGGCAGCCCTCAGGTCGTTCTGGGCGTGTTCTTTCACACATCCGACAAGGATGCCAAGGCCCTCGTAGAGCGGACCCAAGCCGGTCACCAGGTCACTTGGCTGCAAAGCCTGACAGCGGATGTGACCGAGGGCGGGGTCCCGGTCTACTTCGACTACGAGGGTCTGTGGGGCCATATCGCCGCTCTCGAGGGTACGGTCAGCTATCCGTTAGGATTGGGGGGCAGCACTTCGGGGGAGCGGGTGGACGACGGAATGTCGGCCAGCGAACACCAACGCTGGGCGGCCGGGGAACTGGTCCATCGCCCGTTCGTGGCGTCGGACAGCGGTCGATCGTCCCACCTCGTGGGTCCCTTCGGCCTCCCGTTCTCGCAGCAGAAGCTCCTGCGCTCGGGCTGGGTGATCCACCGCTCCTTTCTTGACGCTTCGCGGATCCCACCGTACAAGGGACGCGCAACGGCGCTTTCCGTTTTCATCTGGGGCACGCTCAAGCCGGGTCGATCCCCGCAGGATCTCTTTTCCATCCTGGTCCGAGAATGCCGTGTGTTCCCCTTCTTGTACGCCATCCGCGACGCGCACATCTTGATCGGCGCGTTAGGGGGCCAAGCTTCGGCCACGGAAACCTCAGAGATGGCGCTTGGCCAACGGCGACCCGTGATGTCGACCCTGCAGGAATATCTCGAGGGGATCGAGATCGTGCAGGAGGCGGCGGCCCAACTCTCGCCGCAGGTCGATCATCGGTACGAGCGATTGATACCACGTCGATCCACGTAATCAGATCATGGATCGGGCGCCGTAAACGTGACCGAAAGGCAGGGTGGGCGATGGATCCGACTCACCCGATCGTCGTACCAGGCTCGGGCTCGTGGCCGACCTCCGAGGCGCAATGACTATGCAGGGGATGGTCCAACGAAGCAGAGGGGCGTGTAGCCTAGCCTGGATAGGGCACCGGGTTCCTAACCCGGTGGTCGGGGGTTCAAATCCCCCCACGCCCGGACCCCTATCTGAGCGACGTGGTTCTCCACCCGTTCGGGAGCGGCCAACACCTGACCGAGGCGCCCTACAACCGCCAGGACACGCATCGGACTATTGCACCGGTTGCATGAGAGATGATCCCCCAGTGCCCCATGGCCCAAACGTGCTCGGACTTGGTCGGGCGCGAGGTATAACCCGAAACTGGTCACAAGGCTACTTCCGCAAACCCGCCGAGTACCGACCCAATTCATGAACTGTAGGGGATCAATTTCGCGTTCCGTAGCCGGAGTTGTTGTTGCATCGCTCCTCATACTGATATCTTCGTCGGCATCCGCCGAAGCGATGATCAAGACCACTTCGTCGGCAAACGCCCCGCCCAGCTCCCCCGTATCGTCGTATCGCGTTGTCGGCCGTGTGCTGATGTCCGACGGTACGCCGATCGGGGGAGCACGAGTAGCGTACCGCGGTGCCGGCGAGACTGGGTCGGCGCTAACGGACTCGGCCGGCTACTTTGTCATGGGACTTTCGAACGGTACCTATGCGCTCACCGCCGGCGGCGGCGAGTATGTGGCCGAATCGATCGTCGTCACCGTGAATGGGAGCGATCTTGACGCAACGTTACACGGGGCCTTCCACCTTTCCAAGCTCGGCGACACCTACGCGGTCGAAGGTCGCGTGTTAGCGCGTGCCGGGGCCCCCGTTGATGGAGCGAGGGTCGCCTATCAAGGGCCCGGTGCGAATGGGTCGGTGGACACGGACGCACAGGGCTACTTTGCGTTCTATCCGTCGAACGGTACGTATGTCCTAACTGTGACCGACGCCGGCTATCAGGCCGGATCGAAGGACGTTACGGTCAACGGCAGCAGTGTCGACTCCACACTGCACGGGGCGTTCCGTTTGCTCCGGATCGCCTTTCGCGTCGTAGCGAACATCCCGTTAGGGCCGTTCGCGTCGGGCATGGTCTATGACCGCGAGAAAGGGGAGCTCTTCGTCACCGATGGGAACAACGTGAGCGTGGTTAATGACTCGACCAACACCGTGGAGTCAACCATCTCCATCGGGAACGGACCGGCCGGACTGGCCTATGATGACGC
>JBARHO010000034.1:0-21633 GCA_049799275.1 Thermoplasmata archaeon
CTCCCCCAGCGACCCCCCTTCAACCCGGTGGTGGTCGACTCCAGTCACGGGTCGCTCAGCTTCGATGCCTTTCGGTCCCGGGGACCCCTCGATCCCCCGGCGCGCACCAACGCGGGCCCGTTCAAATGGAGAGGGGAGCGCGCCCCCCGCGCTCATCGCGCCCCGGCATCGACCGCGCATTAGAAGACCCCCGCGTCCACTGCCGAGTAGCACGAAGGGTAGAGAGGTCGGTACCCCAACTCCTGGCGGGCTCGACGCGTGTCCATCAGGCCCTCCCAGGGATCGAACGGGAGGGCGAACCTCTCGGCGGATGGTTCCGCCGTCCCGGCGAGTCGCATCAGCTCGAGGAGCGTGATGGGGGCGTCGTCTGCGACATCCTCCACGGGGGAGGCGTACCGGGGTCGTTGGAACCGCTCGTTCATCGGATGGTCCCGGAGTCGGGGCCGGTCCGCGCAAGCATCCTCTTGCTGCCTACCGCGATGGTCGGAGCCGACCGGTGGTTGGCGAACGCCGCCGGAGCTTACAGGGCCTCCACCCAGTTCTGGGACCGACAGGAGTGGGACCAGTTCGGAGTGAATCTCGCGATCGGGCTGACCGTCCTCGAGCGTTGGAAGGAGTTGGGACCGTACCTCGAGAATCTACAGCGTGTGGGAGCTCGGGGAGGCCGATTGTGCACCGCGCTGTGCGAAGCCATCCTCGAGGAGCGAGCGAGGTCCGAGGGAGGACCCCCGCCCTCCCATGGGTCCCTGCGTCAGCTCGGTTACATCGGTCTCAGCGAGCTTCTTTCGTTCCGACCTCGCGGCTAGGGGTCCGGCACGGCCGTTCTCTGGCGGCAGGGGGAGGACCGCCGATGACCTACGTCTAGTAGGTCAGGATATGTTGCCGGTTGAACTCTCAGGAGAGCCGGTAACGATCGGCGGTGAGCATCGCTTATCCTTCGCACCTCGTTGGAGCAGGGCGATGCGATCCGCTCCATTCCCTTCGTCCGCGATCCCGACGGGAGCGACCGCCGTCGTCCTTGCGGAGAACCTCCGCCATACGTACGACCGGAAGCACTTCGCGCTCGACGGCGTCAGCTTCACGGTGCGCCGCGGGGAGGTGTTCGGACTCCTCGGTCGGAACGGCGCGGGAAAGTCGACGCTGATCAAGGCGATGACGACGCTGATCCAGCCGACCTCCGGTACCCTGCGGGTCCTCGGGATGGACCCCGCGCGGGACGGACAGCGGATCCGTAGCCGGATCGGGGTCGTCCAGCAGGACGAGTCGTTCGACTTCGCGACCGTCCAGGGAAATCTCGACGTCTACGGGATGTTATGGGGGGTCCCCCGCCCCGAGCGAAAGAGGCGACGCGAACAACTCCTCACGCGCTTCGGGCTCGACGAGATCCGCAAACGAAGGGCGTTCGATATCTCCGGCGGCCAGAAACGACGTGTTCAGGTCGCTCGGGAGTTCATGCACGAGATGGACATCCTCTTCCTCGATGAGCCGACGGTCGGGCTCGACGTGATCATGCGCCGGACGCTGCTCGACTCCCTTCGCGACGAGGTACGACGTGGGCTCACCGTCGTCTTCACCACGCACAATCTCGAGGAGGCCGACTACCTCTGCGACCGCGTCGCGGTCATCGATCAGGGCAAGATCCTCGAGCTCGACACCGTCGAGAACCTGAAGCGGCTCTACGGGGGCAAGAAAACGATCGACATCACGGTGGGCAACAGCGACGCCGGCCCATTCTTCGCGGCCCTGACCCGCGAGCTCGGACCTCAGGTGACGGTGACGACGAGCGGGGCCTCGGCGGTCATCCTCACCGGCGACCCGAAGGAGGCGCTGTCGAAGATCGCCGCCCTCTCGCAGTCGATGGCCGCGCAACTGGAATGGCTCAACGTCCGGAAGAACACGCTCGAGGACGTGTTCCTTCGGTCGGTGGCGAACGGAGTTGAGACCCACGGCGCTCCCTAACCTGCTCCGACTGATCTACCGGAACATCTGGGTCAACACCGACCCGGGGAGCCTGATCATCCTGGTCGGGCTTCCCGGGATGTATCTCGTCTTCTTCGGCTTCGGGTTCCAGTCGGTCTCCTCGGTGAGCTCCGGCGCGAGCTACCTCTCGTTCCTCGCGCCGGGTATCCTCGCGTTCCAGGCCGTCATGGCCGGCACGGTGGGCGGTAGTATCCTGTGGGCCGATCGTCGCTACGGCATGCTCTCGCAGCTCTTGGTCGGCCCGTTCACCCGCCTCCAGTACCTCTTGGGCATCATGCTCACGTCGCTCCTGTTCGGGCTCGTCGGGGCGGCCGTGCTGCTCGGGGTGGCGTGGGCGCTCATGGGGACGGGTCCGACGCAATGGCTGGCCATCGCGATCATGTTCGGGTCGATCGCCCTGGGATCGATCTTCTTCGGGTCGCTCATGCTGTTCATCGGAGCCCTTGTCAAGTCGAACAACGCCTACAACAGCGTCCAGATCCTGATCATCTTCGTCGTCAACTTCGCGAGCACGGTGTTCTATCCACTGTCCAGCGGACTTCCGCTCGCGCTGAAGGTCCTCTTCCAGATCAATCCCCTCACCTACGTGGCGGACGCGGTCCGGGGAGCGTACTCGGGCACGCTCAGCGCGACGGACGGCTACCAGATGCTGGTGCTGGCCGTCGAGACCCTGGTGATCCTCTTCCTGGCGACCCGTGCCTATCTTCGATCGGACGTTTCCTACGAGTGAGACGGCCGTGTGAGGGCCCCGGTCCTTCGTCCGGGGAACGCGGCGGGGGGACCCCCCCGACGTCGACCGGAGCGAGCCCCGTCGCGAGATGTCAACGACCTGACTATGGAGCCTGCGTGCGGCGAGGGCGTTGGAGCGGGAGCCCATACTGACGGAGCAACGCGACGAACCGCGGATCCTTTCGGATCGGGTCGAACCATACACCGCGGTACGATAGCCAGAGCACCCGATCACCGTCCCGGGCGTCCTGCTCCAGGAGGTCCAATGCCTTCGCGTGTTCCCCGAACGCCGAGTAGAGCATCGCGAGATGGGTGGCCGAAATGTACGACCTCGCCTCTCCCCGTTCCACCTCCGCCACGATCGCGCGCGCCGCGTCGGACCGTCCCACTAAAGCGTTCAACAGGGCGTGGTCGAAGCGCTCATCCTCGCTGGCACCGGTCGTCGGGGTGTCCGCCTGCTCGAGGGCATCCTTCTTCCGTCCGGCCGCGAGGTATCCGAACCCGAGATAGGCCCGCTTGCCGACCGAGGTGGGATCGCTCTCGGCCTCCTTCTCCTGATGCTCGATCACCGACGCGTACTCCCCGGCGGACATGTCGACCATCACCAACTGATGGTGGAAGTGTCCCGCCGGGTTGAGTCGGATCCCATCGCGGAACACCTCTCTCGCCTCGTCGAACCGGCCCAATGCGACGAGGAGCGTCCCGAGGAACTGGAGCGCGGTGTCGTTGCTGGGATTGAGGGCGATCGCCTTCCGGAACTCGGTCTCCGCGAGCTCCCAGTCGTGATCGAACTGAAAGGCAATGTTGGCCAGGGCCGCGTGCGCCAGCGAAGAGTCCGGGTCGAGCGCGAGCGCCCGCGAGGCCAGGTCCCTCGCCCGGGGCATCACCTCGCGCATGGGCATGGTGTCCCCGGCCGCCTTGACGTACACGTCGGCCCAGGCGGCGAGCGCCTCGGCGAACTCCGGATCCAATTTGGTCGCCTGCTCGTAGCATCGGATCGCTTCGGCGAAGCCACGTCCCATCGGCTCGTTCTCCGCTACCAGTCCCCGCAAGTAGGCGTCGTAGGCCGCGGGGCTCTCCGTGGGTCTCTCTCGGGTTCGCGATCTCTCTCCCTTCGAGAACTGGAGCCGGAGGGCTTCGGCCGTCCGTTCCGCGATGTCCGTCTGGACCGCAAAGACATCGTCGATCTCCCGATCATAGGTTCCCGCCCACAGGTGCTGCTGTGTGATCGCATCGATCAGTTGCAGCGTGATCCGGATCCGCTTTCCGGCCTTTCGAACGCTCCCCTCCAGGACCGCGTCGACTCCCAGTTCCGACCCGACCTGAGCGATGGGTTTGGGCGCCAACTTGTAGGGGGTCACGGACGTTCGAGCGATCACGCTCAGGTCCCGGACCTGCGAAAGTACCGAGATCAGCTCCTCGGTGAGGCCGTCGGCAAAGTACTCATCGGCGGGATCGGCACTGATGTTCACGAGAGGAAGGACCGCGATCTTCCGGCCGAGCCCGGGCGCCGGGACCGGGGGCTCGGTGTGCTTGGGGTCCCAGGGCTGAACGAACCGGTACACGCCGGTCGGCGCCCGGATGTTCTTGAGAGCGACGGGGGGCAGCCTCGCGAGGGGGGTCGGGATCCGCGTGGAGACCTGGTCGTAGACCTGTTGGGTCAGGCAGATCCCTTCGGGAGAGGCCAAGGACTGGATGCGGGAGGCCACGTTCACGGTATCCCCGAGGACGTCCCCGGCCGCATGGATCACGTCCCCGACGTGGATCCCGATCCGAATGCGGATCGGCCGCTGCGGGGACGCGATGTTGTAATCGTGGAGGACGCGTTGGATCTTGAGGGCACATTTCGCCGAGTCCAGGGCGCTCTCGAACTCGACCAGGAAGGCGTCACCGACCGTCTTCACCTCCCGGCCGTGGAACGTCGAGAAGATCGGACGGAGGAGCCGGTTGTGCCGCTCTAAGGTCGCGAGCGCCTTCGCTTCGTCCGACTGGGCCAGGGCCGAAAAACCCACCATGTCGGTGAACATGATCGCGGCGAGCCGACGCCGCGTTTGCATCATGCTCGTCGGACCTCCCCCTCCCATGTTAAGCGCTCCGTCCAGCGTCGATCGGGAGAGCGAACCGGACCCCGCGGGTCGCTTCGGCGGGGCGGCTACCGGACCCCCTAGCTCAGTGCGCCCGCGCATCGGCCGTCGTCAAGGGGGGCTCACGACGATCCGCTCGTCACGGAGACCGAGTGGATCGAGGGGAATTGGAACGGCACCTGCTCCCAGGACCTTCCGGCGTCGGGGGAGAGGAACAATTGGCCGGTCGTCGTCCCCACATAGATGCCGGCCGGATCGAGGGCATCGCACGCCATCCCCTCTCGATGGGCCCCATAGTCTCCCGGGAATCGGCTCGGAGGCATGAGGGTCTTCCACTTCTTCGTGGACTCGGTCCACTGGTAGACCTGGAATCCCCCGCGGGAGGTCACCCGGGGCTCGCTGAGGAGAGGAACAAAGAACGCACGCCCGGGAAGGCTCTTGGCCGTGGCCACCACGAAGCCGAAGTCGTCGTCCAGAGACTTCCCGATCCGCTGCCATCGCTCTCCGGCGTTGTGACTGACGTAGATCCCCCCATGGTCCTGGCGGTAGAGGGTATCGGGTCGCGCGGGGTCCAAGGCGACCTTGTGGACGCATTGTCCCACGGCCGGGAATCTCTCGGGCTGGAATGGCGTTTCGACGCCCTGGTTCGCCAGGGCCCAGCTCTCCCCCGAGTCATCCGAGCGGAAAAGTCCCGCCGCCGAGATCCCCGCATAGATCCGAGTTCGCCGCGTGGGGTCGACGATGATCGTGTGGAGACAGGGTCCTCCATTTCCCGGGTTCCATTTCGCTTTCGTCGGATGATCGTTGAGCCCCCGGACCGGTTCCCACGACCTTCCGCGGTCATCGCTCCGGTGGAGCGAGTAGGGGTCCAGGCCTAGGAACAGGGTCTCCGGTTCGCTCTCGTGCCCGGGTTCGAGGTGCCAGAGGTTCACCACCGGATAGACGGGGGCCGGGGTGTCCGGGTTCCCGTCGAACCGGGGCGGCCTCGTCTTGGTCGGGGCCATCATCGGGGTTCCCGTTTCGGACCACTTCTTCCCGTAATCGTGGGAAGCGTAGAGCATCGGGCCCCACAGCCAGGAGTTGACGCACGCGTACAGGTCCCCGGGATGCCGTGGGTCGGCGATCATGTGGAAGATCTCCGTTCCCTTTTGGATCTGGGAGGCGAGCCTCCATTTCTTCCGAGAGACGTCACCTTCGAGAACGTACCCACCTTTCCGGGTCCCGACCAAGATGCGCACTTTCTTGCTCGCCATGACGGTGCGTAAGTGGTGTTTCGGACTTAAGCCATGTGAATGGGACTTTCCGGCCAGAAAGGGCCCCTCGACCCCCTACCCCAGCGCCCTCCCGGACATGGTTCGGTCGGGCGACCATGCCTATCGTCGGGGCGGCGGATCCTTTGCCATCGCGGCCAATTGACCACGTGCCAATTGAGCGATCTCCGCGCCGGTGTTCGCGCGCCCGTTGAGGCCCCATCCGCCGTCGGGCGACTCCGTGACCAGTACCCACGTACGCTCGGTGAGGGAGGGGTCGCCCGCGGCCTTCGCGATGATGTCGGTCAGCTCGCGGACCACCCCGATCTGCTTTTCCCGGTTCAGCACACCGATCGGCGTGAGGACCTGCACGCGAACGTAGTTGCTGTCACCGTCCACGTTCGAGAGCGAATCGGCCGGCAGATCATGGATGAACGCCGCGGTGTTCTTCTGGAACAGCGGGAGCTTGGGCACCTGCTCCCAGCGCATGACCGCGGCGGCGAGGTCTCTCGCGAGGACATGCTTGTCGGGAAAGGTTCCGGCCACCGAATAGACGTCGATCATCGGCATGGTGTTCCGGCGGGTCCATTATGACGGTCGTCATATAGCTGTTGATATTCCAGAACCCAGCTCTTCCGACCGATCTCCTAGTGTCGACCGAAGGGATGGACGGGGGCCCACATGGCGAGGGATAGTCGGGATCGCATGGTCGCGAGCGCGGCCAACCTCATCGGTGCTCGGGGCGTGACGGCGACCTCGTTCACCGAGGTCCTGAAGGACAGTCGGGCCCCTCGGGGATCGATCTATTACCATTTTCCCAAGGGAAAACGGCAGCTCGTTAGCGACGCGTTACATTGGACCACGGAGCAGATCCTGTCCTACCAGCGGACCTGCGGGGCCGACACCGCGGCGGGGGTCCTGGAGCACTTTGTGCAACTGTTCCGCCTTTCGCTCAGCTCTTCCGAGTGTCGGTCCGGATGTCCGGTGGCGGGAGTCGTCATGGACACGTACTCGGACCGGGGGCCCTTCCGGGAGATCGCCCGCGCGAGCTTTCGGTCATGGACCTCCCTCCTGACGGAGCAGCTCGTCGCGGTCGGGATACCGCGACCTTCCGCACGCTCGCTCTCGGTCACGACGCTCGCTTCGGTGGAAGGAGGGCTCATCCTGTGTCGCGCCGAGGGGGCCGTCACACCCCTCGATCTCATCGGGCAGCAACTTCGCTCGTTGGCCTCTTCCCTGGAGCCCAAGAAAGAGCGACGGGCGGACGTCCGCGTTCGATCCGACTGGTGAGACCCATCCCTTCTTAGACCTCGAAGCCCCATTGGGCAAGGTCGTCGCCACCCGCTTGCGGGGACCGAAGGCAGCACTGAGGGTAAGGGACACTAGGGGCTCCAGGCGGGAACGGCCAGCTCGCCGGGGGCCCCTCCGTCTACGACGGACATCGCAGGGCTTTCGCGGCGGGAGTGGTCCATCATGTAGTGGGGGGATCAAGGGCCGCCGAAGCTCCAGATCGCATCGAGCAGCGGCGTGGGGGTCTCGATCTGAGGAAGGTGGCCCGCCCCCGGGAGCAGCAGGAAGCGTGCGTGAGGGATCGCGGCGGCCCAGGCTCGGCCATAGTCCGGTTCGACGATGCGGTCGCTCTCACCCCAAACGACGAGGGTCGGGACGGCGATCTGGGCCAGGCGACCTCGGAGCGTGGTATCGGCCATCGAGGGTCCACTGTAGACCGCCAAGGTGGCGCGGTTGGCGGCCATCCCGGCCTTCTGCTGGTCGGTGAGCGTCGCGATGTTGATCGGGAAAGCGCCCGGGTCGTGGTAGCTTCGCTGGGCGACCTCGTCCAAGGAAAGATGAAAGAAGTCGGCGATCGGGTGACCGGCGACGTCGATCCCGACCGCATCGACCAACACGACGTTCTTGAGCCGGTGGCCGTCGAAGAGAGCGAGCTCGGAGGCGATCCAGCCGCCGATCGAGTTGCCGATCACGGTGACGTCGCTCAGGTCGAGCTGGTCCAGTAGCCGGGCGTAGACCTGGGCGAGCTGGGCCACGCTGGACAAACGTTCCGGCCGAGAGGTACCGACGAACCCGGGGTGGGTCGGCGTATACACGTGGACGGGGTGACGATCCGCGAGCAGTTGCGCGAAGCCACCGACCGATTGGGGGCCGGCCCCCCCATGGAGCAGAAGTATCGGTCGCCCGGTCCCCCGGTCGGCCATACTGACCTCGACGGGACCGATCCCGTCGACGGTCATGGTGTGGGTCGTCATTCGTTCGGGCCCCCGGACGGCCCCCGCGAGGTCGGTAGATCAGCGTTCGGACCCGCCTTGGGCACTCGAACGGCGATGGAGGGGACGGGTGATCCGGCCTTCTTCGTTCTGGACATGGACGGTTCAGTTGGTAGGCTCGCCTTTAGGGCCATGAGGTCAGTATACTTCCGAAAGTATTTCTATTGACTACGGAATGCAAGGATAGTGAGTTCCTAGGCCCGCTTCGATGTTGCAACGTCACTCAAATGGAAGAGGCTGAAATACTATCCTGAGCATAGCTACCATCATGGAAGGACGATCCAAGCCCCGATCCTCCATTGAAAAGATCGACGTATTCCCACTATCCTCGATCGGAGGTCTGTTGCCGGACGACGCCCTCGGCTGCCCCATCCGCGCGAGCATGGGCGTGTTGGGTCGGAAGTGGGCGCTCATCGTCCTGCGCGACATCGCGTTCCGTCCCGATCCCACGTTCGGTTACATCCTGCGCCGAAGCAAGGGATTGACGCCGAGGGTCCTGACCAACCGACTGCGCGAGCTCCGTCAGGCGGAGCTGATCGAGAAGGTCGCCGACGCCCATGACGAGAGGAAGGTCCACTACCGCATCACGCCGAAAGGGAAGGACGTGGTCCCGATCCTGATGGCCCTGTCCGCGTTCGGGCTGCGCCACCTAACGCCCAAAGACGCCGTTGATGGAAAGGCCCGGACCCTAGAGCGAACGTTCCCCGGCATGGCCCCGGGCCTACTGAGGGACCTCTACCGGTTCGCCGTGAGCTCGCCCTCGTCGGCCCCCTGAGGACCGCACAGAGGGAGCTGCGTGGTCCCCCCCACCACCGGAGGTCCTACGGGACTGACCTGGAATATCCTGGGATCCTCATCGGGTCAGTTCGGCGACCGGTCGACCCCTTTTCCCTACGCCAGAATCGCCCGGAGGCGGACCGCGGCTGCTCGTTCGGTTCACAGAGCCTGGCGCGAGCCTCCGAGGACTTGACGGACCCGCTCTCGGACGTCGACGTGGGTCTGAGCGGGTAAAGCCGGGAACTCCTTGCTCACGATCGCGGTCGCTCCGCTTGGAAGCGGGGTCTCCGTGACCTGCCCGCGGATCATACGATCGTTAAGTGCGTCGCCACGCCGGTGCGGTGCCAGATGGATGTGGAGATGCGGGATACCGCCACCGAAAATGTACAAGTAGATCACCTCGGCCCCGGTCGCCTCCTTGAGCGCTTGGGTGACGAGGGCGAGGACCGGGCCTCCTCGCCCTCCAGGTCCGTGATATACGGCACGTGGCGCTTGGGTTCGAGTTAGGAGAATCCCGCGATCTCCCCTCCCGAGGCCATCGTGACTCGCCAGAGATCGTCCTCCCAGACCCGCACGCGCTCAAGCTCGATATCCCCGGTGGGCCCTCGGCAAAGAACGCAGGCGACCGGTGATTCGGTCACAACCCGAGTACCCTTCACGCCGCTTAAACGAAGCTCGGAATGGCCGGGCATTTCTGATGGATGGTCCTCTCGAGCGAACGGGAGCTCTCGCGGATCACCCGTCCGCCTGAAGGTATTTGGACCGGACGCCGCGAACCCTTCCCCGAAACTATGCCCGAGGAGACCGAGACACCACGATTCCGAGAGCACCTGCACGAGATGCGAAAGGCCCTGGGGGGCATCGGCCACGACGTCCGGACCGATGTGACGGCCGCACCCCACCTCGCGGAGGAGAAAACGAAGGACCTAATGGCGCGGGCGGCCGGGGTCCGGCGGAAACACATGCGGCAATGGGCCGAGCCCAGTTCGACGGACACCAAGTAGTCCGGGGGTTACGCTCGCTCCCTATACGTTCCCGAACGAGCGGCACCCAGTGGGGAGCCATAGAACCAGCTTGTCTCGCTCACGTGCCAGATGCTCGCTCGGGACGTCAATGGGGTCTGCGAGCGAGCGAATGATCCGAAGTAGCGGGTAAGCTCCCGGTTCCGACGACCCGGGCACGCCTCCGGTTCCGTCCACCCGGAGGGACCTTTCGGACCCTTGGGGCCCACCCATGGAGGTCCATTCGGACCCGGCCCCCCAGGAAGGTCACGCCCTCCAGGGTGAGCCGCAGGCGCTGTTCGCGTCCGTCCTCCCCGGTCAACGCGATCCGGCCCCCGCCGGCCACGATCCGATGCCAGGGCAGGCCCGGCGCCCCGTACAACGCTCTCACGGCCAGACGCGCTGCGCCCGGGAATCCCGCGACCTTGGCCACTTGGCCATAGGTGATCACCCTCCCTCGGGGAACCCGCGCAATGACGTAGCGAAGCCGGGCGAGCGTGGACGAGCCTGAGGCCCCGCCTGCCCGAGGTGAATCGACCATCCGATCTCGGTGCGGTGCGGGCCCCGCACTATTCCGTGATGCGCCGATCGCGCGATCGTCTTTCTGGGACCATGCTTGGGGATGGCCTCCGGTCGGTCCCTTTTGCTTCCGCGAGGGCGGCCTTGACCTCACCCGGGGTCACCTCCGGCTCCAGCGGGTGTTCTGCCCGATAGGAGCTCGCTAGGGTCGAGGCGGTCCCGCCCGCTCTGACGAGTGCGACGAGCTCCGCCCGTCGGCGCCGAAGGGATCGGGAGAGAGTGCCATAGGCGACGCCGGTCGCACTGTCCTTGTCGATGTTGCGACGCCCCGCTTCCGGGCCGGGGCGCGGCAGGTCGCGGGTCCCCTCGCGCGGGCCGTTCTCGCTCACGGCCCGGTAGCGAACGCACGCTCGGAGATTATGTTCACGGCCGGACCGGCGACCGGGCGGGACCCGTTCCGCCCGAGGACATGCCGGCGAGGATCCGTCCGTGGACGGTCGTCCTTCCGGTGTGACCTTGTCCTCCTGGGCAAGAGGTTTAGGAGCCGGGGATCGAGATCCCGCTCGACACAACGGGCCTTTCCCATTCCCATCGGGCGGGATCATGCCCCTCGGTTCGTGAGATCGCCCAAGGGACAGAAGGGTCGACGACCCCGGGAAGTATGCTCCGCCTCTACGGCCGTTGCCGTGCAGGATTCTCTTCTTATTCATCCGAGGTCCTTGAATGTCGAACCCGTTGACCCGGGCCGGAGGCAAGAGGTCGGATGGAGTTGATCGAGCAGGAGGTACGGGTCCGGTGCCCCGAACGGGAGATCGAGGCAACGCTGGTTCTCCCGAAAGATGAGGACGACAAGCCCCGGCCCGCCGTCGTGGTCATCCACGAGATCTTCGGACCGGACGCCCACATCAAAGATGTCGCGCGACGGTTCGCGCGGCAGGGGTATGCGGCGATCGCGCCCAACCTCTTTACGGGAGAGCTTTCCGCGACCCTGACCCCGGCGAACATCGCGTTGGCCATGCAGGCGTTCGCCCAGGCCCCGCCCGATCTTCGACGCGATCCCACCCGGTTCGCCGCGTTCGCGGCCGAACAACCGCCGGAGCGCCGCCCGGTCCTAGAGGCCTTCGGAGTGGTCTCGAGCCCAGCGCAGCAAGAGAAGTTCGCCCTGGACCTGCTCGCCGTGACCCGGTACCTACGGACCCTCCCTCAGGTCCGGGGGATGGGTGTAGGTTCGGTGGGGTTCTGCTTCGGAGGAGCGATGTCGGGCCGTCTCGCCACGGTCGACCCGGAGCTGCAAGCGGCCATCATCTTCTACGGTCAGAACCCGCCCCTTGACCTCGTCCCCCGCATCCGGGCCTCGGTCCTGGGGCTCTACGGGGCAGAGGATCCCGGGATCACCGCGACCGTGCCCCAACTGGCGGAGGCGATGGCCCGAGCCGGGAGATCGTTCGAGTACCACGTGTACCCAGGCGCCAAGCACGCGTTCTTCAACGACACCCGGTCCACGACGTACCACCCGGCGAGCGCCGAGGACGCCTGGCCGAGGGTCCTGGCGTTCTTCGGTTCCCATCTGGGGCCGACGGCGAACGCCGCGACCGCCCCCGTGGGAGGGAAGCACCGAGGGATCGACCCGCTGTGAACGCCGCGACCCCGGCGGTGGCCGGCCCCAACGCCCCTCCTCCATTGAAGACGATGGAGAACTACGACAAGGCGTACGCGAACAAGGTCATGATCCTGCTCGCGGGGATCGTGATGATCGTCCTCTACGTCGAAGGGATGCTCACCCCCTCCCTTCCGACCATCCAGAGCGACTTCCACGTGGACACGGCCCAGGTGAGCCTGATCATCTCGGCGTACGCGGTCTCGGGCGTGGCGTTGAGCCCGGTCGTCGGGAAACTCGGCGACATCTACGGCAAGCGCAAGATCCTGATGGGGGTCATGCTCGCCTACGCCGCCGCGGTCTCCGTCACCGGGTTCTCGCCCAACTTCCCGTTCATGGTGGCGGCCCGGACGGTCCAGGGCGTCGGGCTCACCATCCTTCCGTTGGGCATGTCGCTCGTCCGCGAGGAGTTCCCCCGAGAGCTGGTCCCCCGGGCGCAGGGGATCCTGAGCGCGATGTTCGGGATCGGCTTCGCCATCAGCCTCCCGGTCGGTTCCGCCGTCTCGCAGGACTATGGATGGCGCGACACCTACCATTCCGCCATCCCCTTCGTCCTCGCCCTGACCATCGGCGTCTTCGTGCTCGTACGGGAGTCGACCTACCGTCGGCCCAACACGAAGGTGGACTATGTCGGCGCCGCGCTGCTCGGAGGCTCCCTGGCCGGGATCGTGGCCGCGCTCTCCCAGGGGGAGAGCTGGGGCTGGCTCTCCCCGCTCACCTTGGGCTTCCTCGGGACCGGGCTCCTCCTCCTGATCCCGTTCGTACTGTGGGAGCGCCGGTGGACGCACCAGCAACGGGAGCCGATCGTCGATCCGAGATTGCTGAAGGAACGGAACGTGGCGGTCACGAACGTCGTCCTCACGGTGGCGGGGCTCGGGATGTACATGGCGCTCTTCGCTCTCATCTACCGGTTCGAGTTCCCGGCCGCGTCCGGCGGTTTCTCGCAGAACATCCTGCAGGCCGGTCTCGACATCGTCCCTCTGGCCCTCGCGATGCTGGTGGTCGCGATCGTCGCCAGCGTCGCGGTCTCTCGGGTCGGGGTCAAGCCGCTCGCGCTCGGGGGAGCGGCCCTCACCAGCCTCGGGTTCGTCCTGCTCGCCTCGGCGACCACGCTCGGCCAGTCCCTCATCTTCGAGTTCGTCACGGGGGCCGGGATCGCCCTCCTCAACGCCTCGATCATCAACATGCTCGTCCTGACCGTGGACCCCAAGGACATGGGGCAAGCGACGGCCATGAACAACGTCTTCCGGAACCTCGGAGGGAGCGTCGGCGCCCCCATCGTCGGAGCGCTGCTCGCGGCCTACGTGACCGGCATCATCGTGCCGAGCGGACCCCTGGCCGGGACCGACCTTCCGAGCCTGATCGCCTTCCAGTACGCGTTCTGGATCGCGGCCGCGGTGACCCTGGCCGGAGCGATCGCGGTGGTCTTCGGGCAGGAAGTGCTCGGCCCCCGCCGGCACCCGAAGTTCGCCCACCTTCCGACCCTCCCGCGCAAAGTGCGCCTCGAGGACGGAGCGCCGGCGCTGCCCATGGACCCTCGGCCGGGCGACAGCGCTGGTGCCTGGCAGAGCGGCCGGTAGATCGCTCCCCGCGAGCGCCTACGGCAACTCTCAGCGAGGTCCCCGAGCGCCGGAGCGCCCTTCACTTCGGGAAGCCTTCCTTGAGAAGGCCTTCCAAGAGCCGTTCGTGCTTCTCCTCGTCGTCGGCCATGCTCTGGACGAGGATCTTCATCACGCCCCCGAGCCCGGTCCTCAGATCATCGCCCCCCTTTCCTTCGGCCTCGTGTTCCTGCCGGATGAGGGCCTCCACGTCCGAGCGATCGATACCACTGGCCAGGCTACGGCTGGTCCCGTTCTCGAGGTAGATCTCCATCGACGCCACGATCTCGGCGTGGCGAAGGCTGTCGGAGGCGATCTGACGGAAGATGGCCCGCGTGAGCTCGTCCCGGGCCTTTTGGGCCAGGCGCATGCACGAGGTGACGGCGGCCTGCTCGGCACCCACCCGTTCACGGAGCCGGCGGATCGCCGGTCGATCGATCCGCGGGGCTCCCGCCCGGGATCTCTGCCGGTCGCCCTTCTCGCCCGCCTCCTCCGCCATCCGGGCCGCCCCTTCCAGAACGATCCGGGCCGGCGGGTCAGCGTCCTTGCGGGTCTCCGCCAGCGCGACGGCGATACGGTGCGCGATCGTCGTGATCTCGGGTCGTGCTCCGAAGTCGTCCAGCAGGCCCTCGCGGCGTTTGCCTCCGAGATATTGGGAGACCGCGGACGGCGCGAGCCCGAGCAGGTCGGCGGCGCGCCGGGTCGAGACCCCGAGGTTCTCCACGAGCTCGCGGGCGACCAGCATCTGGGCGATCGAGACCCAGCGAGCTCCGGAACGCATCCCTTTGGACACTGCGCGCGGATGCGTGGCCGGGATAAAGTGTTCTCCGTGTGAACGCGACCGGACCCCGAACGAGCGGGATGGCCGGAAAAGGGGGCGTCCGGCTCGACCCTCTCGGCCATCGCCTCGGGCGAAGGACCGCGCGTCCTCTCCGCTCGCGCCGGATCGTCGATCGCGACGGATCCACTAGACGTTGATATGGAGCACGGCCTTCGATGCCGGTACGTGGCCCCGGTGCAGAGCGACGGGGGCGACCGGGAGGATCGTCGTTGCTAGCGGGCACCAACCGGCAATGGCTGGTCCGCAGCCCTCCCGACGACCGCATAGGGCAGGATAATTTTCAGTGGGCGACGTCGCCGATCCCCCCTCCGTCGGAGGGCCAGGTCCTCGTCCGCAACCTCTGGCTCTCCCTGGACCCGACCAACGCGCTCGCGGTGGGGGTCCCTCCGGAATCGGGCGGCATCCCGATCGGAGGGGTCATGCGCGGGCTCGCGGCCTCCCACGTGATCGACTCCCGGCTCGCCGGGTTCCATCCCGGGGACCTCCTCCACGGCTACTCGGGTTGGGAGGACTACTCCCTCACCGATGGTCACGGCTACATCGAGACGACCAAAGTGCCCCCGGGGGTGCCCCCCAACCTCGCACTGGGAACGCTCGGGATCACGGGGATGGTCGCCTACTTCGGGGTCGTGGAGATCGCGAGACCTCGGAAAGGGGAGACCTTCGTGATCTCGGCCGCGGCCGGGGGGGTCGGGTCGATCGCGGCCCAGGTCGCCAAGATCCAGGGTCTGCGCGTGATCGGCATCGCCGGTGGGAAGGAGAAGTCCGACTGGCTCCTCAGCGAGGCGGTGCTCGACGGAGCGATCGACCATCGGTCCGAGGACGTCGGGAAGCGCCTCGATGCGCTCTGCCCGGACGGGATCGACATCTACTTCGACAACGTCGGCGGACCGATCCTCGATCTGGCCCTCGCCCGCCTGCGCCGGAACGGGCGCGTGGTCCTCTGCGGCGGGACCTCTTGGTACATGGAGAAGGAACGACCCCCTGGACCTTCCCAGTACCCTGCGCTCATCATGCAGAACGGTCGGATGGAGGGCCTCTTGGGCAAGGACTACTTCGACCGCTTCCCCGAAGCGATCACGGCGCTCTCGGGATGGCTTCGAAGTGGCCAGCTCCGGTCCAAGGAGGACGTGGTGGTCGGCCTCGAGAACGCTCCCAGTGCCCTTGCCCGGTTGTTCACGGGCGCCAATGTGGGAAAGCAACTACTGAGGATCGCCGACCCTCCGCCCCCGGGCCTCGGGTGAGCCGGTGACCGATTGGGACCGGGTACGCCAGCTGCGCCGGAACGGGGTGGATTGGGACTCGATCGCCCGCGATCCCAAGGTGAGGTTCGTCCCCCCGCCCGGCGTCGAGGACCCGGGCCGGGCCCTCAAGACGATGTACCTGGCCCGTCGGGACCAGGCCCAGCGACCCGGGGCCCGACGCGCTCGGCACCCAGAGGATCGCACCGGTCCCACCCGGGCCCATTGGACCTCGCGGCTCCCGTGGATCGGGCTCCTGGTCATTGTCGCGGGCGCCCTCTGGCTTCTCGTCGCGCTCGTCGAACCGCTGGCCGGCGCCTACGTGGGCCCGTTGCCTCCCCGGTTCCCCGACATCCTACTGGTCGTGATCGCCGGGATCGTGATCCTCGCGGTGGCGTTCGTGCTCAAGATCGGCGACCTGAAAGGGAGCTGGAAGAAGGGGATCGCCGCCGGGGTCGTGCTCGGGCTCGTGCTGTCGGGAGCCATGGCGGGCATCGCCTATCTCAACGGCGTCCCCGTGCTCAACCCGACCTGCAACCCCAACTACGGCTCGAACTGGTGCAAGGCCGCGAACCCGATCTGGAGCGAGGACGGAAGGCCGGTCGTGTTCTTCTACGGCTCTCAGGCCTGTCCGTACTGCTCGGCCTCGAGCTGGGCCATCGTGGAAGCGCTGACCGCCTTCGGAACGCTGAGCGGCCTTACGTACGGCTACTCCAGTCCGACCGACACGGCCGGGCCGAACACGCCCGAGACCGGACTTTCGAGCTCGGCCCTATCGAGCTCGTTCATCACCTGGGACCCGCACGAGGACCCCGGCAATCAGTCGATCGCCCTGCCGGGGCTCACCTACCCGGAGCTCCAGTACGTCAACGTCTACAACCCTACCTCGTCCATCCCGTTCCTGGTGGTCGGCGGGATGTACGTTCATCAGGGCACGTTCGTCTCCCCCGGCACGCTCGCGCAGCTCTCCTGGCAGACGGTGGCCTCGGACATGCGATCCCAGACCGGGGTCTACTCGAGCGTCAACGGCGAGGCGATCTACATCGAGGCCTACATCGCCAAGACGCTGCAGAACGCGGGGCTCGCCCTTCCGTCGGGGGTCAGGGGCGATAGCTCTGTGATGTCGATCGTCGGCCAGATCAGCTGATCCGTCGCGCCCCATCGCCCCACCGGGTCGTGACCCGAACGCTCACCCTTTCGTGAGGGAGGCCCCGATGCTCCAGAAATGTCGGTCCTTCGTGATGGACTCGGGCTCTACCTCTCCTCCGATGACCCCTTGGTCCACCCACTTCTGGAGCCGCTCGCTGACCTCGGCCACGGCCGCCCCGTCATCCGGGTCCTTCGGCGGCGACGGCCGGTCATCGGTGACCACGAAACCGCGCGTACGCAGGCTCTTCCACACCTGATCGGCCGTGACCGGGTTCCCCTTTCGGCTCGCCAGAAAGGCCAGGATGAACGCGTCCGCCACATCATCGGGATCCGGCGCGCCCTGGAAACGGATCTTCACTCTCGATCGCCTCGACCCGGGAGCCACGGGGCGTACTTCAGCTCGGCGCGCGCTCCCCGGCATGGGGGTCCGTTTGGCACCGGGGAGCGTCGCTAGTGCGGATCCTGAGCGAGCGCCGAGAGATCCGATGAGCACCGTGCGGCCGCCCCGGCCTCCTCGCTCAGTCCGCGACGGGCAGGTCCTTCCGGATGAAGTCGTTCATCGACGGCCGTGTCACAAGGGCGTACCAGGGCGCGACCGCGTCGACAAGGGCGCCCACTACGGCGTTGAGAGCGAGACGCACCCGGGAGAGGGATCGATGGACGTACGGAGCATGGAGCCGGAAGCCTTCCACGTAGGGCAACGCCATCGACACCCACACGAACCCCGTGAAGCACCCCGTGACCTCGAGGAGGGGACCGTAGTGGACCGCCGCGCTCGCGACGAGCAGGATCAGCGAGGGGAGCGCGGAGAACCACGAAAGGGCGGAGTAGGCGACCGTGACCCGGCGTCGTGCGGAGAGGCCGGGGGACCGGCGAAGGACGTGGAGCACGCCGTGGACCCAGCGTCGACGCTGCCGCAGCTGGGCACGGAGCGAGAACGCGCCCTTCTCGTACGCGAAACCTCGGAGCACCCCGAAGACGGCGCCGAACCTCGCCCGTACCCGGGTCTCGAAGAGCAGGTCCTCGGCGGGGGAATAGCCCGCGAGGTCCCAGCCGACCACGTCCTCGATGTCCGCCCGGATGACAAAATGGGAACCGTGGAACCCGACGGTCGGGTTCCCGGGCTCGGTCATGGAGTCCAGGACCCGGAAATCGTCGTACGACCGGACCAGCTCCTGGACGTGGCTCGGGGTCCCGGCCCAGTCGATCGGGTAGAGGATCACCCCGGTGCCGACCCCGAACAGGTCCTCGAGGACGAACTCGGAGAGGCCGAGGAGCGTGTCCTGACCGACGCAGGTCTCCTCGTCCTGATGATAGATCCAGACTCCGGGGACGGAGAGACCCTCCCGGCGGCGTCGTTCGGACGCGTACTCCAGTGCCCGGGCCTTCCCTAACGCGTGGTGCGGCGTGCGGTACGACGGAGGAACGACCAGCACGCGGACGCCCACTTCGCTCAGCGCGGAGTAGAGCCCGGGGGCCGTCGCGTGGCCCTGGGGCTCGATCACCACCCACACCAGACACCGAAAGGCCAGCCTCGCCGTATGTCGGGTCCAGTACAGGATCGAGCGAACGGATTCCTCGATGGCCCTGGGGTTCGTCCCGATCGCCGTCACCTGGAAGACGACGGTCGGGGGCCTCACGGCTCCTCCGGCAGGTCGAAGTGATTGCGATGGAGGATCCGGTGGGTCCCCCGGAACGACAGCACGAAGAACGGGAGGGGGATCAGCCAGATGACCGGAAGAAGGACGAGCCACCACGGAGAGAACGTATCGTGCTCGAACACGGCCAGGGTCACGAGCACGTAGCTGATCGACACGGCGAGAGTGAGGGAGATCACGGCGAGCCGTCGACGTCGACCCTTGATCCCGCGCATCGTCGCGTTATAGCGTCGTGCGGTGAACTCGAGGTACGCCGGAGGTCCGGCCCCGAGGGCCATCGGACCCCGATCGGAGGCTCCGCCGTCCCCTCCCGTCAGCGCCGCATGGGACCCGTCCAATGACGGACCCGCACCCGCGAGCGCGGGGGATCCCACGGGCTCGGGGATCCCGTTCTCGGAACGCATGAACCTCAGCTCCTCGGAAGCGCGCTCCAGCTCCAGGGCCAGTTGCTCCACTGTTTCGCGGAGGGCCTGTACCTGGTCGGCCATACCGGAAAGCCCTCGACCCGCGGTGGTCGCAGCCGAGCCGGCCCGGGCCAGTCGTTCATCGAGGTATCCGCTCGGTCTCCCCCACTTCGCCTCCTCGAACTGATCCCCTCGGAGCGCGATCGACCCCGGAGGACCCGGGAGCGAGAGACCGAGACCCGCGCCCGGAGCGGCCGGATCTGCGGAGAGAGCGGGGACCGCCGAGCGAGATCCGTCGCGATCCCTTTGGTCCACGTCCGACCGGTCCGCGAGCTGGACCCGGTCCGTTGAGCCGGCCTCCGGGTCGGTCTGCGGCCCTCCGAGCGCCACCGGGGCGCGATCTTCCGGCAGCGCTGACGCTGGCGAGCCGTCCGGCGCGTGCGAAGCCTCCCCGGAGCCCGGATTCTTCGGGGAAGAGGCGGGGCCTCGCGATTGTAAGGGCTGCTCCCCCTTCTATCGGGTCGGACGGTGCCCGCTACTTAATTCCCTTCGGTGAAGAGGAGATCCACGACCGGCCCAGGGCCTCACTGCTCCCCGGTCGAAGGGGGGTGACGGTAGGGAGGTACAACGTATCAACCCGCGACCGGCTCCGCGAGCACCCATGGCACCGCGCGGCCGGCCCCGAGGACTCGTGTTCGTCGGAGGGCTGACCGTCCTGATCGCGATCCTTTCCGGGATCGTGGTCACACGGGCGGGCGCATCGGCGGGGCCCCGATGTTCCTCGTACCTGGACTGCCTGCTCACTCCTTCGGGCTTCGTCAATGCGTTCCACCTCCTTTCCGCCGGGCTTCTGCTCCTGCTGAGCCTGATCACCGTCCTGTTGGCGATCCGGTGGCGCTCCCGAGACCCTCTGCTCCCCTTCCTTGGGTTCGGGGCCCTGGCCGTCCTGTTGATCATGGCCGCCGTGGGAGGGCTCCTCGCCACCGGGGTCGTCCCGATCGGGGCGAGCATCCTCCAATTCGGTATCCTCGCGGTCTTCGTGATCCTGAACGCGGTCCTGGTGGCTCGGGCCGCTCGGTCGGATCTATCGCGGCCGTCCGGGACCCTGGGGAGCCCCGACCCCTCCGAGGTCCCTCGGGACCGGGCCGGCGAGGGGGCCTGACGGTCCCGGCGATGCGCGATCCACGGCGGGCCTCTCCGGGCCGAACGAACCCGCTCGGTGATCGGATCGATGGGGCGATCGTCGCTCCGGAGCGACCGACCCTCGCACGACGATAAAAATAGGGACGTGCGGTGCGACCCCCATGAAGACCCGTCACCTCGGCCGCCAAGGGCCTCGCGTCTCCGCGATCGGGCTCGGCTGTATGGGCATGTCGCAGTCGTACGGTCGACCGGACGAGGTCGGAGGGATCGCCACGATCCACCGGGCCCTGGAGCTCGGCATCAACTTCCTCGACACCGCGGACATCTACGGCCCGTTCTCGAACGAGGAGCTGGTCGGTCGGGCCATCCAGGGGCGCCGGGAGGAGGTCTTCCTCGCGACCAAGTGCGGCTTTGTCCCGCGCGAAGAGGGAGGCGGGAGCCGCGTGGACGGGAGCCCGGCCCACATCCGATCGGCCTGCGAGGCCAGCCTTCGACGCCTCGGGGTCCGGACCATCGACCTGTACTATCTCCACCGCCTCGATCCCGGCACCCCGATCGAGGAGAGCGTTCGAGCGATGGCCGCTCTCGTGGCCGAGGGCAAGGTACGGTTCCTGGGACTGTCCGAGGTGGCTCCGGCGACCCTTCGTCGCGCGATGGCGGTCCACCCGATCACGGCGGTCCAGAGCGAGTACTCCCTGTGGACACGGGACCCCGAGACCGCCATCCTACCCGCCTGTCGCGAGCTTGGCGTCGGGTTCGTTCCGTTCAGCCCGCTCGGCCGCGGGTTCCTAGCGGGGGGCGTTCGCACGCTCGAAGGACTTCCCGACAACGACTTCCGTCGCCATCTTCCTCGCTTCCAGCCGGAGAACATCGCTCAGAACCTCGGACTGGTGGAACGTCTCGCGGCGATCGCCCGGGAGAAGGGATGCACCCCGGCGCAGCTCGCGCTCGCCTGGGTCCTCGCGCAAGGCGACGATATCGTGCCGATCCCCGGCACGAAACGTCGGACCTATCTCGAGGAGAACGCCGCGGCGGTCGACCTCGAGCTCTCACCGGCCGATCTGGCGCGGATCGCGGCGGCCGTACCGAAGGACGCGGTCGCGGGGGACCGCTATTCTTCCGAGGGCCTCACGCTGATCGACCGGCAGACCTAGAAGGTCTGGACGATCGGGCGGACGAGGGTCGGGGTCCTGATCCTGGAGTCGCGACCCCGCCCGGTGCGGGGCGCGGGGAGTCCCTCTCGGGGCCGGCTCGCAAGGGGCGTCCGATCCGTCCAAGCCGCCGTGGATCAGGCGCTTCGGGCCCGATCCTTCGTAGAGG
>JBARHO010000035.1:0-9046 GCA_049799275.1 Thermoplasmata archaeon
CGACGATGATCTCCATCGCGAGGATCATGGTGCGGACGGCATCCCGGAAGAGCTCGAGGTCGAAGCGGTCGTCCTCCGTGAGGAACCGCATCAGGTTGATCGAGGAGAGGTTGCAGGCCGAATCGTCGAGGAAGAGATATTCGCTGCACGGGTTCGACGCGTTGATGCGACCCGACACCGGGCTGGTGTGCCAGTCGTTCGTGATGTCGTCGAACTGGACCCCGGGGTCCCCGCAGCGCCAGGCCGCGTACGCGAGCTTCCGCCAGAGGTCGCGGGCCCGGAAGGTCGCGGCGACCGCGTGGTCGGTCCGGTTGTAGGTCTTCCACTCGCCGTCCTTGACGACCGCCTCCATGAAGGGGTCCGGGATCCGGACGGAGTGGTTGGCGTTCTGGTAGGCGATGGACGCATACGCCGAATCGGGGTCGGTCCCGTCGAAGTTCGGCGAGAAGCCCTCGCGGATGAGCGCGCGGGCCTTGTCCTCCTCTCGCACCTTGCACTCGATGAAGTCGACGATGTCCGGGTGGTCGAGATTGAGGATGACCATCTTGGCGGCCCGTCGCGTCGTCCCACCGGACTTGATCACCCCGGCGAGCGCGTCGAAGGCGCGCATGAACGAGACCGGCCCCGAGGCGATGCCGCCGCCCCGCAGTCGCTCGTGGCTCGCGCGCAGCGGAGAGAGATTGGTCCCCGTCCCGCTCCCGCCCTTGAAGAGCCGTCCTTCGCTCGTAGCGAGGTTGAGGATGGAGTCCATGTCGTCCGAGACGGACTGGATGAAGCAGGCCGAGCATTGCGGCGGTTGGCGCACGCCCACGTTGAACCAGACGGGGCTGTTGAACGCCGCCATCTGGTGGACCATGAGGAAGGACAGGCTCTCCTCGAGCTGCGAGGACTCCTCGGGCGTGTCCAGGTAGCCGAGATCGAGCCCCTGCTGGGCGATCCAATGACAGACCCGGCGGATCATCCCGTCGATCGAGCTCTCGCGGTGCCCGTCGATGACCCGGAAGTATTTCGAGGCGGCGATGTTGATCGCGTTCTCCGACCAGCTCGTGGGGGCCTTGATCCCCTTCTGCTCGAAGATGACCTTGCCTTCCGCGTTCTTGATCACAGAATCGTGGAGCTTCCACTCGGTGGTGTCGAAGGCGGTCTTTCCCCGCGGCACCAGACGGGGCACCGGGATCGGCTCTCGGCCGAGCCGGGGGCTCGTCGTGCGCGTCGAGGGGTCATCGGCGGCGGAGGAAGGGCGTTTGCGTGCTACGGCCATGTTAGTTCACTCTCAGGGGGTCTCTGCGATGGATGGTCCCTCTATGGTCCACGGGCTCATAGGCGCTACGTCACCCGACCTCTACCGCCTAGCTCCGAGGGGGTGAAACAGGACGAGAACGGCCTGTTGCGGACACCCCGGAGGGCGGCGAGTATGCGGCCAATGCGAGATCGAGACACCGACGCGGGCCCCCGGACGCGGCCAGCGCCTTTGCCCTATAAGGGTACGCGGTCTAATTTGCCGAAGCTAACGATGGACACGCGCCAGAGACGCGCTTCTTCGCTAGCTCAACGCGAAGATACCGCATGAGCGCGTTCGGCGCGAGGCCCCGCAGCTTTTGGGCTCGACCGTTGTGGCCGGAGGCGTGCTCCTGTGGATCATCCTGCTGATCCTGCTCATGGTCGCGGTCGCCGCCGGCCTCCTCGGCTCGCTGAGCGGTCTCGGGGGGGGCGTCGTCATCGTTCCCGTGCTCGTGATCGCGTTCCAGGTCCCGTTCGTGGATGCGGTCGGCGCGAGCGCCATCAGCGTGCTCGCGACCTCGACCACGACCGGGGCCGCGTACGTCCAGGACCATCTCACCGACCTTAGGATCGGGAACTTCCTCCAGATCGCGACCGTCCCGGGAGCGTTGATCGGGGCCGGGCTCACGGTCTACCTGTCCAAGCTGAACCTCGCCCCGGTGCTGCTCCTCCTCCTCGGGGCCGTCCTCCTCGCCAGCATACCGGCCAATGTTGCGCTCCGTCACGAGGAGCTTCCCACCGGCGTCGTACCCGATCGATGGTCCACCCGGTTCGGCTTCGAGGGGGAGTACTACGATCAGAAGCTCGGCCAGAGGGTCCAGTACCAGGGCGCTCGGACGATCTCGGCGCTCGAGGTGATGTTCGGCGCGGGCCTCGTGTCGGGGATGCTCGGGATCGGCAGCGGTGTGCTCAAGGTGTTCGCGCTCGACCGCTCCCTTCGGCTCCCCATGAAGGTCTCGACGGCCACGAGCAACTTCATGATCGGGGTCACGGTGACGGCCGGGGTGAGTGTCCTCCTGGTGGCCGGGTACATCAACGCCGTCATCGCTGCCCCGGTCGCGATCGGGACGACGATCGGGGCCTTCGGCGGCAGTCGGCTCCTGCCCCGCCTGTCCAACACCACGGTCCGGTGGATCTTCCTTCCCATCGTGATCGCCTTGGCGGCCGAGGTCATCTTCCGGGGGCTCGCCAGTTTGGGGGTCCTGTGAGCGCGACCCGCGTCGGGACGACGAGCTCAACAGCGGTCGTTCGAGAGGACCCGACCTTCCCACCGGACGCCTTCGCGCTGATCGCGCGGCTCCTGCAGATCGGGGCGGCCCTCTCGCTCGTGCTCTTGGTCACGGGCCTGATCGGCTACCTCGTGCAACATCCCGCGATGACCCTGACCTCGGTCACCCAGAACAATCCGATCGCGAACTATGTGGACCCGATCCGGCTGGCGCAAGGGTTGGCCCGTCTCGCTCCCGAGGCGTTCCTCGTGAGCGGGATCTTCGTCCTGATCATCACGACCGTGCTACGCGTGGTCGCCGCGCTCGGCTACTTCGTGCGCGGGAAGGAGCGGGCGATGGCCTTCGTGACCTTCTGGGTCGTGGTCATGCTCTTGCTGGGGCTCCTTGTCATCGGTCCGCTGGTGAGCCTGGCCGCCGGAGGCTGACGGCGGGGGCCAAGGCGGGATCCACCGGCTTCAACTGCATGGTGCACGGCATCGTGACGCCGCAGTCCCCGCAATAGAGGCCGTCCTCGGAGACCCAAAGGAACTGCCCGCACCGTTCGCACTTCCGTGGATCGTCGGGGTCGTTCCGGCAGACCATATCGACCGCTCGAAGCGAGTGGGAACGATAAGAAGAATGGCCCTCGGAAGAAAAGGCGAGGAAAAAGTATGGACCCCTCCCGGTGGGGAGGGGTCGGCGGAACGAAGGAAGCCTGTTCAGGCGTTCTTCATCTTGGCGCGGGCCACGTACCCCTTCTTGTCCAAGAAGTACATGAAGCCGTCCTGCCGCGTGATCTTCTCGGAGCCTACCTTGGATTTTCGGCCCGATTTGTTAAGCTTCGTGGGGGTTTTCCATAGGTAGCCATCCTTTCCCAGATAGTACAGATACCCTTTCTCTCGAGAAATCTGCTCCTTGCCGACTCGTTCCGCCATACTGTGGGACCTCACCGGCGAGAAGAAACCGCTCCTATTTGAAACTAAGGGCGCATTCACCTCGAAGAACGGTGCATTCCCTGACGGTAAACCGCGGCCGGGAACGCCCCGATCCGATAGGCGAGATGGTCCACGGACGGCACCGGGAAGATCGCGAGGTCCGCGACGCGGCCCACCGCGATCGTGCCCGCCTCCTCGGCGAGGCCGCTCGCGGCCGCCGCGTTGACGGTCGCCGCACAGAGCGCTTCTCGAGGGGTGAGGCGCGCGGAGTACACCGCGTGGTGAAGGACGATCGGCATCGCTTCCACCCATGAGTTCGGGGAGAGATCGGTGCCGAGGGCCACGGGGACCCCGGCATCGACCATCCGCCGGCCCAGCCCCGCGGTCCCCGTCAGGGACGCGAAGGCGGTCACCGGCAGGAGGACCGCGACCACTCCGCTCTCGGCCAGGAGAGGCAGATCGTCCGGCGAGCTCGCGAGCAAATGGTCCGCCGAGGTCGCGCGCACCCGGGAGGCCAACCGTGCACCGCCGGTCAGGACGAACTCGTCGGCGTGGATCTTGGCGCCGAGGCCGAGCGCGAGGCCGGCCCGCAACAATCGTTCCGACTGCTCGACCGTGAAGAACCCCGGCTCACAGAACACGTCGCAGAACCGCGCGAGCCGTTCGCGGGCGACGACCGGGAGGGTCGTGCGGATCAATCGATCGATGTACGCGTCGGCCCGGCCCGAGTACTCGGGAGGCACGGCGTGCGCTCCCAGGAAGGTGGGAACGATGCGGACGCCGGTGTCCCGCGCGATCCGCGGGAGGAGCCGAAGGAGCCGGAGCTCTCCGGCGTGGGAAAGGGCGTAACCGCTCTTCACCTCGACCGTGGTACTGCCCGCGAGGGCCATCCGGTGGATCCGTTGGCCCGCGGTCGTGCGGAGCTCCCGGTCCGAGGCCCGTCGCGTCGCGCGGACCGTGGCGAAGAGACCTCCGCCGCTCCGGGCGATCTCGGTGTAGCTCGCCCCACGGATCTTGAGGGCCGCCTCGTGGCTCCGATCCCCGGCGAACAGCGCGTGGCTGTGGGCGTCCACGAACCCGGGGACGACGACCCCACCCTCGGCCGACACCTGCCGGCCCCGGGAGCGCAACCGGACCTCGCGGCGGAGCTGCGATGCTCGGCCGACGAACACGAAGCGGCCCTGATCCACCGCGATCGCGGCGTTCGCGAGGAGGCCGAGCTCCGACATCGCCTCCCCGGTGCGGGGCACCGGGCCGCTCACGAGGGTGGCGAGCTCCCCGATCTCGGAGATCACGAGCTCGGCGCGGATCATGGCAGACGGATCAGGTGGTCGGCCAGGTCCCGCGCCATCTGCACGCCCTGGTAGACGACCTGGGCCTCGGCCTCGAGGGGATCCAGCTCCTTGTAGCGGGCCGAGAAATGGGTCAAGAACAGGCTCGAGGCCTCGGCCTCGCGGGCGAGCTGGGCCGCCTGGCGGGCAGAGGAGTGGCCCCACGAGTTCGCCTGCTCCTCCAGGTCCTGCGCCGTGGTCGCCTCATGGATGAGAACGGTCGCGCGGTGGGCCAGCTTGCGGATCGCCTCCGAGGGGGAACTGTCCCCGGAGTAGACCACGGACCGGCCGGGCCGGGGCGGACCCATGACGTCGTCCGGGTGGACCGACCGCCCGTCCACCTGAACGCTCTCCCCGAGCTCGAGCTGTCGGAAATCGGCGCCCCGGATCCCGAGCGAGCGGGCCAGCTCCGCATCGAACCGTCCGCGGCGGGGGGACTCGTCCACGCGGTAGGCGAGCGCCGGCACCGGATGGTCCGCGTGCGCGGTCCGGACCTGGTAGCCATCGAGCTCGACGGTCGCGCCCGGGGCCAAGGGGTGGACCTCGACCGGGAACCGCAGGGTGAAGTACCCCAGCTGGAGAACGCGGCCGACCATCTCGCCCGCGTCCGGAGGTCCATAGATGTCGAGGGGTTCGGTGCGGTTGTTGAGGCACATGCTCTGGATCAGTCCTGGAAGGCCCAGGAAATGATCCCCGTGGAAGTGCGTGAGGAAGACCCGGCGGACCTTCATGAACGAGGCGGAGGAGTGAAAGAACTGGCGCTGCGTCCCCTCCCCGCAATCCATCAGGATGACCTCGCGTTCCGTGTCGAGCACGATCGCGCTCGCCGAACGCTCCTTCGTGGGCCACGAGCCCGCGGTCCCAAGGAAGGTGATACGCATCGCGTGTCCACAGCTCGGCCCCCGTAAAAGCGCGTGGCCCGTAGGGTCAGCAACAAGGAGATGTACCGGCCCTCGGTCTGTTGCAGGACGATGGTCGACTGGGATGCGGTGGAGGACCGCAGGGCCCGGGGATGGGGCTGGGACCAGATCGCCCGGGATCCCAAGGTCGATTTTCATCCCGACCCGCCGTTGGACCGTCCCGGCGCAGCACTGAGGCAGATCTACTACCGTCGGCAGGCCACGGACGCGAAGGCCCCCGAGGGGAGCGGCACGCCCCCCCTCGCCGCCGCCCCGACCCGACCGCGGCGATGGCAGCTGGGCCGTTCCGGCTACTTCCTGACGGGGTTCTTCGGAATCTGGTTCCTGCTGGCCTACTTCGTCGCCTCTCCGATCGGGGCGTACTTCCCCGCTTTGCCCGTGCTGGGTCTTCTCGTGGCGATCTCGGTCTTCCTGCTCGCCTTCGCCCTCCTGCGGATCCACCCCCGTTTCCCGGCCCCATACCGCACGGCCCTCGTCATCGGCGTCGTCGGCGGGCTCATTGTGGCGGGCGGCCTGGGAGCCGGCGCCGCGCTCCAGGGCTGTCCCCTGCTGACCCCGTTCACGAGCGCCGAACCCGGTGGGTGGGTCAAGCTGCCGAACGCCGCATGGACGGACCACGGCCGCCCGGTCCTCTTCTTCTACGGCTCCGTCGCCTGCCCGTACTGCTCCGCCTCGAGCTGGGCCATCGCGGCGGCCCTGCAGAAGTTCGGGAACCTGAGCGGGATCAGCTTCGGCGCGTCGTCCTCCAGCGACGTCTACCCGAACACGCCCTCGGTCATCCTGGCGAACGTTCAGCTCGCGAGCTCCTGGGTCAGTTTCCTTCCCCTCGAGTCCACGAACGCGAACGAGATCACCACGCCGTCCCCGACGGCGTGCATCCAGCAGGCCTACGTGAGCGCCTACGATCTCAACGGAGGGATCCCGTTCATCGTCCTCGGGGGGACGTACGCGCACGCGAGCACCTTGGTGGACCCCGGGGCGCTCGGCGGGTTGAACGCCACGACGCTCCTCCACCAGATGGCGAGCGAGACGGGGACCGGTTGGACCGCCGCCTCTTCCCAAGCGTACTATCTGATGGCGTTCCTGCTCAAGCTCGACGGCGGACAGCCGGCGGCCCTGTCCCAGGTACCGGGAGTGGCCGCGGCCCTCGCCCAGATCGGGTGATCGGGGACCCGCTCAGTGAGCGGCCTTCTTGGCCTCGGTCTTGCGCCGGTCCATCTCGCCCCCGACCAGGTCGTTGGCGTGGTGGATCTTCTGGACGGAGCGGGCGAAGGTCTTGAGATGGTCGCCCCGGACCCCGACGATCATCTCGCCGTCCGCGAGGCCGGTGTAGACGCGCGAGCCGATGCATCCCATGGAGGCCGCGACCGGGGCCCCCTGGTTGAGCGTCGGGACGATGGCACACATCGGCCGACCATTCATCGGCACCGGGCCTTGGGCCGCTTCCATCGCCAGCATGGCCGACTTGGCGGGAGCGAACATCAGGACGGCCGTCGGATCGACCGGTAGGGAGCCGAGGGGACCGTAGGCGACGTAGCGGGGAGGCTTCGCGTTCCGCGTGATCTTTCCCTCGTCCCCGGGATTGAGATAGCCCTCCTTCTGCATCATGCCGACCGTGGCCATCAACCGGCTCCCGAGCTCTCCCTCCGGCGGCACCCCCAGGACGAACGCTCCGATCTCGCAGGCCTCGTGAGCTTGCAGATCGGCGTAGAACGGGCTCGTGCGTCCCTCGGAGAAGAACGTGCAGACCGACGGGGCGCCGGCCGGATGCTGGGGGACGCCGGTCGGCGGCTGGTCGAGATAGCTGATCTGGATCGGGGCGCTCGGAAGTCCTAGGCCCTGTCGCAGATCGTTGGCGACCTGTTGCCATTCGCTCGTCATGTCGAACTCCTGACGTTGGAACGCCCCACCCTATACATGCTTTCCGAATGGGAAGTGGGCCCCTCGCAAGGCCCGATCGCCCTCAGAGGAACGGCCCCCGGTCCGCGGAATTGAGACGCGTTATATACCCGCACCTTTCTCGGCGCACCCGAGACCACACATGCCAGTCGATCCAGGTTCCGCCACCTTGGCGGTCGGTGCCGGTATCGCCATCGCGGGAGGGCTCATCGGGACCGGGATGGCCCAGTCCGGGATCGGGGCCGCGGGGATGGGGATCATCGCCGAGAAGCCGGAAAAGTTCGGTCAGGTGCTGTTCTTCTTCGTCATCCCCGAAACGCTCTGGATCATCGGCTTCGTGCTCGGGATCATCCTGCTGCTCCAGATCCTGTAGGTCGGACGCGGCGCCCATGAGCCTCGAGCGTCTGGTGGAAGAGATCCGTCAGCGCTCGCAGAAGGAGCTCGCGGAAGAACGGGCCCGGGTCGAGGCCGAGAAGCGTCGGATCGTCCAGGACCGGGACCGCCGCATCGCCGAGGTCCGCGAGGACGCGGACCGCCGGGCGGCCAACGAGATCGCCAAGGAGCGCGCCCAGAAGGTCGCGAGCGCGCGGCTCCAGGCGCGGAAGTTCGTCTACGAGGCGCGGGAGAAGGAGATGGAACGCGAGCTCGGCGAGGTGCGCCGGATGCTCGAGGCCTACACCAAGACCAAGGAATACCCGGCCCTCGTGAAGCGGATGTACTCCTCGGCCGTGGACCGGTTGGGTCACCCGGTCAAGGTCTCGGGTCGCAAGGAGGATTCCGAGCTCCTGGAGAGCGTCGCCGGCAAGGGCTTCAGTCGTAAGCCGATCCCCGTCCTGGGCGGCATCCAGGTCGAGACGGCGAACGGTGAGAAGCGACTCGACATGACCTTCGATGAGCTGCTTCGGCTGAGGGAGAACCGCATCCGGGCGCTCTTGGCCGCGTGACGGCGGGGGACGGCATGTCCGGTTCTCCGTACGCGAGCTCGCTCGGCCGCCTCAAGGCCCACTTCACCGAGTTCCTGTCGCACGAGACGCTCACCTCGCTCGCCAGCTCGATCGATGTGAACGAGATCACCAAGCGTCTCGAGACGACGGGCTACGGACCCGAGATCGTCCAGGCGGCCGCGAGCTACCAGGGGGCCGCCCTCCTCGAGATCGCCATCAACCGGACGTTCGTCCGCCGGAACCGCCTCGCCCTCGATTCCACGCCGTTCGCGGGCAAGCCGATCGTGGCGGCCTACCTGAGAAAGTGGGACATCCAGAACATCGGGCTCGTCCTCTCGGCCAAGGCGGAAGGTCGCACCATCACGGAGACCGAGCTCTTCCTGGTCTCGAGCCGGGAGATACCGGCGGGGCTCTTCGCGGGAACGATGACGCTCGACGATTTCCGTCTCCTCCTGCAGCAGCAGAGCCTCGAGGCCGTGGCCTCCTCGCTCGTCCGGTTCGGCTACGGAGGGGTGCTCCTCCCCCTGC
>JBARHO010000036.1:0-7093 GCA_049799275.1 Thermoplasmata archaeon
TCCTGATGGTGATGCCCGAACAGCTCCCGGAACCGCGCCCAGTCCCGGGCGTAGAGGGCGAGCGGTCCTGCCTCCGCGGGGACCCATTGGGCCCACGCTCCGGATTCCCGGACCATGGCCCGTTCCACCCGCTCCTCCTCTCGGGCGAGCGAGATCAGGGTCTCCTGGGGAGAACCCAGTACACGACGGAGCCGCTCCTCGGCGAGGGCGAGGAGGAACTCGCGCTCCTCCCGATCGAACGGCCACTCGATCCGCTCGCGAGCCGTCCGATGCGCCCGAAGCTCGAGCGGCTCCGTCGGAACTCCGAGGCGTCGGAGCTCAGCGGCGAGGAACGGATCGCCGGTTCGGACCGTACCTTCCGCGGGAGCACGGAGCCGGGAGAGGAGCTCCGGGGGCAGCCGGTCCTGGAACCCTTGTTCCACCACGGCGATCGCGGCACGGTCGGTGATCGCGAACCGGAACGCCTGCGGTCCCTCGTCTCGTCCGATCCACCATAGGCGGTTGCCTCCCCACAGGAGGGCGGGCATCGGGGGCCCTAGAACTCCCCGAGGTTCTTCTGGAAGCGTCGTCGTTCCTTGGGCACATCGACCGGGTAGCGGCCCGAAAGGCAACCGAGGCAGAGGTTCTCGCGTCCTAGCCCGATCGATTCGATGAGCCCGTCCATCGAGAGATAGTGCACCGAGTCCGCCCCGACGATATGGGCGACCTCCTCCTCGGTCCGATCGCTCGCCACCAGTTGGCGCCGGTCCTTCATGTCCACCCCGAAGTAGCACGGGGCGACGATCGGGGGACATCCGATCCGCACGTCGACGCGGGTGGCCCCGGCGTCCCGGACCATCTTGACGATCTCGCGCAGCGTCGTCCCGCGGACGATCGAATCGTCGAGCAGCACGACCTTCTTTCCCTTGAGCAGCTCCGGGACCGGATGGAGCTTCACGCGGACCTCGGCCTCTCGCCGCTTCTGGTCGGGAAGGATGAACGTCCGTTCCACGAACCGGTTCTTGATGAGCCCCTCCGCGTACGGGATCCCGGTGCTCTGGGAGTACCCGAGGGCCTGCGGTCGCGAGGAATCCGGGACGGGGATCACCAGGTCGGCGTCGACCGGGCTCTCCTTGGCCAGACGTTGGCCGATCTTCTGCCGGACATCATAGACCGAGCGGCCCTGCGCCACCGAGTCCGGGCGGGAGAAGTACACGTACTCGAACATGCAGTGGGCGGTCTCCTTGGGGGTCGTCGCCCGGGAGCTATGCAGCTTGCCCTTCTCGATGAGGATGACCTCACCCGGGAGGAGATCGCGGACGAGCTGCCCGCCCATGAGCTCGAGCGCCACCGACTCGCTCGCGATCGCGTAGCCCCCGTCGATGGTCCCGAGCACGAGCGGCCGGATCCCCAGCGGATCGCGGAAGGCGAGGAGCTTGCTGCCCACCAGCATGACGACCGCATAGCCGCCGATGAGCTCGGACTCGGCGCGTCGGACCGCCGCGGGGAGATCGCGGATCCGACCGTACTCCATCGCGATCATCTGCCCGATCGTCTCGGAGTCGGCGCTCCCGAGGAACTCCACCCCCTGGGCCTGCAGGCGACGCCGGATGCGCTCGTAGTTGACGATGTCCCCGTTGTGCGCGAGCGCGGCGTCCTCGTCCCCCAGGCGGAGGGCGATCGGCTGGGCGTTCTCGAGATGGGAGCTCCCCGTGGTCGAGTAGCGGACATGGCCGATCCCGATCGACCCCCGGAGCGAATCCAGGATATCGTGCGTGAAGATGTCGTGGACGAGCCCCATCCCCTTCCGATGATGGAGCATCCCGTGCGAACTGGTGGCGATACCCGCGGACTCCTGTCCACGGTGCTGGAGCGCGCGAAGCCCGCTATAGAGGAGAGGGGCGGCCCCCCGGCCCTGCAGCGAGACACCGACCACGCCACACTGATCTCGAGCGGGCATACCACCGGGCGGAGGCGCACGGCCTCCGCCCGACGGACCGAGAAGTGGTTCTTAAGTGGTGCGGAATGGGTTGCGCTGAGGTAACTCAGCCGAACAGCGCGGAGAGGCCTTCGGCCGCTTCCTCTTCGGTAACGCCCTTCTCCTCTTCCTTCTTCTCTTCTTTCTTCTCGCCCTTGCCTTCCTTCTTGTCGGCGGCGGGGGCGGCCGCTGCGGGCGCGGCGTACGTCTCGGCCTTCGAGAGGACCTCTTTCAGGTCGACCCCTTCGAGGGAGGCCAAGAGGGCCTTCACGCGCGCGGTGTCCGGGCTGAGACCCGCCGCGCTCAGCACCTCGCTGAGGCCCTTCTCATCGATCGGCTTACCGGCGGCATTGAGCAGCAGGGCACCGTACACATACTCCATTTCGTTCACTTCTCCTTGCTTGTGGGGGGACCTCTAAGTTCCTGTGAGCTGCTGGACGGCCGCGGCCTCGCGCAATGCGCGCGCGAAGAGCGGGGCCAGCGTCTCCTTGGTCGCGTATCCCGCGGCGACGGCGACGCGCATCGCCTGCCGGTGGGCGCGAGTGAGCAGCAGAGGGATCGTCAACGGGGTCGCGTACCCGATCTCGAGCGCGAGACCCAGGGCCTGGCGGTGCGCCTGAGCGAACTCGGCGCGCTGCGCATCGAGGTCGATCTGGAGCACCGAGGGCGGATAGAACGTGTCCCCGTCCACGACCGCTCGGAGGTCGAGACCGACCTCCAACGGGAGGATGTTGAGACGCGTGAGCAGGCTCGCGACCTCGCGGGAGATCACCCCGCCGGCCTGAACGATGACGGTGTCCCGCTTGAGCACGACCTTCCCCTTCTCGATCGCGGCGGGGAAGCCGGCGTGCTGGAGCTCTCCCACGATCGGGCCCGGCTTGAAGCTGGTCGTTCCCCCGGGAACGAAGATGTCCTGGGGCGCGATCTCTCCGCCCCGCGCCGGGGTAGGCGAGCGCGTCCGGAAGAGTTCTTGGTACAAGGAGAACGGGTTCCCATCGGCCGCCAAAAGGGCCGTCTGGTCCTCGACATGCTCGATGAGGGGCTTCAGGGACGGACGTTCCTCGGCGGCGGATTCGATGGCGTGGCGGATCTGATTGTTCGGGGCGACCACGATCGGGTGTCCCCGGGAACGCAGCTCACGTCGCATCTTCTGCAGGGCCGAGGCGGGGACCCCTCGTACGCCCACGAGCGCGGTCATCCGCTGGGACAGCACCGTCCGTTTGAGGTCCTGGACCTGCTCGAGCGTCTGCGGAGGGATGGAACCTCGTCCCGGCATGCGAACCTCCTCCTACCAGAGCCGGACCGAGGGGCCCATCGTGGTCTTGAGGTAGACCGACTCGATGTTCCCGCGTCCCCGCTCGAGGCGTCCGACGATCCGCGTCAGGAGCGCGTCGATGTTCTGGGCGATCTGTTCGGGAGGCATCGACCGCGTACCGACCGGGGCATGGAAGGTCCGGTTGCCCTTCGATCGCACCCGGACCGAGCGCTTCAGCGCGTTGATGAGGTTCGTAGGGTCGGTGCCGGGAGGGACCGGCCTCGGCATCTTCCCTCGCGGACCGAGCACGACGCCGAGACGTCGACCGATGGTCGGCATGAGGGGAGCCTCGGCCAAGAAGAAGTCGATGCCACCGGCCAGCTTCTTCGCCGATTTCTTGTCCTTGATGAGATCGTCCAGCTCGTTCGGACGCACCGCGAGATCGACGATCCCCTGGATCTTCTGGCAGAGCTCGGGGGAGGCGAACACGGCGACCTTCACCGTGCGCCCCCGTCCGTTCGGGAGCGGGATCTCGTCCTCGATGCGGTTCTTGGGGACGGAGAGATCGAGGTCCTTCAGGTTCACGGAGAGGTCGACGGTCTCCGTGTAGTGCCGTTCCGGCGCTTTGGAGAGGACCTCCGTGACTGCTTCGAGCGAGCTCTTATCCGGCATGAACGGACCGTGAACGTGGGGCCGCCGAGCAGACCACCCTAAATAAAGCTTCGCGCGGCCGCCGCCGAAAATCGCGCCGGTACCGAGATACTTCGGCCCAAGCGTGTAGATCGGAACGATCACCGCGCCCGTGGCCCGTTCCGCAGCGGAAAGGCGCCGACGCGATCCGGGAACGGGTCGTCGCGCTCGGGCTATCGGTTCGGTCGGGAGGTAGAGAGGCTCGGACGCCGGAACGCGCGCGGCATCGCGCGAGGTGTCGACGCCGGAGCCTTCACGACGGGCGAGCGAGGCCGGACCATCGCGGATCGAGCCGCGATGCACGGCCTTCACATAGAACACATTTATATGCCGATAGCGTCGCCCGCCGCCAATGCACTATCCAAAGACCGTATCCACCTATTGCCCCAAGTGCAAAGTGCATACCGAGCACGAGGTGGAGAAGACCAAGAAGCGGCCCGCCTCCGAGCTCAAGTGGGGGCAACGGCGATTCCGCCGGGCGACCCGAGGGTACGGAGGGTTCCCGAGACCTAAGCCCGAGGGCCGCGCGAAGGCCGTACGGCGGGTCAACCTCAAGTTCCGATGCAAGAAGTGCAAGTACACGGTACAGCCGGCCAGCTGGCGGGCCGGGCAGCTCGAGCTGGTGGAGCACCAATGAGGGCCGCCCCTGCGAAGGCCGCCGGGTTCTGGGTCATCAAGTGCCCCGATTGCTCCGGGGAGCAAACGATCTTCAGCCGTCCCTCGACCGTGGTCAACTGCGCCGTGTGCGGGGCCACGTTGGCCACCCCCACCGGTGGTCTCGGCAAGGTCCGCGGCGAACGCCTTCGGGCGCAGTCGGGTTAGCGGGAACGATCCCCCATGCCGTTGAGAGCCGAGCTGCCCGAGGAAGGCGACCTCGTCGTCGGTACGGTCACCTCGATCCGGAACTTCGGGGCGTTCGTCACGCTCGACGAGTTCGCCAACCGGGAGGCGTTCATCCACCTCTCCGAGGTCGCGACGGGCTGGGTCAAGTACATCCGGGACCACATCCGCGAGGGCCAGAAGATCGTCGCCCGCGTCCTGCGGGTCGACACGGCCAAGAGCCAGATCGATCTCTCGCTGAAAAGGATCAACGATCACCAGCGTCGAGAGAAGACGCAGAGCTGGAAGAACGAGCAGCGCGCGATGCGTCTTCTCGGCCTCGTGGCCCAAGCGCTCAAGATCGAGGAGCCGGCCACGCACGAGCTCTTCGCCGAGGGGCTCATCGAACGGTACGGGAGCCTCTTCCAGGCGTTCGAGGTCGCCTCGGCCGATCCGAAGAAGTTCCAGAAGGACAACGGAAAGGCCGCGTGGGTGAACGGTGTGCTCAAGGTCGCGCGCGACAACATCGTCCCGCCCCACATCACGATCCGCGGGACGTTGGAACTGACCGATGCCTCCCCGAAGGGGGTCGAGAACGTTCGCGAGGCCCTCCTCGAGGCCGAGAAGGTGGACCCCGAATCGATCATGGTCCAGTACGTGGGCGCTCCTCGTTACCGGGTCCAGGTCTCGGGGATCCAGTACAAGCAGGCGGAAGAACTGATGAAGCGCGCCACGGAGGCGGCCCTCCTGCGGATCAAGGCCTCGGGCGGCCAGGGGAACTTCGTCCGCCAATGAGCGAATCGATCCTGCAATCGTGCCGTGCGTGCGGCCGGTACACCCTGCAGCACCGCTGTCCGGCCTGCGGAGGGACCACGAGGACCCCGCACCCGGCCCGGTACTCACCCCAGGACCGGTACGGCCGCTACCGCCGGGCCCTTCTCGCTTCGAGCCCGGTGGCGCCGCCGTCCCCGCCGGCGCCCGCGGAGGACTGACGTCTCATGGCCGCTTCCATGCACCGGATCAAGGTCGTCAACGACATCAGTGAACTCGTCCCCATCCTGCGGGCCGTCGATTCCCCGCTGAAGCTGAAGCTCGTTCAGCGACTGGCCGAGAGCTGGCTCACGGCCGAGGACATCGAGCGGGAGTTCGGGAAGGAAGGCATCAAAGCGCTCGCGTTCTTCGAGAAGCTCAAGCTGATCGACACCCGGTGGGTGGCCCGCGAAGGTCGCAAGGCCCCGGACAAGAGCTTCCACTTCTACTATTCGACGATCAACATCAACACGACGGCCCCGCTGGGCGAGGTCTCCGAGATCCTCGCGATCGCCAGCATGCCCGACAAGGAGTATTCGAAGCTCGAGCAGCGGATCTTCGAGGCCGTCGGCGAGACCGGCCGGTTCTTCTCGGACGTCGCCGAGGAGCTCGGCATGTCCCCGACGCGCCTCAAGGGCCTCGTCAAGCGGTCCGACAAGCTCGAATATCGCGGTCACCGCATCGAACGGTTCAATGCCCGCCCGGCGGAGTGACCGACGGCCCGAGGTCTCGGTCCTTCGGCTCGGTCATCGCCCGGGTCGCGATCCGCGACTGACGACCCACCTGGCCCTGACCGCCCGAGCGTTCGGCGCGGACCGGTTGTACCTCCACCCACCGGACCCGGAACTGGCGGACCGCATCCGGGGGATCGGCGTCCGCTGGGGCGGATCGTTCCAGGTCATCGGGTCCGACAACTGGAAGAGCACCGTTCGGGAGTTCGAGGGACTGAAGGTACATCTGACCATGTACGGGCGGCCGATGGCGACCGTATTGCCCCGTCTTCGGCGGGCCGCGCGCGTCCTCTTGATCGTCGGCGGCCCCAAGGTCCCGGCCGACCTGTTCCAACGTTCGGACCTGAACGTCGCTGTGGGGCACCAGCCCCATAGTGAGGTCGCGGCCGTCGCGGCGATCCTGGCGGAGCTCCTGGGGGTACCGGGTCCGGCCCCGTGGCCGGGAGCCCAGCACATCATCGTCCCCCGGGCCCGCGGCAAGAAGGTCGTGACCCGTGCGCGTGCCGGAGCGCGATGATCGGGCCCGATGTGCCCGGGGGCAGCTGGCCGATGGCCACGCGAGCGCCGGGGAAGTGCATCCTGTTCGGGGAGCATGCCGTGGTCCACGGCCGGCCCGAGCTTCTGCTCGCCATCGACCTCTATCTCCAGGTCATCGTTCGAGAAGGGTCCGCGCTCCGTCTCAACGGGGATCCCACGGCGCCCGAGTCCAACCCGTACCTCGGGGCCGGGCTCGAGCGGTTCCACCGAGGATCGGCCCCGCTCGAGCTCACGGTCACCTCTCGTATCCCTCGGGCCGCCGGGCTCGGGTCGTCGGCCGCGTTCTGCGCCGCC
>JBARHO010000037.1:0-1534 GCA_049799275.1 Thermoplasmata archaeon
CGAAGCTGCGGCCGAGGAGGGACCGGTAGACGGTATCGACCTCCTTCTCGCGCTTCAGCACCGCGTCCGCGATCGTTTGCGTGCTCGCGGGCAAGCTCGCCTTGCGGTCCCGCAAGAGCTCGAAGACCTGGGAACGGTAGCTCTGCCAGGTCTGGTAGATCGAGCGGACGTAGAGCTGGTCGAACGGCTCCGGGGCGAACGCCGGGTCCGACGAATCGCTCGCGAGGATCTTGTGCAGCTGGGCGGTCCGGACGCCGAGCAGCCGGGCCGCCTCCAGGTAGCTCCCGATGAGATCCCCGGCCTCGGTGGGCGGGTCGGTGAACGAGAGCTCGAAGCGTTTGGGCGGCTCGCGCGGGAGCTTCTGGCCCGCGGCGAGGAGGGCGCGCACGCGGTCGTTGAAGAAGTGCAACTGGTCGAGCGTCATCGTCCAGGCGTCCCCCTCGTTCTGCACCCAGCGGTGGAGGATCGCCACCGTCTCGGGTTCTCGCTCGCCCGAGACGAGGTCGAGATACCCGGCGACGGCGGACACGGGGACCTGGGCCTCCTGCCGGAGGAAGAAGAGCCCGATCTCGAGCTCCGGGTTGGTCCCGCGTCCGGTGGCACGGTAGAGCTTCAGGATGAACCGGTCGCCGATCCGCGCCGAGGTGTTCGACTGCTCCGCCTTCATCGGGGTCACCCGGAGCTCGGCCGAGAGGACCGTCTCGGGCAGATCGAACTGCGAGGTCCGGCTGCCCGAGAGCTCGTCCCCGTTCGACCGCATGGTCCGGTTGTGGCGGATCTGCTCGATCACCGTGCGAACGAAGTCCTTGTCCTGCGCGGCATCGTAGAGCACCCGCTCGGTGTCCGCTCCCTTCGACCGGAACGTGGCGAGGACCGATTCCGGTTGGGTCTGCCGCACCTCGAGCGCGCGCGCTCCCTCGGCGAAGGCGAGCGGGATCACGTACTGCTGGGGCTCCCCGTCCCGGAACTCGACGTCGATGAAGGCGAGGTGAGGGGCCGACGGGTCCCGGGCCAACGGGACCAAGGATTGGACCCGGATCTCGCGGATGACCTGGGCCTTGGCCCGGAACCATCGGCGGGTCGGGAGGCTCAGCGGAAGGATCGCCTCGAGCTCCTGCCGTCCCTCGGGGGTCTCGAGGGTGGCCCAGTTCCCCTCGGACGCGAGGACCGGGGCCACCGTGGGGAAGGGGCCCGTCGGGGTCGCGACCGGCATGATCAGCCGGAACCAGAAGTAATCATAAGGTCCGAGCGTGAACCGGTACGGGGCGTCCCCGATCGTGGGGAAGTCGGCAAGGCCGAGCAGCTCGACGGGGCGCGCTCCCCGGTACTCCCGCAGGTCGAGCTCGGCGGGCTGGACGAGGTGGGAAAGGTTCGCGATGACCATGATCCGCTGGGTGCCGAGCTCCCGCACGAAGGCGAACACCCGGGGATTGTCCGGGTAGAGCATGCGGAGGCTCGCCCGGCCCAAGATCGCGGCCTGTTTCCGGAGGGCGATGAGCCGCTTCATGTGCCAGAGCAGGGAACGGGGGTTCCC
>JBARHO010000038.1:0-5888 GCA_049799275.1 Thermoplasmata archaeon
TAACTCAGTTTGGGAGAGTGCAAGACTGAAGATCTTGAAGCCGCCGGTTCAAGCCCGGCCCGCGGCACCTCCGATCCTTTGGCGCTGAACCCATGGGCCATCCTGTCCTGAACGCCTTGCCCTCGGGAGCTCAGCGACCGTGACAGAATCTGATCTGGTCGCGAGCGGTCCCACCCTTTGTACCTGGTAATACGGCCCTAACAGCGGTCGCCGGCTTCGGCCTAGCGGACCGACAAGCGCTATGAGCTCGGCCTACTACGAGCCCCTCGTGAGCGCATCCTCATCGCCGCCGCCTTCGAGCTATTCGGCCCCCCCCGACTATTCCGGGGCTCCGCCTTCTCCGGGAACGCCTGCTCCATGGACCCCTCCGCCGGCCACACCCCCACCCCCGAAGAAGAGGACCGGTCTCATCGCAATTATCGCGGTCGTGGTCGTCATCATCGTGGTCCTCGGTGCGCTCTTCGGCCTGGGCCTACTGAAGGGCTCGACGAGCTCGAGCCCCGGCAGTTCCGGATCGGGCGCGGACACGTTCGATCAGGCCCGTTCGGCCGCGAACTCTTCCGCCACGGCCTACCAGTCGGCCACGTGGGACCTGATCAGCGCCGACGCGATCTTTACGCCCTCCTCGGTGACCGAAGCGACCGGCAATGTGACGCAGATCAACTCGACGTGCCATCTGGCGCTGGCCTCCTCGATCCCAAGCTCCTACACGCTCCCGGCCTACTCGGGCTCGCTCTCGGCGGGGGTCTCTCCGTACTGGGGTTTCCTGTTCACCGATTCTAGCGGGGCCGCGATCTTCGTGGTCGTGAACTCGGGGACCGCTCAGGTCTTCGGCGAGCTCACCAGCACCTCCTGCCCGGGCTTCTCGAGCGTCTTTGCCGACTTTTCCCCCGTTCCGAGCAACGCGGTGGACAGCTCGACCGTTCTCACGGCGACCCAGGGGGACGGCGGTTCCACCTTCCTCTCCACCTATCCGACCGCTCACGTGGAGCTGTCGCTCCTCGGTGGCTATTCCATTAGCGGGTTCAGCGGGCCCGCCTCGTGGACGGTGGACTACTCGACCTGCCCAGTGGACACCGCGACCGCCGCCACCGGCGCTCAGTGGGACGAGTCGTTCACCGTCGGCGCGGTCAACGGCACGATCAGCTCGCACACGGGCGTGGAGAGCACGACCTGCTTCACCACCGGTGGTGGCAGCGGTATCCAGGACCTCTCCTCCGTCCTTTCGTTCGGGACGGCACAGAACGTGAGCCACGGCGGTAACTACAGTTACGATCTCGCGGCGACCCAGACCTCCAATGTGACCTTTGGCGACCTCTTCGTTGAGTCGATCTACAACGCTTCGAACAGTTACAGCTTCAACGCGACGAACCTGACCGTGTACTCGAACGCGATGTCGTTCTTGGCGTTCTGGAACTTCTCGACCGGGGGCTGGTCCTCGTTCGGCGGGGGCGCTTCGAACGCGACGGAGATCGCCAGCGGCGATATCTTCCAAGTGAACTCGAGCGCCGGATTGGATGGGGGCAGCCTGGTCCTTGCCACCGATGACTACCCATACTTCATGGGGAACGTCACCGCTCGACTTTGAACTGCGGAGCCTGATCGGGACCCGGGGGGACGGACCCCCCGGGGCGCACCGCCGACGTCCGATAGCCGGGCTACGGGGGAACCCCCAGCTGGCCTACTTGCGCGTCGGGACGAACCAGATGTCCGTGATCGAGAACTTGGGGTTCGGCTCGAAGCGGGCCTCGACCGGCATGCCCACGTAGATCTCGGGCTCGGTGCAGTCCTTGAGCCGGACCAGCAGGAGACTGCCGGCTCCTTCGAACTCGACGAGCGCCAGATTGTACGGGGTCTCCTTCAGGAACGCCTCGCTCCCGAAATGGCAGGTCGTCCACGAGTGGAGCTTGCCCGTCGTGGGGAGATCGACCCACTCCGTCGGTTTCCCGCAGAACATGCAGTGGGAGCGCGGGGTGGCGAAGACGAACCCGTGCCGTCGGTTGGTACAGCGCGAGCCTTTCAACCGGCCCTCGGCGAGACCGAGGAAGAAAGGCGTGTCCTCGGCATAGCTGTGGATGTAGTTGACCAGGTACGGATAGTGGATGATCAGGTTCTCGGAACCATCGGTGTCCTTGAACAGGGCAGATCCCGATCGCTCGAGCTCCGCCTGGACGTCCCGGAACTTGTCGAAGACCGGAGGCCGCGCCATCAGCGGTACCCCCGCTCGAGGATCGAGACGGTCACGGCGGAACCGGTCCCGGCGTGGCTGTGGATCGCCCCACGGCGGGCGTTCGGGATCTGAAGGTTCGGGTTCCCGAAGTGCTTACGGATCCGTCCCTGGAGCTGCCAGAACGCGAACACGCCCTGCATCAGGCCCGTCGCGCCGACCGGATGACCGCAAGCGATGAGCCCGCCCGAGGGATTCACGGGGATCTTGCCGGCCTGCGGTACCGGGAACGGATAGTCCACGTTCGTGAGGAAGGGCGCGCCGGACTCGACAAAATCGTATCCCTCCCCATACCGGCACAGACCGAGGTCCTCGTAGGTCTGGATCTCACTGGAGGCGTAGGCGTCGTGCAGCTCGATGAAGTCGAGGTCCTTGAACGGGTCCCGGATCCCCGCCATGTTGTACGCCTCGATCCCCGCCGCACGGCCGGCGCGGAACGAATGGACCCCGGGGTACTTGAGGTGGGCATAGTCCGAGCGCTTCTCCCAGGGATGGAGCGGGACCTCGCCGAACGGACGGTCCGCGAGCCGCATCGTGTCGGTCCCCGTCCCGACCCCGACGATACGGATGGGCCGATCGGTGAACTCCTTCGCTCGGCGCTCGTCGCAGAAGATGGCCACCGCGGCCCCGTCGCTCATCGTGCAGATCTGTTCCCGCGTCAACGGGTACGAGATCATCTCGGAATTGAGCACGTCGTCCACGGAGAGGACCTTCGGGTACTGGGCGTACGGGTTCGACATCGCGTTCAGGTGGTTCTTGACCGCGACCTTGCTCATGATGCGCTGGCCCTCAGCGATCGCCTGTCGCTGCGCCTCGCGCTCGTCGGTGATGTGGCCGAACTTCTGTAGGCGGATGTACTCGTAGATGTGCCGGATGACCATGAGCGCGTAGTAGCCGGTGTAGAACCCGCCCAAGGGGAAGTCGTAGTTGGTGTCCGATGCGAGCGCGATGAACTCGTTCCCTTTCCAGGTGGCGACCCGGCTCATGGTCTCGAAGCCGGCCGCGAGACAGATGTCCATGCGACCGCTCGCCACGGCCTCGTAGGCGGCCTGGAAGCACTCTCCTCCCGTCGCACCGCCCCACTCGATCCGGACGGATCCCTTGGGGTTGAGGCCCAGGTAGTCCTGGACCATGCTGGCCGCTTTCAACTGCCGGGTGAAATGGTCCGAGAAGTAGGAGATCCGGCTCCCATCGATGCGCTCCGGGGTCAGGTTCGGGACCTCCTTGAGCGCCGCGTCGTACGCTCGCTTCACCATCAGGCGGAAATCCATGGACGGGTGGGCCTTCGCGAACTTGGTGACCCCTCCCGAGACCATGTACACCCGTCGGCCGCTCGCGCGGCGTGGCTTCGGGCGAGGCGTCGGTCGGCGGGCTCGGGCCGGCTTCGCGCGCGATTTCTTTCGAGGTGGCACGAGGATCCCTCGGGGCCGCGCAGTCGCCTCCCGTTCTTAATTGTGCGCCCTTTGCGCCCGCCTGAGCGTGGCGCGACCGAGCCCGTGGCCGTTGCGGCCGCTCTCCTGGCGGGACGAACTGCCCTCTCGGCGCGCGGTCCATGAGGTCGGTGCTCTCGGAAGAGCGTGACCGGGTCCGGGGCACACCCTTTTACCGTGGACGATCTCGCCCGTCCCAGATCGCCATGGCGACGAAAAGGGACCTACTCTCGCTCGCGGACCTGGGAGCCGATCTACCGAGGCTGCTCGAACGCTCCCACGAGCTCAAGCTGGCCCGCGCCCGGGGCGAGCGCGTGGACCTCCTCGCCGGCCGGTCGGTCGCCCTGATCTTCGAGAAACCCTCCACACGGACGCGCGTCTCCTTCGAGGTGGCGGTCCATGATCTGGGGGGCCACCCGATCTATCTTTCTCCCCGGGACACCCAATTGGGCCGCGGCGAAACGATCGGGGACACGGCGCGGGTCCTCTCCCGGTATGTGGACGCGATCGTCTACCGCGCGTTCCACTCGGAGGATGAACGGGAGCTCGCCCGGCACGCCTCGGTCCCGGTGATCAACGCCCTGGACGACCGCGAGCATCCGTGCCAGGTCGTGGCGGACCTGCTCACCCTTTGGGAGCGGTGGAGCGGCGAGTTCGCGGGCCGGCGTCTGGCGTTCATCGGGGACGGCGACAATGTCTGCCACTCGCTCCTCCTGGGCGCGGCGATGGTGGGCCTGAACCTCACCGTGGCCTCGCCGGCCGGGTATCGGCCCCGGGACGAGGTGTTCCAACAGGCCCAATCGATCGCCGGGCGTACGGGGGCCGAGATCCGGGTCGTTCAGAAGCCGTCCGTCGCTGCCACCGGGGCCGACGCCCTGTACACGGACGTGTGGGTCTCGATGGGCGACGAGGACCAAAAGGAGGCTCGCGAACGGGCCTTCCAGGGCTACCAGATCAATGCAGAGCTGCTCGCGCTCGCCAAGCCGGACGCGTGGGTCCTCCACGATCTTCCGGCCCGTCGGGGTTTCGAGATCACCGACGAGGTCATGGACGGACCTCGGGCCGCCATCTGGGACCAGGCCGAGAACCGGCTCCACGCACAGAAGGCGATCTTGGAGCTCCTGGTCCGGCCGCCGCCTCGCAACTGACTCACTCCGACTGGAGGGCGTCTTTTCGGGGCCACGGGCGGGTGCCGGCGAGCGGCGATCGGGAGTGCACGATCACTCTGGGTCCCTGGTTGCGGGGACCCCGTCCGGATCTTTGTGGTCCGGTACCGCCCGCGGTCCCTATGCGGGGCTGGCCTCGGACGGGTCCGCGCGTAGTCGGATCTTGAGCAGGTGCTCGATCTTGCGGATCATCTCGTCCGGCGGCCGGAAGGATCCGCTCTCGAGCTTGAGGACGAGCGATTTCTTCTCGTTGAGACGCTTCCCGAGCTCCTCCGGGGTCCACGTGAGCTTCTCGCGCGCGACGCGGATCCGCTTCGCCCAATCCGCCGCAAGCTCCAGGTCCGGCAGCTCTCGATAGAGGTCGCGCTCCTCCATCCGGCGGGTCCGGGTCTGGATCCGCTGCAGCATGGGTACGCCCATGCTCGTTCGGGCCGGCGCCGGTCGGTCGTCGTCGCGCGGGACCGGGACCGGGGGGGCTTCCGCCGGGGTCCCGAACTTGCTACAGGCCGGACACAGCCGGAGCACGGAGCCTTCGACGCGGGTTCGGGTGGTCGACTCGACGTCCTGACCGCACATCTCACAGAGCATCGTTGATCCCTTTCCGGGCCGTGGCGGCCCAACCGGCGAGCGGAGGTGGTGACCCGGTCCGACCATTTGCTCACGCGTTCCGGATCACGAACGGGCCCACTACCGCCGAGCGCCGACACGTTTGAGCGACAACGGCTATATATGGGCACCTTGTGGCCGCGCGCGGAGCCCACGAAATGGCACAGAAACCCCACCTCAACATCGTGTTCATCGGACACGTCGACCATGGGAAATCGACCACGGTCGGTCGTCTTCTCCTAGATACCGGGTACATTCGCCAGGAGGAGATCGACAAGTTCCGTCAGGAGGCGGAAGCGAAGGGCAAGGCGACGTTCGAGTTCGCCTGGGTCATGGACGACCTCAAGGAGGAGCGGGAGCGCGGCGTCACGATCGACATCGCCCACCGCCGCTTTGACACCCAGAAGTACTACTTCACCATCATCGACGCCCCCGGTCACCGCGACTTCGTCAAGAACA
>JBARHO010000039.1:0-2240 GCA_049799275.1 Thermoplasmata archaeon
CGTCTTTCACGGCCGGTCGAAGGTCCTCGCGGGGGCGAAGGGGACGATGCCGAAGCGGCGAAGGGAAAAGGTCGGACGACGGATCCTCGTGATCGTGCTCTTCGCATGCGGTCTCCTGATGGCCTCCTCCTTATCCGGCGCGGCCTCGAGCCGGGGACCGCCCAAGGCGAAGGACGTGCGACCTTATCTCGGTCCTCGGATGGAGGACCTCCATGACGCCGGTCAAGGTCGAGTTCGTCTATAGCGGGCTTAGGAGCCGTGACCTGGCCCGGTCCCTCCGGTTCTATCGAAAGCTCGGTTTTCGGGTCCACAAGCGCGGCACGATGGATCACGGCGGCCAGTGGGTCCATCTTGTTTTCCCTGGCTCGGCCCACGAGCTCGAGCTCAACTTCTATCCTCGGGGCAACCGGTTCTACACGCCCATCCGTAAGGGCACCGAGTTCGACCATCTCGGCTTCCGCGTCTCCGACGTGAAGGCCTGGGAGGAGGAGCTCCGCCGGCGGAAGTTCCCGATCGTGGCCCGGATACGGGAGGCGCACGAGAACATCGTGTACACCCGCGACCCCGACGGGAACTGGATCGAGTTCTATGGCCCCGTGCCCGGCTAGGACGGACCTCCTCCGGGGCGCGGCCAGGGGACGTTCCCTTCTCGGGCCCGGAGGATCCCGATCCCGGGGGGGCGTTCGATCCAGCGTCCGGTCGGAGGACGAGCCATCCCATCGAGATCAGTGGGGCTTTCCGGGTCCATTCCACAGCTCCCGGGCGTTCGAGAGCAGCCGTTGGTAGGCCCCTCGATCCCGGCTCATCGCCGCGCGGCGGACCTCTTCGAGCGCGGATCCCAGTCGGGAGTACATGACCGCGGACGCCGGGTTCAGCGATTGGATCTGAAAGGCGAGCTCGGGGTTCTCGTTGGAGACGACCCGTGCCACCTCGGCCTCCCGAAGGAACGAGGTGGGCGAGAGCTTCGCCAGCTCGCCCCCGGTCCGCCCGGCTCTCGTCGCCGCGGTCGAGAACAAGAGGCTCACGACGTGGGGAAGCCCGAGCACGGTCCCCATGAGCTCATCATGCTCCTCGATCGGCAGTTCGGTGATGGTCAGCGAGCTCCGTCGGAAGAGATCGGTGATCGCGACGTTCGCCTCGCGGTCCCCACAATCCAGGACGAGGAGGTTCCGACCGCTGAGCGTCCGGGTGGAGGGTCCGAAGAGAGGGTGGACGCTGGAGATGCTCCAACCCCGTTCTCGAGCCCGCCGGATCTCGGGAAGGATGGGGGCCTTGATCGACAGGATATCGACGAGGATCGCGCCGCCGCCCACGTCCATGATCTCACGGTAGACCGCCTTGGTCGAGCCCATCGGCGTGGCCAACACGATGACATCGGCCCAGCGGACCGCGGACCCGAGCCGTCGGTGAACGCGGTAAGGGGAAGCGGTCCCCTTCCGGGCCTTCGGATCGAAGACCGCGACCTCGTGGCCGGCGGATCGGAAGAAATCGGAGAGCCAGCGCCCCATCGCGCCCGCCCCCCCGACCACGAGTATGTTCGACCCGGTCTTCCGGACCCGGCTCGCCTCTCCCAGATCCTCTTGGACCCGAACGGACTCTTCCACCAACCACCGCGCGAGCTGTTCCGCCCGTTCTGGAGCGACCCGAAGGCCCGCCATCGCGGCCTGCCATCGGGCCACGACCTCCCGTTCCACGGCGTAGTCCCGTACGGGCAGATGTCGCGCCCGCTTCGCCTCACCGAGCCGTAGGGCGATCCCCAATCGACGCTCGATCGCGCGGCTGATCGATCGATCCGCGCGGGCGATCTCCGCTCTCAGTCGTACCAGTTCCCCGTCGACCATTCGGGCGAGGGTCAACCGTGCTAGGCTATAACACGGATGTTGGGCGTGCCGTTCCCCCCCCCCGCGGGACCAATCTGCGCCGGAGAGGTGGCGGTCCTCCTCCGTGGGAACTCCCACGACCGATCACGAACTCCGGACGTGGGCGACGACCGGTCAGCGCTCGCCATAGGCGGTGGGAGCCTGCTTTGGGCCAGGTTGCCGGATCCGAGGGGCCATGGGGTCACCGGACAGGGAGGACGACCGTGGGATCATCTTTCAGGTCGACCCGTGTCGAGCTTCGCATCGCTGAGCGCCGTCGCCCTCCTCGGAGCACCCGAATGTACCCTGCGGCGCTGACGGGCCGAAATCTCACTCCTTGCGGAAAGATAGCACTTATCTATGCGCACTGCGTGCGGCGCG
>JBARHO010000040.1:0-14867 GCA_049799275.1 Thermoplasmata archaeon
AGGGGCGGCGCGGACCGCGCTCACGGACAAGGTCTGGTCGGTCCGTGGGGCGGCGGCCGAATGTCTCGGCACGATCGGCGAGGCCGAGGACCTGACCGCCCTGAGGGCCCTCTTGGAGGACCCGCACCCGTGGCCCCGGCGCGGAGCGATCTACGCCCTCGGACGGCTCGGTCTCTCCGAGGCGGCCCCCCGGATCCGCGAGGAGCTCGCCGACCCCGAGGCGGAGGTCCGCCTGGCCGCCGTCTGGTCCTTGGGGCAGCTGGAGGACGACGGGGCCCGCGAGCTCCTCGTGACGATGCTCCGCCACGTGCGGCCGGTCGTCGGCGAGATGCCCACCTTCGCGCAGGGCACCGGGGCGGTGAAGCTGCAGAGCGACGCCGAGAGCCGTCTCTTCGACGCGCTCGTGCAGGCGCTCGGCCGACTGACCGTGGGGGACCCGGACCCGCTCGTCGTCCGGGCCCTGCTCGATGCGCGCGCCCGGGTGCCCGAGGAGGAGATCGAGCGGAACGCTCGATTGCCCGCCCCCGAGGTCCTGGGCGGCCACCCGATCCCGACCCTCCGAAGCCTCTTCGACACGGCGCTCCCCGCCGGCGTCGACGAGGAGGACCTCGGATGCTGAGGGACTTTCGATCGAAGGATGCGGACGAGTTCATCCCCCTCTACCGCGAGAACTTCGCGGAGGAGGAGGCCCTCCTCGGCACCGATCCCGTCGCGATGGGCCGGATCACGCGTCGCCTCACCGGACCGTTCACCCGCCTCGCGCTCACGCTCGCGCGGTGGATCGGGCGCCCCATCGTCCGCTTCTTCGTGGTGGAGGTCGATGGCCACCTCGCCGGCACGGCGCTCCTGAGCTTCACGCCGAACGCCGGGTACGTCGGGCTGGTCCAGGTCGCCGCCCCGTACCGGCGGCGGGGGCTCGGCCAAGAGCTCCTCTCGGCCTGCGCGCGCGATGCGCGCCGGGCCAAGCGCCGCTACCTCGTGCTCGATGTCCTGACCGACAACGTCGCCGCTCGGGCGCTGTACGACAAGCTCGGTTTCCACCCGCTCCGGCAGAACGCCTACTGGGTCCGATATCTCGGTCCCGAGCACCCGATCGACCCGTCGCCGTTCCCGCTCTCCCTCCGCTCCCTCCAACGCGGCGACGGCGACCTCATCGCGGCGATCGCGCGGGCCCAGGTCCCCCCCGAGGTCCAGGCGATCCTGCCGGTGGACCCTCGGCAGTACTACCTCCGACCGATGGTCTCCCAGAGCCTGGAGTCGGACAGTGAGGGGTGGATCCTGGAGGTGGGAGGTCGCCCGTCGGGCTTCCTCCGCATCACGACCAGTCACGCGATGGAGGCCGGTCACCTCACCGCGCCCGTCATCGATGCCTCCGTTCCCACGGACACCGCGGTCGAGTTCCTCCGAGCGGTGCTGCGAAGGGCGGTCGACCGCGGTGCGCGACGGATCCTGTGCGAGGTGACCACGGCCGACCCCCGGGTCCAGCTGCTCCTGACCGGCGCCGGGTTCGAGGAAGCGTATCGCCTCGATACGCTCTATGAGCCGCTGACGAACTGACCCCACCGTGCCGACCGACCGATCGCTCGACATCTATCTGTTCCCGGCGATCGTCGGTGGAGGCCTCGGGGACATCGAGGAGGTCCTCGCCGCCGGACGCTGGCTCTCGCGGTCGGGCCTCCCCCTCACGCTCTACCGCCGATCCGGGACCCTTCCCCGATCCGTGGATGGCCCCTGGGACTGGCCGAAGGTCGAACGCCGATCGCGTCTCTCTCCGCGAGCGCCGCGAGCGCTAACGATCAGTCCGGCCTGGGGGATCAGCGCGGCCCCTCCTCGCGACGAACCTCTCGGGAGAGGAGGCGCGTGGAGCGCAGAGTGCTCTGAGATCGAGTCCACCTATGGGACCCAGAACACCCTTCACGTGAGCCTGGAGGAGTTCGCGCGCGTCCTCACGAGCCCTCTCGAGGACCGCGAACGGTTCCGGGAAGGGGGCGTTCCCCGGGCCGAGGCCCGTCGCCGTCAGCGATCGGCAGGTGCGCGGGTCGAGCGGGAGCAGTACCACCGGGCGTTCCGCCGGTTCCGCGGCATGGATCGGTCGAACGTCCTGCATTTCTTCGCCACGTTCCGGCCATCGGAGGGGTTCGCCCGCGAGTACCCCGAGGTCATCCAGACCGGACCCCTATGGCCGGGGCGGTACGACCGCTCCCAACTCGGCCCGCCGCGACGAAGCGGGAAGTGGGTCTGGTACGCCAGCCCCTCATCCTCCTCGTTCCTGCTCGACGGGATCGAGGAAGGACTGCATCGCGCCGGTACACCGATCCGGTGGAAGGTCCGATCGCCGCATCGGCTCCCGTGGCCCGGGACGCTCGGCGAGGGAACGGATCCCACCGTGCCGTGTAGGTCCGATACGTGGGCCCGTTGGTTCCGAGAGGCGGACCTCCGTATCGTGACCGGCAGTCGGAGCTTGCTGGAAGCGATCGAGCTCGGCCGGCCCTGGATCTACTTCAACGGACGGATGGGTCAAGGGAGGCGGGGGCGCGCCCATCGTCCGGAGAAGCTGCGCAACCTGTTGACCCTCTGGCCGGTGGGTACTTCCGCAGGATCGCTCCGGTCCGAGCTCCGGGCCTTTGCCGTCGGTCACCGCGTGGCGGAGATCATCGAGCGCTTCGCCCGGGAACCGGACCGGTTCCGCGACCTCTACCGAACGCCTCCCCGGCTCCCCTTCGAGGCCCCGTACGACGATCTGGGCCGGCTGGTCTGTCGCGTCGCGTCCGAATGGGGGTCCGGGGGATGGAGCGTGAAGGATCTCGTCCGTAGCGTCCGCGCGCGGCAATGGAAGGGACCAGGCGCGCCTCTGCCCGCGGCGCGCTCACGGATTTAAAGGTCAGAAGAACGTACCGTTCGTGTGGCTCCCGACGACAGCCCCGCGGCCACGCTCGCGGGGGTCATGTTGCGGGAACAGCTCCAGCTCAAGAAAGATGAGAACCTCATCGTGGAGACCTGGAACCACACGCTACCGTACGCCGCCGCGTGTGTGGTAGAGGCCCGTCGTATCGGCGCCCATCCCGTCCTGGTCCTCGAGGACGAAGGGGCCTACTTCCGGAGCCTGCAGATCGGGGCCTCGACCGCTTCTTGGGCGAGGGTAGGGACGCATGAATGGGCCTTGCTCTCGAAGACCCAGGCGTACGTGTTCTTTCCCGGCCCGAGCGACCGAGGGATGGTCGACACGCTCGGCCCGACCCAACGACAGGGGATCCCGAGCTCGAACCAGGGGTGGGTGCGGAAGGCGAGGTCCGCTCGGGTCCGGGGCGTTCGCTCGGTCCTCGGATATGCCTCGGAGCCCGAGGCCGAACGGTACGGGGTCGCTCTCCCCACGTGGAGGGGCCAACTGATCGCGGGGACCACTCAGGCCGACCTCTCGGCGATGAAGAGCGACGCCCAGAGAGTGCGCCTCGCCCTCAAGACCGGCAAGGTCCTCCGCATCACCGCCGCCAACGGCACGGATTTCCAGGTCCGCCTCCGGGGCCGGGAGCCGTACGCGGACGACGGGGTCGTGCGACCCGACGACGTGAGCGCCGGGCGGATCATGACGACCGCCCCACCGGGGTACGTCGGGGTCGCGATCGACGAGCACAGCGCGGAAGGGATGGCGATCGCCAATCGGCCCAGCTTCCTGCTCTCGGGTCGCGTGGAGGGCGGTCAGTGGGAGATGCAAGGGGGCCATCTCACCAATTTCTGGTACACCGAGGGCCAGAACGTCTTCGAGAACGGGTACTCCAAGGCCGGGAAAGGTCGGGATGTGATCTCGTTCGTATCGGTCGGGATCAACTCGGCCCTTCCACCGGGCGTACCCCGTGTGGAGGACCAGGAGGCCGGTGCGGTCGCGCTGGGCGTCGGGGGGAACGTGCCTTGGGGAGGGTCCAATCGCTCCCCCTTCGTCTCGTACATCGTGATGGGGGAGGCGACGATCGCGGTCGATGGGAAACCCCTCCTCGATCGTGGGAAAGTTCTGTAATAGGGGCTACACGTCCACGGGCGTGCAACGGTCGGAACGTATTCGCCCCTCTTCGGCTGAGCCCGTGCCCGGCGGAGAGGACCGATCTTCGGCCCGGAAGCACCTGCGTTTCAGCGAGCCGTTGGGCCGCGGTTTCTACGACCGACCGACCCGGACCGTGGCGCGGGAGCTCCTCGGTCAATGGCTCGTCCACCGCCTCGAGGGGGAGCTCCGGGCCGCCCGGATCGTGGAGGTCGAAGCCTACCTCGCGAACAAGGACGAGGCGAGCCATGCGTACCGGGGCCGGACCGCTCGGAACGATTCGATGTTCCAGGCCCCTGGAACGCTCTACGTGTTCCGCATCCACCAGGTGCACTGCGCGAACGCGGTGACCCGGCGCGGGGAGGCGGTGCTCTTTCGGGCGGGAGAACCGATCGATCCCGGAACCATGAACACGCGCGGCCCCGGAAGACTATGCCGCGCTCTCTCCATCACCCGGGCCGAGGATGGTCTCGATCTCACCCGATCGTCCGTGCGGGTCCTTCGGGGAAGCCGGCCCACCGAATCGATCGTTCTCGGACCGCGCGTGGGGATCCGACGAGCGGCCGAGCTTCGATTGCGCTATTCGCTACGGGGGAACCCGTGGGTATCGGGGCCGCGGTTCCCCGGTCCGACGACGGTCGCTCGTCGTCGAGCGGGTCACTTGAGCTTCGCCCACTCGTAGCCGCGGCGGCGGGCCGTCGCACCGAACCCGCAGGAGGAACAGACCTCGTGCTGCCGGTGGAACGAGTGCCGCCCGCATCGGCGGCACCGGATATGAACGATCTTCCCGCCTCGGCGGGAAGGCGTGCCTTTCCCCATGACGATCCCTTCCTACCTCGGTCCTATCCTACGGAGAGATGTAGACGATGCTGTCCCCGCGCAAAAGGGTGAGCCCTGCACGCGGCGTGACCTGGTCCTGCACGACCTCCTCGGCCGCGGTCAGGACGAGATTGAGATGCTGGTCGTAGGCGTCCAGTACCCCCCGAAAGGAGTGACCTCCCTTCATCTCCACCAGGACACGCTTGTGGAGGCTCTGCTGGAGCAGCTCGAGGGGCTTCATCGGGAGGGACGGCTCACAATGAACACGGCTTTTAACGATTCCTTCGCTCGTGGTCCGCCCCTCCGCCATCCCGGTGGCCCCGGGGCGCCGGGTGAGGCATGCTGGCTCCCGGGTCGGAACTTCGGAGCGCAGCGGTACCCTTTCTCTCGCGCGAAAGGACGTCCAAGATGTGCCGACCGGCGCTCTGGGGATCTCGAAGAGGGACCCATGGGAAGGAGAGGCGCTTCAGAGCTCGCTGCCTTACGAGCTCGATCCGACCGACGGTGGAGAGCCGGATCAAGCGAGGACCCAGGATGCGTTGGAGCGGGCCCAAGAAGAACTGCCGTTCTTCGGCGCCGACGAGCAGGTGGCGCTCGATGACAGGATCCAGCCCGGCCCGACCCGCCACTACGGCCCGTCGGCGGAGCAGTGCTGGCGGAGCGTCCAAGTAGAGGTAGTAGTCCGCGGGACGCCACCGCTGGCGGGCCAGCTCCTGCTCGTAGCGGCGGAGCAGCCAGTCGAACGTTTCAGGCCGCGCCATCCCGAGCTGCACGAGCCCCCGGGTGTAACTGAGAGGGCCGAGGAAGTCGGTATCGAGGATGACGCCGGGCCCCTCGTTCGAGGTGGTCGTCGCGTCGCGCATGCGTTGAAGATCCTCCTGGGCGAGCTCGAGCTCGATCTGGCGAAGCTCGAGGTCCGAGCGGAAGGCGAGCGTTCGATCCGCTCCCAGGCGGTCATAGGCCTCGGTGATCGCCGGGGATCCCCATTCCTTGGCCAGTCCGCGCGCGAGCGTGCTCTTGCCGACGTGGGAGACCCCCTCGATCGCGAGCATCGCAGGAGGCGGGAGCCGGTCCGGCATCGCGCGACCGAGCCGGTCCGGCCGTATTATCTTCCTTACCGAACGGGGGGGGCGGACGCCGGAGTTTAATCACCGTCGGGCATCCTTCGATCGTGCCGAAGGCCTCCCGAAGGAAGGCATCCCGGGAACGGACCGCGACCGTGCATGCGCGGGTCCTCGAAGGGGGAGAGGGGGCCGTACGATCCCCCCGGTCCGGCCGCGCCCACCCGGGCACGAAGAGCCAGCTGCCCTGGATGACGCGATCCCGACCGCTCCTGGTACAGGTCGGACCGGTATCGGCCCAGGCCTCGATATCGGTCAAACGGGCCATGGGCTCGGTCGGTGCCGACGCGATCCGGGGAACGGCACGAACGAGCGCGGGGGCCTCCGCGGATCAGACGATCCTCTGCGGCACGGCGGAACAGTACCGTCAGGTCCTGCCGAAGCTGGGCCAGCCCCCGATCGATCTGCCCGCGATCGCGAAGGCGGTCCGGGACGCCGTGAAGAACTACTCGACCCACGCTCCGCGCAAGGTCCCGACCCTCCACCGTCCGCTCACGGTCGGGGACCGGAGCCGGGTGATGGGCATCGTCAACATCACTCCGGATTCCTTCTGGGACGGAGGGCGGTTCTTCGACCCCGACCGGGCGCTCGAGCAGGCGCTGACCCTGCAGTCCGAAGGAGCGGACCTCATCGACATCGGCGGAGAGTCGACCCGTCCCGGGGCGCCGTCGGTCTCGGTGAAAGTGGAGTGGCAACGGGTCGGTCCGGTCATCGATGCCCTCCACGACTCCCTCAAGGTACCGATCTCGATCGACACGCGTCATGCCGAGATCGCGCGCCAGGCGCTCGAGCACGGGGCCGACCTCGTGAACGACGTGAGCGCCCTCGAGGAGTCCGCGATGCGGCGGCTCATCGCCCGCACTGGCGCCCCGGCGATCCTGATGCATATGCGCGGGACCCCCACGACGATGCAGGAGCAGACCCAGTACTCGGACGTTCGCGGCGAGGTCTACCGTGAGCTCGCCGGGACGGTCCATCGAGCGATCGCCGACGGAGTCGCCGAGGAGCAGTTGCTGATCGATCCCGGACTGGGGTTCTCGAAGACCGCCTCCCAGAGCCTCGAGCTCCTGCGGCATATCGGGGAGTTCCGGTCGTTGGGACTACCTGTTGTCGTCGGCGCGTCCCGGAAATCGTTCCTCGGGTGGGCCACCGGAGGACTGCCGTTGGAGGCCCGGTTCGAGGCCAGCCTGGCCGCCGCGGTGCAGTTGGGCCTGCAGGGGATCGAGATCGTGCGGGTCCATGATGTGGCGCCCACGGTACGGGCCCTACGGTTGGTCGATGCGCTCCGAACGGGCGCCCCGGTCAAACCCCCGATGGGGTCGTAGAACGGCTCAGGCCAGCGGCTCTTCCGGTCCCGTCCGCGGCTCGTCCACCTCGAGGACGAGCGAGCCGACGTAATCACAATCGAGGCAGTGGTACCGGGCGCCCGTGATCATGCCGGCCACGACCACGAGGTGGCTCGAGTTGCAATGCGGGCAATGGAGGACGGATCTAGTCGTCCTCTTCTTTCGGCGGCGCACCGTCCTCGACCGTACCTTCGTCCTCGTCTTCCGGCTCCGCGACGTCCTCGGGCTCTTCCTCCGGCTCGGGCCCTTCCTCCTCGCCGAGCTCCGGCTCTTCATCCGAAGCGGCATGGGGGCTGGGGGTGTCCGGCCCGCCGGGGGCGGGGGGCGGCGGCCGCTCTCCGAGGGCCTCGATGACGTCGGGCAGCACGATCGCGTCCCGGACCTCGTCGCCCTCCTCGAGGCGGATCATCCGGACCCCCATGGTGTTCCGACCCTGGGCGCGGATCCCTGAGACCGCGAGCCGGATGGTGATGCCCCGCCGGGTCGTCACGAGCACCTCGGACTCCTCGGTGACCGGGAGGACCGCGACGACCGAACCGTTCCGTCCGCCCGTCCGGATCGTCCGCACCCCCATCGCGCCCCGGCGGGTCCGCCGGTAGTCGGTCGTGGGGCTGCGCTTCCCGAAACCGGTCGAGGTCAGCGTGAGGAGGAACGGGTATTGGTCGCTCACCGGCGCCATCGTGACGACCCGGTCGCCCTTCTCCACCGAGAGGCGCACCCCGAAGACCCCGTAGGTCGCGCGTCCCATCGGTCGGACGTCCCCGAGGAGGAACCGCACGAGCTGGCCTCCCTGGGTCGCGAGGATGATCTCCATCTTCTCGTCGGTGATGAGGGCCACGTCGACGAGCTCGTCGGTGTCCTCGAGGAGAGCGGCCTGGATCCCGCTCACGCGGATGTTCTGGAACTGGTCCAGGGCGGTCCGCTTCACGATCCCGTGGCGACTGCCGAAGAAGAGGAAGCCCGTCGTGGCCATGTCCCGGACCGGGAGGAGGGTCTGGACCTTCTCGCCGTCCTTGAGGCGCGGGAGGAGGTTGATGACCGCCTTTCCCTTGGAATGGCGGCTCCCTTCCGGGAGCTCGTACGCCTTGAGCCGGTAGACCCGGCCCAGGTTCGTGAAGAAGAGCACGTTGTCGTGGGTCCGGGTGACGAAGGTCCGGATGACGTAGTCCTCCTCCTTCGTCTCCATCTGCACGAGGCCCTTCCCGCCCCGCCGTTGGCGGCGGTACTGGTCGAGGGGGAGGCGCTTGATGTACCCGTCCCGGGTCACGAGTACGACGACGTCGGTGTCCGGGATGAGGTCCTCGAGCGTGCGCTCGGTGAACGCCGGGACGATCTGGGTCCGCCGGGCGTCGCCGAAGCGTTCCTTGAGATCGTCGAGCTCCTCGGCGATGAGGCCGTCCAATTCCGACGGGGAGGCGAGGATCGCCCGATAGCGCGCGATGAGCGCCTCCTTCTCCGCCCGCTCCTTGAGGATCGCCTCGCGCTCGAGGGCCGTCAGGCGGGAGAGGCGCATGTCGAGGATCGCCTTCGCCTGCTCGACCGAGAGCAGGAACTTTCCCATGAGGGAGCTCTCCGCGGCGGGGACGTCCTTCGACCGGCGGATGATCTGGATGATCTCCTCGATATGGTCGAGCGCGGTGAGGAACCCCTCCAAGAGATGGCGGCGTTCCTCGGCCTTCTTGAGGTCGAACTCGGTCCGTCGCGTCAGGATCTCGCGCCGGTGGTCGAGATGGAGGAGCAGGAGGTCCTTGAGCGGCAGGACCTTCGGCCGCCCGTCGACGATGCAGAGGTTGATCACCCCGAAGCTCGTCTCGAGCGGGGTGTGCTCGTAGATCCGGTTGAGGACGATCTCCGCGGGCGCGTCCCGTCGGAGCTCGAGCACGACCGAGGTCCCGTTGCGGTCGGACTCGTCCCGGAGATCGGTGATGCCGTCGATCCGCTTCGTTTTCACGAGGTCCGCGATCAGCTGGAGAAGGCTCGTCTTGTTGACCTCGTACGGGATCTCGGTGATGACGATCTCGTCCCGTCCGTTGCGCTCCCGGATCTCCGCCTTGCCCCGGATCCGGAGCGTCCCCCGGCCGGTCTCGTAGGCGACCCGGATCCCGCTCGAGGCGGAGAGGAGACCGCCGGTCGGGAAGTCCGGCCCCGGTACGAGACGCATGAGGTCGTCCAAGGTCGCGGCCGGGTCCTTCAGGACGAGCTGGAGCGCGTCGACGATCTCGCCGAGATTGTGGGGGGCCATGTTCGTGGCCATCCCGACCGCGATCCCGGCCGAGCCGTTGATGAGCAGATTGGGGACCTTGCCCGGGAGGAGGAGCGGCTCCTTGAGCGTCCCGTCGAAGTTGTCGGTCCAGGAGATGGTCTCCTTCTCGATGTCGAGGAGCATCTCCTCGGCGAGCGGGCTCAGGCGCGCCTCCGTGTACCGCATCGCCGCGGGAGAATCGCCGTCGATGGAGCCGAAGTTCCCCTGCCCATCGATGAGGGGATAGCGGAGCGAGAAGACCTGCGCCATGCGCACGAGCGCGTCGTAGACCGAGAGGTCCCCGTGCGGGTGGTACTTCCCGAGCACGTCCCCGACGGTACGGGCGGACTTCCGGTACGGCCGGTCGTGGGTCGCGTTGCTCTCCCACATCGACCAGAGGATGCGACGGTGGACCGGTTTCAGTCCGTCGCGCGCGATCGGGAGCGCTCGTCCCACGATCACGCTCATCGCGTAATCGATGTACGATTGGTGCATCTCCCGCTCGAGCGGTCGATCGCGGATCCGGTCCTCGGGGGGCGGGGCCACGGCCTCGGGCGTGGCCGGGCTCATGCGGCGCTCCCAGCGGCGAGGCCCGACAACTGTTCGCCCACGATCCGGTTGGCGGCGGCAAGGAAATCATCCCGACGATCGCCGGGGATGGTCGCTCCGCTGGCGACCCGGTGCCCTCCGCCCTCGCCGCCCACGGTGCTCGCGGCGACACGACAGGCAATGGAGAGATCGAGCCCTTGTTGCACGAGCCAGAGGGTGCCGCGTCCCGAGACCTTGAGCCGGTCGTCCTCCGTGGAGAAGACGAACACCGGCCGGTGGAAGTCGAGCAGATAGGTCATGCCGAGCCCCGCCTGGGTGCCGGCCAGGGACCGGTCCGGGCTCTCGAACCATTGGATCGAGGTCATCTGATGGACCCCCGACTGCTCGATGCGGAGAAGGCCGCTCAGGATCGTCTGACGCCATTCCGCTTCGGCGACCTCGGCCCGCTGGAGCGAAGCGGCGTCGCCGAGGGCGAGCCCGACCCCGAGGCTCGGCGCTCCGACCCGACCGGTCGCGTTCTGGAGATTGGAGAGCTCGTCCGCGCTCCGTCCCAGGGACGGGACGGTCCAGCGGTCCTGGGTCAGGACCTCCAGGAACTCGGGCCGGGTACCCTGATGGGTCAGCCGGTCCCGCAGCGATCTCACGAGGCGTTCCTCCTCTTCCGGAACTAGATCGAGGGGGTTCTTGGCCCCATCGATGGAAAGGCCCTCCAGGAGGGTGCGGACGGCCTCGGGTCGGCCCGAAAGCCCGCGCACGTACGGATCGATCCCTTGGACCAACGCCTCTTGGACGTTGGGTCCGATGAGCGGGATGCTCTTCCGCTTGATCAGCAAGGAGCGGTGGACCGCTTCGTCGACGAGCCGCGTGTTGAGCCCCTTGAGGCCCCCTTGGTGCTGGCGGTCCGCGATGATGCCCGAGAGCCCCCACGGGGCGTTGTCCCAGTTGATCGGGTCGAGGAAGATCGTGAAGAGCCAGGTGAGCGAGGCCGCGCAGAGCTCGCTCATCCCGTCCACGCCCCAGTCGAGCGGGTTGACGAACGCCACGTGGGGTGGCAACGGGGGTGGGTTCGGGGCCCCGGGATATTGGTGGTGGTCCAGGATCACGACGGGGAACGGGTGTTGCACGATGCGGTCGAGCCAGCTCGACCCGGTATCGACGATGAGGACCGGGCCCTGGGTGGCCGAGAGGAGCTCGCCCATGCGGGTCGATTCGACGCCGAAGAGCGCGGTCGCCTGGCTCGGGTACGCCAATCGCTCGAACGCGCGCAACGCCGAGGAGGCGCTCGCGATGCCGTCCCCGTCGTAGTGATAGATCACCCGCCAGCGCCGCCGATGGGCGAGCAGAAGCTCGCGCGCGCGGAGGAACTCTTGGGCGTAGACCGGACTCGTGACGAAGGTTTCCGGGCCCGAAGGCATCACTCCACCTGGAGGGCCGCACCGGCGGCCGTGTAGCTCCAGTTCTCGGGGAGCATCTTGTGCTGGCGATAGTAGCGGGCGAGACGACGGATCCGGGACTCCATGAGGTTCAATCCCCGCCGGTTCGCATTGTCCTTCGGATGGATGACGAGGTGCCGCTGGAGGTGGACCACCCGCTTCAGGAGGGCCTGGAGGTCCTCGGGGAGCTCGGGACGAACGCCCTGTTGGGCCAGCAGGTCGCGCATCCGTACGCCGGTGACCGCGCGGACGGACGGGATCCCGAACCCGTCCCGCAGAGAGGCGCCGATCTGAGCACCGGAGAGGCCCGATTTCGAGAGCTTCGTGACCTCCTCGACGACGTCCTTGGACTCCATCGTCACCCAAGTCGGTTTGGTGAGCGGATAGGGACGGTGGGAACCCGAACGCCCCTTGCGTCCGGAGTGAATTCTCGACATGCGTTTCCCACCTCGGTGGGGTACTTAACCATTTGGCGGGAGAGATCTCAGCTCCCGGTCATTCGCCCGGTCCGGCGAGTTTTGGCGCATCGGAGATCGCGCACGGTACATCGTTCACGTCCGGTACGTTCTCCCAATGTCCCGGCCGTCGGTCGTGGGCCGACCGCGGAATGCACGAGCTGTGACCTAGAACGTCGCTGCGGCGAAGTATAAATACATAGCATCGATTGTCTATTCGATGCGGCCCGATCTCACCGTCGTCCGGGAGAAGGAGACGCACCGCGTGCCGCGGATCTTCGTTCCCGAGGAGCGGGTCCCGAGACGTCCGAAAACTCGGTACCGGATCCGCTTGGAAACGGCGGGGGACGTCGAGGAAGCGCGTCGGGCGGACCTGCCGGTCTACTTGCTGACCGATGAGATCGTGTCGGCGCTCGGCTTTCCGACCCAGTTCCCGCCCCGGCTCATTGTCGCCCGGGAGTGGGCCGCCGCCGTGGACACCACGTTCCGCACGATCGTGTTCGTGGACCGGGAGTCCGTCGACTCGCCGCGTCTCGAGGATCTCATCGTGGCCATGCTCCTGGACCTCGACCCGTTCGCGGCTCGAGCGCTCGCGTTACGGAACTCCGACGTGCTCAGGCCGGATCGGCTCACCGTCCGCGTGATCCAGGAAAAGGCCGAGCGGATGGCGACGCAGGTCCGGTTGCAGCAAGTGGCCCCGGGGATCCCGAAGATCGGGAACGAGCTGCCTGAGAGGTCGCTCGCTCGGCTCGATCGTAACAATGTGCGCGTCGGGCTCTTGGCGTGAGCGCCAAAGAGTTCCACCGGATCCTGTCGGACAACGGGATCCGCTCGCTTGTGGTCGGGGGGGAGGCCATCCTTGCCAGCGGGCTCCGCACAACGACCGAGGATATCGACGCCCTCGTTCTCGTGGACGACCTGGAGCGGGCCGCGGAACAGCTCTCGAAGGATCCCGCGTTTTACTTTGTCGAACCTCCTATCTCGGGCATGATCGGTGGCCAGGTCCGGATGGATGGGGCGCTGGTCGATTTCGACGTTCTCGATGCGGGATTGTATTCCGGGAACCGCTCGGGAGCGGACTTCTTCGCGTACGCCTATCGGACCCGTCATGGCATCTATGCCTCTCCTCAGGTTGTATGGTACATGCGCCTCGTGAACCCGGAACGACAGGCGTACGCGCTGAAGATCTCCCGCGACATGAACAACGGAGCCCCAGGGTCCTGGCTCGAGGACGCGCGGAAGATCGCTCGCCGATTCGGCACCCTGGACAAAGTGGACCTGGGGATAGGTTTTTTGAAAGAGGTCCGAAGGTTCCACTCCGCTCATTGAGCGTGTCCCCCTCTTCCGTGGTCGATCCACCGGCCCGTTCAAGGCGCTACTACGGACCGGCGACCGAGTTCCGGGTCCGGTGCGCGGCCAGGGTGCCATCGCCGGACCTGGTCGGATCCCACTCGCTTCTTATCGCGAGCACCCTTCGCGCGAGCTGTACGGTCGAACTTGCGGGCCCCGACAGTCGGTACGAACGAGATCGCGTCGTGGTGCGCCCAATGGCTCCGCGCTCGGCCCGTCCGGGTGCTTTGGCGGACCGGACACTTATCCGAGGTCCTGGCGGTCGAGCTTGAGGATGGCCGGCAGGTCGTCCTCAAGGTGCGCCTCGGCTCGGCCCGGCTCGCCGCCTGCATCCAGGTCCAGCGTCGCTTATGGCACGCCGGCTTTCCATGCCCAGAACCGTTAGCCGGCCCCTCCCCGCTGGCTGCCGACGGACGCGTCGGGACAGCCGAGGCGCTCGTAGTGGGCGGTGGTCGTCTAGCGCTCGGGCCGGATTCCCCGCACCTCTTCGCCGAGGCTTTGGAGCGATTGGTACGGAGCGCCGCACCCTATGCCGAGGCCCCATCCCTGTCCCCGAGCCCTCCATGGTTCGGCGGGGGCGAACTACGTGCGCGGCTCTGGCCCCAGCCCCCAGATCGCCCGTTCGATCTCAACTCCCAAGCAGGGCCTCCATGGCTGGACGAGACCGCGCAGAGGGCACGGGCCCGACTCGGGCGCTCGACCTTGCCCCTCGTCGTCGGTCATGCGGATTGGGAATCCCAGGACATCCGCTGGAAAGAGGACCGATTGCACGTCGTCCACGACTGGGACAGCGTGGTGGCCGGCCCCGAGGCCGTGATCGCCGGAGCGGGCGCTGCCGCGTTCCCGGCCGAGGAGCGGCCCACGGCCGCTTCGATCGAGGACACGACGTCGTTCCTAGCGGCGTACGAGGTCGCGCGTGGTCGTCCCTGGAGCGCCAAGGAGCGAGAGATCGCTTGGGCGGCGGGGCTTTGGCTGATGGCGTACAATGCGAAGATCGAAACGATCGATGACGGGCCGTCACCGGTCCGGGACCGATTGGTCGAGGAGGCGGAAGAGAGGCTGCGGTTCGCTGGAGCGTGACCGATCCTAGACCGGAGATCCGAGCGAGCTCGGCCCTGCGGCGCTCGGGAGGCCTAACTGATCCGGTCGGAGGTGGTGAGGGAATCGACGAGGAACTTCTTGCCGTCGGATGTGATCTGGTACCGTTGGGCGATCTCCCGCTGGCGCTGCCAAGAATAATCGGCCCCTCGGGTCGTCACGACCATGCCGTTCCTGAGTAGGAGACCGACGGCCTGCGCCACCTTCGCCGAGCCTTGCTCGATCGCCCAGAAGTCGTGGAGACGTTGCTCTAATTCACGGAGCTCGAGGGCTTGCTCCGCGGCAGCGCCGTCGCCGCGCGCGTCGGCCATGTTGAGCTGCTTCAGGATGGCGATGAGGGTGGCCCGGACCGGGTTCTCGGAGCCAGCGGACATCGGGTCAAGATTGTACGCGTGATGCCGGTACATAAACCCGCATGCAT
>JBARHO010000041.1:0-2696 GCA_049799275.1 Thermoplasmata archaeon
ATCTCGTTCTTCGCGAGGATCTGGGCATACATGTTCAAGACCTCCACGGGGCTGATATCCGGAGCCAGCACATTGACGACCCGGCCCCCGCTCTTCACGACGTGACTGGCGACCTGCTCGACCATCAGGGCCATGGCCTCGTTGGCCACCGAGATGTCCTTCTCGAACAGGGTGACCCGACCGACCCGCAGACGGCCGAAGGCCGCCACGAAGTCGGAACTACCGGGCCAGATCAGACCTTGGATCGGGTCCGGTTCGACCTCGGGCCGCCGGTTCTGGTTCAACACCTGGGTCGGCATCGGGGCGATGCATTGGAACCGCGCCCCTTCGAGCGTGAAGGGATAGGCGGGACTGTCGATCCGCGTGCCGCGTAGCTTGCGGAGCTGGAGCCAACGCTCCGGCCGCCCGCCCTGGCTCCCCGATGTCGTTTCCAGGACCGCGTTCACCAGGTAGTCCAATTGGGTCGGCTCTTGCCGTTCGAGGACCAGGATCAGGAACACGGGGGCTTGGCTCATCTGGTCGAGGAGGAGCCGCTCGAGCTCCGAACGGTTCGGGAGGGTCTCTTCGCCCGACGGCGCTCCCATGTACCGCTCGATCAGCGCATCCCAAGAATCGATCACGACCATGGACGGCTCCCGCGCGTCCGTTGCGCTCCAGGCCACCTGGATCGGATCCGGCAGCCAGAGCCCACCCACCACATCCGAGTTGTCCGGGTCCGCGATCATCCTCCGAAGGGTGGAGATGGCCTGGGCCGCATCCTTGAGCCGGCCGGCGCGTCGCGCCGTATCGATCACGTGGATGTTCCCCTTCCGGACCATCCAGGGGAACTCTCGAGTGAGCTCTGAGGTCGTGACCCGCCCGGAGATGTGGAACCGACGCCCTCGGAAGTTCTCCAAGAGCCCGAGCGCCAAGGTGCTCTTCCCGGCTCCGGGAGGTCCCCGGATGAGCAGGCTCTGGGGCGCGGGCAGATCGAGAAAGTTGTAGAGCTCTATAGGAAGATCGAGGACCGTGCCCATTGCTCTACCGCGTAGACGTACTTCACCGAATGGCTATTCCGGGGGAACGGCCTATAAGATGGCTCGGTCAACTCCGGTCAAGCTGGCCCGATGCTCCCCCCGTTTGGGGCGGTCCCTATCGCTCGATGGGTCCGTCAGGGGCCCCATCCTCGCGTTCTATGTCGCGACCATCGGGTCGGGGGCGTCCCCCTCGAGATCGACCGTTGATATGCGGCAGTGCCCGGGGCCGTTCGAACGTGCGGGTCAACCGCAATTGAGGTGGGGCCTAATAGGGCACTGGTGATGGAATGGTCAAGGAGATATCCTAGATGTCGTTCGAATGCCCCTGGGGATGCGCCCCAGCTAAGTTTGACAAGAGCATAATCACCACGACCCGTTCGCACGAGACGGCGTGGAACTGTCCGTACTACTCCACCGTGTTCCTCGGGGCGATCCAGCAGTTGGGGATGGCGGTCAGACCCCCGCGTATAGAGCGACGCACCCCGCACGCTCGCGTTCGTCCGTCCGTTCGGTCCGTGGCACGACCTATCGGGTTGAAGCCGGTGCCATCGGCATGACCCGATATCGCGTCACCTATGCGGTCGATCGCCCCGGACTGAAAGGGGTGGTCTTCTCCGACACGTTCGCGGAGAATGGTATGTTGTGCCCAGAAAAGTGGTATCTAGAGCGCTTCCGACAGGATTCGGTCGGCTCCAAGCGCAAAGTGGTCTCGGTAGAGAAACTGGCCTAGGCACGGGGCGGCCTTCGGGACCCGCGGCGGGGGTCCGCGTCCGCGAAGCCGGTCAGTGCGGATCGTGTCGGGCGCGCCGGGCGGCTCGGCATGCCGGAAGACCGGGCATGGTCCTGGAGGTCGCCCAACATGTACCCGCGATCCCCAGGGAAGAGCTGGCCCATCGTGCGTGGCCTACCGTCCTTGGACACTTTCGATGCTCGGTGCTTGGTCCCGTACTGGATGAAGGCGCTCAGGATGGGGACGGCACCCCGTCTCGTCTTCGTAAGGTGGTAGTGGACCTCCCGCGAGTTCGCGAGATCCTCGGATCGGACGATCAGGCCTTCCTTCTGCAGTTCCCGCGATCGCATGGACAGCATGCGGGCGCTCAATCCCTTGTTGTTCCGCAGGATGTCCCGGAACCGAACGTTCGGGAAGAACGAGACATCGCGAAGGACGAGCAGGGTCCGTCGTCGCCCGAGCACGCCTAGGAGCCTGTCCCCGTACTCCGTCCGGTCTGGCCTGACCCTGTGACTGTGGTGATCCGTCGGCCGTTCCTGTGTGAATGTGTTCCCCGGTCAGCCCACCCGGGCCCGATGGATCTTCCGTAGATTGTGCGCCAGGCATCCGAGGAACCACTCACCTCGGACCTTCCGCCACCGATACTCCGCCCGCCCTCTCACGCTCCGAAGCTTCCGTCGCATGAGCCCGGTGAATCGCTCGTTGAGGGGAGGGCGGCCTCGTGGGCATGGGGCGGTCTCCGCTACCCTCCACGGCTCGGGTGGGCAGTACACCTCGACCCCCTTCGCCTCCGCTCCACGGATCTGAGCCTCGCTGAAGTATCCGGCATCCGCGAGGAGCTTTCGCGGGAGCCCACCCAGCTCTCGCTCCAGCTCCTCGATCATCGGGCGGAGGTGTTGGTTGTCCGGGTTCTCCAGGGTGACCGCGGCCATCACGATCACCTGACTCAT